>JANXWE010000340.1 GCA_025351325.1 Fimbriiglobus sp.
ACGGTCTGGATCACGGGCGACACGCACGCCACCGAAGGCGGGGCGACCGGCTTGTTCACGGTGCATCGGAGCAGCGGCACCGGCGCCCTGACGGTGAATCACGCAGGGCCGACCGGCACCGCGACGAACAGCGTGGACTACGCGGGCGCCGGAACCACCGGCGGTTCGGTCAGCTTCGCCAGCGGCGAGACGACGAAACCGATCTCCATCGCCGCCGTCGATGACACGGACGTTGAAGGAACAGAAACGGTGATTCTCGCGCTGGCGAGTGGCAGCGGCTACACCATCACTCCGACAACAACCCCCGCCGAGTCGCGGGCCGTGGAAGTCAAAGCCGAGCGACTCGAACGATTGAAGTCACAGCTCGATCTCGATAGCGAGATGTGAGCCGCCCCGTGTTCTCTCGTGGCCCCCAATCATCCCGCACCAATTGGATTGACTTCTCTTCACCGAGAAGGAATCGACAGACACTGCGCGTGTTCTGTCAACCATCGCCGGCAAATGAAAAGCGTCCGTGGACGCGGAAGATTGATGCGTTCGATCTTGTTTTGCCGGCGAGCCACAACCCCCGCGTGGGGTTTTGGTTTTTTTCGTGATCGATCATAAACCGCCTGGACTGGCAGACTTGGGAATTCTTCCCAGGTTTGCAGCGGGCACATTTAGGAAAGGAGCTATGGCTCAAAAACAGGGCAGTGAGTTGTTTACAATGGTGACGATTGTCGAAAACGGTGACGTGAAGAATCGACACTTTCATCGCATCGAATGGTATGACCGCAAGGGCAACATTCATGTGGTCGAAGGCAAGGATCTTCCGGACTACATTCGCTTTGAAACGGACTATCGTCGCGTTCATGGGAACGTGATGCAGTTGGTTGCAAAAAAGAAAGAGTCCCGCCCGTGGACATCAATCGACACTGCGATTGCACTCAGCTCGCTCAACCTCGCTTTGTGGATCATGTCGATGATCTGATTTATTAAACCCCCCATCTGGAACTGAGCCTTCCAGATGGGCTTTTTTTCACATCTCGGCTACTTTCAAACGACAGCCATCAAGGGACTCTTCCGATGAACAATACCACACCGGATTCCGCTGCGCCACATCTTCTCGATTGGCCCGTCTTGCTGGCCAAACTCAGCACGATTGAGGCGGCCTTGGCGGAACTGCGAAGCCAACAGGCAATACGCGATTGGTACAGTACCGGCGAGGTGGCCAACCTTCTCGGCAAAGCCGAATTCACCGTCCGGGAATGGTGCCGCCTGGGCCGAGTCCGCGCCGAGAAGCGCGGCAGTGGACGCGGAGCCTTCAAAGCTTGGGTCATCAGCCACAACGAGTTGCAACGACTGGAGCGGGACGGATTATTGCCACTGAACTTGGGAGTTCGGTAATCGCTAAGGCTTTTCAATTCTTGCGACACTGTCGCAAGAATTGGCTTTGTGGTAAAAGACAGCATGAAGAAGAAATCCGAGAAAGGTATCAAGCCGAAAGCGGTCGCACGTCTTGCTCCGGAGGTACAACTCCTGGGTGACATTCGTAGCCTGATCGAGGCCGGTCGCGAACAAGTCGCCTTGGCGGTGAACGCCGGGTTGGTGCTTCTGTACTGGTCGGTCGGTGAGCGGATTCGCCGCGAAATCCTTGGGAACAAGCGGGCGGAGTACAGCCAGGAGATTGTCGTGACACTGTCACGACAATTGGCCACGGAGTACGGGAATGGCTTTTCGAGATCGAACCTCTTTCGAATGATTCAGTTTGCGGAACTGTTTGTGAGTGTCGATGTTGTCTCGCAGCTTGCTCGACAACTCGGTTGGAGTCACTTCCTTGCAATACTCCCGATGGATGACCCACTCAAACGCGACTTCTACGCCGAGATGTGCCGCATCGAACGGTGGAGTGTTCGCACCCTTCGTGCCAAGATTGGCGGAATGCTTTTCGAGCGGACGGCCCTTTCCAAGAAGCCGAAGTTGCTCGTCGAACACGAACTCGCCAAACTCCGCAAGGAAGATCAACTCTCACCCGATCTCGTCTTTCGCGATCCGTACTTCCTAGACTTCTTGGGGCTGAAAGGAAAGTACTCTGAAAAAGACCTCGAAAGTGCGATCCTTGCCGAGATGGAAGCGTTCATCTTGGAACTCGGTGTGGGATTCGCCTTCGTGGCCCGCCAGAAACGGATCATTATCGACGGCGACGACCACTACATCGATCTACTGTTCTACCATCGCCATCTGCGACGACTCGTCGTTATCGAACTCAAACTGGAGAAGTTCGAAGCCGCCCACAAAGGCCAGATGGAACTCTATCTTCGTTGGTTGAATAAGCACGAAAAGCAGCCCGGTGAGGAAGCCCCGATTGGCCTCATTTTGTGCGAGAAAGCGGGCGGCGAAACGGTGGAACTTCTCGAACTCGATGCGAGCAGTATCCGCGTGGCGAGCTATCTCACTCAGTTGCCGTCGCGGGAGCTTCTTCAGCAAAAACTCCACACAGCCGCCGAACTCGCCAGAAACTGCCTGGTAGCAGAGAAGCCCAGCGAATAGAGTTAATATCTGACTGAGTTGTGCAGCAGCTTGCTGCACAATTGCAATTCACTCACAGGCTGTGAGTGAAATTTCGTCGTGTAGTACGGCCAAGAATCGCCCGAGGTGCTGGAGTGAGCACGTCGGGCCTTGGACGTGGGTCATCTTGACCGTGTCTACCAGACGAAATAGTTACGTTGCAATTTTGCCGACAGTGTTGGCAAAATCTTGTCCTATTTGGGCAACCTTCCCAAAGATCGACAGCACCGCTGCCCGTCGTTGTTCGGGGAACAAGTGCCGATAGCGCTTCTCCATATCTTCCGTTTGGTGGCCCATCAGATCGCAGATCACGCGAGCATCGATTCCGGCCGCAGCCAAGTTCGATGCGAACGAATGGCGGAAGGCGTGATAGCCACGCAGCACCTTCCAACGGCTTGAGCCGACCGCCGTACGGAACGCTTTCCACGCTTAGCCATCGGTGATCTGCTGACCGGCCACCGAGGAGTATGAGTACATCCCGCCGGGGTGAATCGTCGCAAAGTAATCCTTCATCACGGTTTCCAAAAGCGGAGCCATATCGACCGTTCGGAACGTCTCCTTGGCACGGCTACGCTTGAGTTCCCGGATCAGTATCAGCTTGCCACCGAAGTCGAAATCCTCCACCCGCGACCGGAACAACTCGCCGCGACGAGCACCCGTGTGCGCCGCCGTCACCAAAAACGGATAGAGCCATGCGGAAGCCGTCTTCTTCCGAACGATCTCCAACACTTCGGACACTTCATCGGGGTTCAGGAACAGACCATCCCAGAGCTCCTTGATCCGCGCGGCGTCGAAGCCACCACGAGCGAGGATGAGCGTAATCTGTTCAAAGGTCCGAAACGGCTCGGCCTGCCGTTCCTTGGCGAAGAACAAGTCCACGTCCGGGGAATTGGTTTTCGTGCGGCCCTGTCTCACGCCCCAGTTCATGACGAACCGAAAGGTGGCCACCGCCTTGCGAACCGTAGTCGTCTTCACCGTCTTCCCGAGATAGGTTTCCCGACTTCGCGTATCGACGAATCGTTGCACCGCACCCGCCGTGACTTCCGTCACGGTCACATCGCCGAGGATTCGCAAGACGTGCTTGAGATGGATGTCTTCCATCTTCCGGGTGACCTTCTCCTTCACACCGACTGTGAACTGTTCCCGGTAGGCCCGGAACAATTCCGACAATCGAGTAGATTGCACACTCTCGACTTTTTGTTCGAGTCGTCCGTCGCTGATGAGGTACAAGCCGACATCGGCACCTTCCGGCACGATCAAGCGACCCCGTTCTACCAGCCGCAGGTTTTCTTCCAGGCGAGCCAAGCCCGCTTCGGCCTCTTTTCGGTCGGCTGCTTTTACACCGACGTGGTGCTTCGCACCGCCCAGGCGAAAGCTGACCCGAAAGCGATTCCCGCGTTGTTCCAAGGACGCCATGTGAGCGTTCCTCCCCGTCGAATTGTTCGCGAGGAGACAAGCGATGCGGATCCAACGCGAGTGCCGCGTTGTCCCCAATTTGTCCCCAAAGCCAGTTCCGGGAAGCAAACACGCTTTCCGGGGAATCCCCGAAAAGCCTGGTTTTTAAAGTGATTTCGACGATTCCGACGTGCAAAAATCAAGCGGAGAGGGAGGGATTCGAACCCACGGTAGGACGAATCCTACTTCGGTTTTCAAGACCGATGCATTAAACCGCTCTGCCACCTCTCCGTTCGCTTTTCCTATTCTAACCGAGGCTTCGCTTCGGGGAAAGGTTCGCACGGCGCGGATTTGACTTTTCCCGGCGGGCGCGTCACAGTCCTTCTTGCGGTTCGCCTCCGTGCCAGGATCATCCCATGCCTGTACTCCTCCTCACCGAAGACGATGTCCGACGTGTCCTCACGATGGATCTCGCCCTCACCGCCGTCGAAGCCGCGTTCCGCAAACTGGCTCTCGACGAAGCGGTGAACATCCCCCGGCAGCGCTGTCAGACCGACACCGTGATGCTCCACGTGCTACCGGCGGCTGCGAAAACACTCGGTGCCCTCGGCTTCAAAGCATATACCACCGGTCGCTTCTATCCGCAGTTCAAAATCTATCTCTTCGATGCGAAAGCCGGTGGCCTCACGGCCATCCTCGACGCGGATCATCTCGGCCAAGTCCGCACCGGCGCCGCCAGTGGCGTCGCCACGAAAAAGTTGGCCCGCGCCGACGCCCGCACCGTGGGGATGATCGGCACCGGTCGCCAAGCCCGCACCCAGTTGGAAGCGATCTGCAAAGTGCGGTCGATTCACAGTGCCAAAGTGTTCGGCCGCGATGAAGCCAAACGGAGCGCTTTCGCCACCGAAATGAGCGACGTGTGCGGGGTCGCAGTGGAACCGGTGGCCACGGCACGCGATGCGGTGGCGAACCGCGACATCGTCATCACGGCAACGTCGTCTCGGGAGCCGGTGCTACTCGGTGAATGGTTGGCCCCCGGCTCCCATGTGAACTTGATGGGGTCGAACTATTTGGCCAGCGCCGAAGCCGATGTGGAGGTGTTCCGTCGCGCCAAATTGGTGACCATCGACAGCAAAGATCAGGGGCGATTGGAGGCGGGCGACTTCGTCGCGGCGATGGGGGAGCATGTTCTGAGTTGGCCCGACGTCAAGGAATTCGCGCACGTGCTAGTGAACCGTTATCCCGGTCGTGAATCGCCGGATGACATCACCGTGTTCAAATCGCTTGGTCTCGGGATTCAAGATATCGCCGTCGGAGTGAAGGTCGTCGAACAAGCGCGAGCGCACGGACTGGGACGGGAAGTGGAGATATGAGTGGGGCGTGTGCCCGTCCCCCAACATCACCTGCCCCGCAAATTGTCTTCGATGGCTGTTAACAATTCTTTCGTTTTGCTGGGGTTACCCTGCCAGAGGACGGCTCCGCTCGAATCGAGGAGGACGGCGGTGGGGTAGCGATCGATGCCGAAACGCTTCATCAAGTCGCCGGGGCGCTTGCTTGGTTCGGTGTAAATCGGGTAGTTCAAGTCGTGCTTGGTGCGGTACTTGTCGGCATACACTTGCCGGGTCTTCAATGGTTCGTCGTCGCACGTGATGCCGATAACGTCCAAACCGCGTGCGGCGTACTTTTCTTGAATCGCCGTCAGCACCGGGATCACTTTCACGCAGGGCAGGCACGTCGTGGTCATGAAGTCGACGAGCAAGAGGCCGCCGGGCTGACCGCTCGGGAATGTGCGAGTGCGCCCTTGGGTATCGACCGCTTGGAAGGCATCTCCAGTCTCGGTGCGTCGGGTTTCGTTCCGCTGCAACGGCACGGTGCTCCCCGTGCGTGGAATCGTCGCGGCCGGGGCACGCCAATCGGGGCTGGGGCCAGCCGTGGAAAGTTCCGGGCGAGTTGGCCGCACGGGGCTTTCCAGTGGAACCAAACCATCCGTCGGGTCGATGGGCGCGTATCCACCACCGTTGCGGGGCAGATCGTCGCCCGCGGCGGGGAAGACTCGGGAATCTTGATCGAGTGCGATTGGCGTGGGCAAATCGCGGCTGCCCGGATTGTAGCGCGGGCCATTCGATTGCAGCCCTGATCCAGGCGGTGGCAACGGCCCGAGTTCGGGGGCGATCATAGCCGGTGGCCCAAATTTCGGCTTCTCAGGGGCCGGTGCCACGGGCCGAGTTGGCTCCGTGACTTCGCCTTCAATCAACGGGATGCGAATGGTGGCATTCGGGGCCTTGGTGATCACGCGGCCGACGAGCGAACGAGTGCCATCTTTGACCCGTGCCGTGAGCGTATACGATTGGCCCGGTTTCAAGTTATTCAGAAGAAACGAGCCGTCGGGGAGGGTCACGATGCCGAACGGTTCCGCGTTGCCCCCTTCGGTCGGTTGCACTTGGACTTCGACTTTGCCGGCCTTGCGACCTTCGGGAGTTTCGACGAATCCGGCGAGCAACCCGCGCGATTCGCCCTTGAGGTCGAACGAGCGATCGTTGGGGTGAACCCACGTGCTGGACGGCGGCGACTTGTTCTTGTCCCAAGTCGCGCCGGGGTCTTCAAGCCAGTGGGGGCCGACAGGATCTTTGGGACGCGACGTGGTTTCGCCCGACGGTAGCGTCGAAAGGCCACCGGCAGTTTCACTGGGCTTCTTCTCGAAGAGTTTGCACCCCGCGAGCAAAAGCACCATCCACGGCAACCATCGCCCCCATCGCCGCATGGAATCCCCCCATATGTATTGAGGTAGCATTCCCACATGGCTTGAATGAATCAAGATGGATTTCGGCCATTGGCGGGGTCAGACGACCAAACAGCCGGAGTATCGGGGTTAAACTGCGGAACGGCGCGAAGCTGCGGGATCGGCGGAATCAGGAAGGTTGAGCTAAGCTGCCTAATTTAAGGCCCATGAGAAAGGCGAGCCAGCAACCATTTTTGGAAGTACTCGTTGGACGCACCCTTACCGACGCTTCAACTCTTCGAACCACTTTTGCCAGTACACTTTGGTGAACTCTTCCATGCCGCCGATAAACGCGGCCTCGGGCATGGCGCCGAAAGTGTCTTCCATCCGGGCCACCGTTCTGGTGGCGAGCGCGGGCTGATCCGACCGCAAATACGATCCGTACAGCATCTTCAGCACGATCAACTCTTCGGGCTTGTTTTTGTATCGTTCGGCGGTGGCGTTGCAGAGCTTCGGCATCTCGTCGTATTTCTTGAGCAATAGCGTCGCATTGACGATGCGGATGTCGGCCTGGGATTGCATGAAGGGCGTCTTCGATTGTGCGAGCAACTCGAAGATGCCGAGGGCCTCGGTCAACTTGCGCTCGGCGTCGGCCGGTGGCATTCCCCCCTTGTTTTCCCCGCGGGCCAGCAGCAGCAAGCAACTGCCGAGGTAGAGCTTGGTTCGTTCGGCGAAGACTCCTCCCGGATTGGAATCGACGAGTTGTCGGAAGCGGGCCTCCGCTTCGACGAGGTTCTGCGGCATCAGTGCCTTGCCGAGATCGTACAAGGCTTCTTGCTGGGCTTCGCGTTCCACAGGCGTTTCATAATTTTTGTTCGCCACTTGCGTCAACAGGTTCTTGCCGAGTTCGATCAATCCCTTGCCTTCGGTCGCCGACGCTGGGGTACTCAGTTTGCGGCGGCCTTCGTCGAGGTGGGCCCGGGCCAACTTCACTTGGGCTACTGTTGCGGTGGGGCCGGTACTGGAGATCGCTTTCTTCAAGGCGTCCACCCCTTCGGTGAACTTCTTTTGGCTCAGCAAGATCTCGCCCCGCTCCAAGAACGCCGGGGCGGTTTGATCGGGGGTGATCCCGCCGACCAACACTAATTGATCGAGCTGGTCGAGGGCGGCGCGGTCGTCGCCGGAGGAACGCAAACACGATGCGGCCCGGCGATACAGGTCGACCTTGGCCAGCGGAATCGGGTGGCTCACCGCAAGCGCGGTGTATTCGTCACCCGCGAGTTTCCACTTCTCTTTGGCCATCTGCGCGGCATCCGGTGTCGACTGACCCGCCAAGGTGGTGGCCCACGCACCGTAGCATTCGGCTTTGCGTTCGCGGTCGCGCCCCGGCAACGCCACCGCGTGGTACGCGGCGATGCTGCGCAGTGCCGAGGCGTAGTCCCCTTCCGTGAGGCAGACTTGAATCGTCTCTTCGAAGGTGTTCCGGACGTCGTCGAGACTCACATGCGCGTTTTGGAATTCGACGCCCGGCTTGAGATCCTTCACCACCACTTCGAGTTGCTCGGCGGCGACGGTGCGCTTCCCCTTGGCCATCGGATCTCGGGTCGCCAGTTCGGCGAGCTTCATGCTGCTGGCCACACTCGCGGAGCCACCTTCCGCCGCGGCCCGTTCAAAGAAGGCGGCCGCTTCCACCTTGTTGTTGAGTGCAAGATAACCTTTGCCGGTTTCGTAGCGGATTATGCCGAGTTGATCGTTGGGCAGGCCGGGCGTGGCTTGCGCCGCGGCGAACAGGCCGACCGCCTCTTTCCAGTTGTTGTCGGCAGCTGCCAAGCGAGCGAGTTGCACTTTGGCGAGGGCCTGCACATCGGGGGCGGCGTTCTTGTCGATCTGTTGCAACCACGCCCGGGCTTTTTCCGGCTCGTTCGTGAGCAAACAGAGTTCCGAAAGCTTGAGGCGGTACTTGGCGACGATCCCCGGCGCCGAACGTTGCGGCCCACTGAGGAACGCCGAGAGTTCTTCCTTGGCACGTTTGTAATCGGGTGGGTTGAGTCGCAGGCACGTTTCGGCAATGAGCCGCGAACGCTCGCCAATTTCGTCACCGGTCGGTACGGCTTGCAGCGCGGGCAATAAGGCCACCGGATTCCCGGCCCCGATGGCGGCGGTGGCTTTCGCCGAGCGGAACACGCAGCGGCCTTGGTCGGCTTTGTCCGCCAACTTCAGTGCGTCGCATTTGGCGAAATACCCGGCTGATTTTTTCCAGCTTTCCGGGCTATCGGTACCCGCCTCGGCGAGGATAGTGTACATCGAACCGAGCAAGAAATGCGCCTGATTCGCTTCGGTGGGATATTGCTCGTAGCCACTTTCCACTTTGCGACCCGCTTCGGCAATCGCGTTGGCATCCAGCGGCTTGCGATCCACCGCTTGCTTCAACGACACCAGATCTCTCTGGAACAGATCGGACGGATGATCCGGCAGCGGTGGGAAGGCGCGCCAAGCAGCAATTGCCGCGGCAACACCGACGACAAATAGTGGCAATTGCCAGTAGTGCCGGCGCGGCTGGGGGATAGGATCGAGCCGCACGGCCGGGGAATCCACAATTGTGAAGGTGACGTCGGGGGCCGTATCCGTGGCCATGGTGGGGGTATCCTGCAAGCGGGTGCGCATCCGGTCGTTGCAGATGGTCTAGTCTTTTTCCGTGCCAGTCAAGTGGAATTTCCGGACAGGCACGAATCGAGTGGGGTGAATCGTCTGAATTCGAGAGAAATGTGTCATTCTGTGCGGTGCACTTGTTTCCACGGAGAACACCCCCCACCCCGCTGTGGAACCAATGGAAACAAGTGCACCGCCCAGAATGACGAGCATAATAGAGTGAGTCGCCCCCGTTGGGATTGTCGACACACCTCGATTCCGGTACAAGTCGGCAGCTCATTGCGAGCTTCGCCGAGGAGAATCGATTCATGATGATCGCACGTTGGGCACTGGTCGCCGTCTGGCTCACGCTGGTGTCGGATTCGCTGCGGGCCGAACCGATCACCTGGAATTATTCGTCGGGCTATTCCAATCTGAGGCAGTTCAAGAAAGTGCTCCCCTTGGAGGGATGGGACAGAGCGGTACTGTCCGGAGGCAACGCCAATTCGACAGCAACGGCCGACGTGTCGAATCGTCCAGCCGGTTCGGCCCAAGGCTCTGCGGTCGTCACAGTTGGGGACGCCAGACCAGGCACAACGTACGCACCGAACTCTTACTACTATCTCAACGGAGTCCCCTTTTCGTTCCAGTTCGCGTTCGAATTGCAGGACGTCAAATCCGGCCAGCGGGGAACCATCGCGTTCGACGGCAAAGTCTCCGAGAGTGCCCTCTCGGCTTTCGATCCTCCCCACAACCTGTACGACCGCACGGAGTCGTTTTACATCTTCAATCCCACTGGCCCGTGGCTCGCTTCGGAGAGTTTGCGACTCGGGGAGAACCGCTACCATGTCGAATTGAAACAGCGCGCGGGTGCGGGCGGTGTGGCCTTCATCGACGCCGATGTCCGGGTGGAAACGGCCGCCACCCCCGAACCGTCCACCATTCTGATGGGCGGCATCGGCTTGGTCGGCATGGGTCTCGGTTGGATTCGGAAGCGACGTTGGGCGAAATCGTGAACAAGCTGTGTCGATCTTTTCGGGCGGGCGTGTCGGCGAAGCCCGACCCTCGCCGACGTCGGAACCTGGAAGACTCGGTTCCGACGAAGACAACCTGAAGGTTGAACTCCAACGAAAAGAAGACTTCACATCTCCCCCACGGCTCAACTATTCTCCTGGCAAAAACTCTGCTAGACTCACTCCCATCGCAACCCTTTTCAGGATCACCCACCATGCTCCTCCCCTTCGCCTTGGCGCTGGCACTCTTGGCCCCGTCGGCGCCGGTGCCGAAAGATCTTCCGACGGTTGGTGCGGCCCCGCGGATTGTCGAACTCAAGCCCAACTCGGACGGCAAAGTCCTAATTACCATTCGCCGCGAAGAAAAACGGACGGTCACGACCACTCCACCCAATGGCGGGCCTCCACTCGAACGCGAAATACAAACCTTTCGGATCCTCCAAGTGGAGTTCGGTGACGTCAAGGAGCTGCAAATCTTCACGGCCGATGGCAAAGCGGTCGACAAGAAGGTCGCCTTGGCGAAACTCGAAGACGGAGCCATGGTGGTATTGACCACCGACGGTAAACGAGTGGATGCGAACTATCTCCGCATTTTCAAAGACGATACTCTCGTGCTGGTCTCTCCCGAATTGGTTGGCACCGTCCGGACGCTCGGGCCGGTTGAGAAAGCCGTGAAGTAACTGTTCGTGTGGAGTGTTTTCTTCGCGGAAAGCACTTTTGAGAATCCTGGCTGGCACAATTGCGACAATCCTAATCTTTCGGCTTCGCCCCGCAGTATTCCCAGATCTTCAAGTCGCCAGCAATTGGCACGGCATTGCACACGGGTTAGTATTGAGACATTGTCTCCACGTTCGCAACCATCGCCATGATTGCCCCGGCACGGCCCACCGATGCACTCGTACCCGATCGGACGATCCGGGTTTTGCTGGTGGACGACCAAGCCATCGTCGGGGAATCGGTGCGGCGGATGCTGCTCGACGACCCGGAAATCGAATTCCATTTCTGCCAAGATCCCGCCCAAGCCATTCCGACGGCGAACCGCATCCGACCTACGGTGATTCTGCAAGACCTTGTCATGCCCGAAGTTGATGGGCTGCTACTGGTGAAGTTCTACCGGGCCAACCCCGGCACCCGCGAGACCCCGATGGTGGTGCTCTCCAGCAAAGAAGAGCCGGTGGTGAAGGCCAAGGCGTTCGCACTCGGGGCCAATGACTACCTCGTGAAGCTGCCCGACAAGGTTGAACTGATTGCCCGCATTCGTTACCACTCGCAGGCATATCGCAACCTCGTGGAGCGCAACGAAGCGTACGAAAAACTCGCGGAGAGTCAGAAAGAGTTGGCCGGGGAGCTGGGCCGTGCCGCGAAATATGTCGAATCGATCCTCCCGGCCCCACTAACCGGCGATGTGAGCATTCAGTGGCGGTTCGTGCCGAACTCGTCGCTCGGCGGAGACATTTTCGGCTACCACTGGCACGACCCCGATCACCTGATTATTTACCTGCTCGATGTCAGCGGGCACGGCGTCGGTTCGGCTCTGCTGGCAGTCTCGGCCGCCAACGTCATCTCGAATCGCTCGCTCGCCGATACCGACTTCCTCAATCCCGTGGAAGTGATGAGCCGGCTCAATGATGTCTTTCAAATGGATCGACAGGACGGCAAGTTTTTCACCATCTTTTACAGCGTGTTCCAGAAATCGACCCGGTTGCTCAAGTACAGCAACGCCGCGCATCCGTCGGCGTTGCTGTTCACCGATGCGGGGTTTCAAGAGTTCGAATCGATGAACCCGATGATCGGGATGTTGCCACCCGGGATGCCCTTCGACGGCGGGGAAACGGTGCTGCCCGCGAACGCCCGATTGTTGGTGTACAGCGACGGTGCCTTCGAGATTCTCAAGGCCGATGACACGATGTGGACTTACGAAGAGTTCATGGACTTCTTGGCCCCGCAAGCGGCCAACCCGAATTTGATGGACGACCTGTACGCCCGCTTGAAGGAACTGCGTGGCGTCGATGTACTCACGGATGATCTGTCGATCCTCGATGTCCGACTCTGATACCCGCGAGGCACCGATGTTCCGGCTTTCCGATTACCGAATTCAAACCCGCCTGTACGCACTGCTGTTGTTCAGTTGTGTCGGCCTCGGCGGGGTGCTCGC
>JANXWE010000330.1 GCA_025351325.1 Fimbriiglobus sp.
CACTTCAAGACGGGGGCCGCAATCCCCGTCCTGTACGACCTGTTCCGGGTGGACGACCCGGCGACGGGCAGGCCGGTCAACTTCGCCACCATCACCCGCGATTTGACCGAGCGGAAACGGCTAGAGGCCGAGCGGGAAGGCACGCAGATGACGCTCGCCGCCGTCGTCGAGCGGTGCCCGTTCGGCATCTACATCGTGGACGACGAGTTCCGCATCACGGACATGAACGAAGGCTCCCGGAAGGGGGCGTTCGCCAACGTGCGGCCCGTCATCGGGCGTCCGTTCGACGAGGCCATGCGTGTCCTGTGGCCCGAGCCGGTCGCCGCGGATGTGATTAACGTCTTCCGCCACACGCTCGCCACGGGCGAACCGTACTACTCGCGGGACTTCGTGAAGCCCCGTGCCGACATCGGCCAGACCGAGGGCTACGAGTGGGAACTGCACCGCGTGACCATGCCGTCCTCTCGGCGTGGGGTGGTGTGCTACTACTACGACTCGACCCGGCTGCGGGAGGCCGAGGAGAAACTGCGGGAGAGCGAGGCCCACTTCCGCAGCATGACCGACAACTCCCCGGTGATGTCGTGGGTGACGGACGCCACCGGCTCGTGCCTCTACCTGAGCAAGCGGTGGTACGAGTTCACCGGCAGGCCGGGCGGCAGCGACGAGGGGTTCGGCTGGCTGGGGGCCGTCCACCCGGACGACGCGGCGTCGTCGAGGGGCGTGTTCCTCGACGCCAACGGGCGGCAGGCCCCGTTCGCCATCGACTACCGGCTGCGGCGGCACGACGGCGAGTACCGCTGGGCGGTCGATGCCGCCCTACCCCGGTCGGTCGGCGGGGTGTTTCAGGGGTTCGTCGGCTGCGTCTTCGACGTTCACGACCGCAAGCTCTTGGAGGAGGAACTACGGCACGCCGCCGACGAGTTGTCCAAGGCCGACCGGAGGAAGGACGAGTTCCTCGCCACCCTGGCCCACGAACTCCGCAACCCGCTCGCCCCGATCCGCAACGGCCTCCAGGCCATCCGCATGGCCGGGGTGGGCGGGGCGGTCGAGAAGGCCCGGTCGATGATGGACCGGCAACTGACGCAGTTGGTGCGGCTGGTGGACGACCTCCTGGACATCAGCCGGGTGACGAGCGGCAAGTTGCAACTCCGCAGGGGGCGGGTCGAGTTGGGGGCGGTCATCGACGCCGCCGTGGAGGCGAGCCGCCCGGTGGTCGAGCAGGCGGGCCACGAGTTGGCGGTCGCCGTGCCGGGCGGGCCTGTCTGGCTTGACGGGGACCACGCCCGGCTGGCCCAGGTGGTGTCCAACCTGCTCAACAACAGTGCCAAGTACACTCCCCGCGGCGGGCACGTCTCGCTCACCGTCGGACGCGACGGCGAGACGGCGGTCGTCTCGGTCAAGGACGACGGCATCGGCATCCCGCCGGCCATGCTCGAAGCGGTGTTCCAGATGTTCACGCAGGTGGACCGCACCCTCGAAAAGACGACCGGCGGGCTGGGGATCGGGCTGTCGCTCGTCAAGGGACTCGTCGAGATGCACGGCGGGACCGTCGAGGCCCGCAGCGGCGGCGAGGGCCTGGGCAGCGAGTTCGTCGTCCGCCTGCCGGTCGCCCCCGCCCCCGCCCCGTCCGACGGGTCGGACAACAGTGGGGGGGAGGCCGCGACGCCCGGTCCCCGACGCATCCTCGTGGTGGACGACAACGCGGACGCGGCGGACTCGCTCGCCGAGTTGCTCGAACTGCTGGGCAACGAGGTCCGCACCGCCTACGACGGCGAGGCCGGGGTGCGGGCGGCGGGCGAGTTCCGGCCCGCCGTGATCCTGTGCGACCTCGGGATGCCGAAGGTGAACGGGTACGAGGCGGCCCGCCGCGTCCGGGCCGAGCCGTGGGGCAAGGGCATGGTGCTGGTGGCCCTGACCGGGTGGGGCCAGGACGGCGACCGCCGCAAGACCTCGGAGGCCGGGTTCGACCACCACCTCGTCAAGCCGGTCGAGTTCGCCGCCCTGACGAAGCTGCTGGCCGGGCTGCCGGCGGCGACGGCGTAGCGGCGATTCCCCTCCCGCGAGGTGTCCCGTGGCATCGTCGGTCTCCGAGTCACCGTGTTCGGCCCCCAGTAGACGGCCCAGAGGAGTGCTCGAAATCGGCAGGCGTTGGCGAGCTTCGCCTCGTCGGGCCGGTCAGGGTCTTGCCGTGTCGTCACTTCGCCCCAGGTGTTGTAATCGGCTACCCCCTACCATTTTGACGCGGTGGCCGTGTTCGTGGGCAGTGTGCCGAAGATGCCCGGCATTGCGGGTAGGGGTCG
>JANXWE010000343.1 GCA_025351325.1 Fimbriiglobus sp.
CTCTGCCGCCGAACGACCCAGCTCAGCAGCGGCGGGGGCCGAGTGAGCTACACGTCACGGAAAGCGGTCATGCCCCCGCCGTCTGCTGCAGCGCCTGGTTCGGCGTCTGGAGCGCTACCCGTTCACGCCGCCAAGCATACAGGCTGGCGAGGACAACGCCTGACCAGACCAACCCGGCCACGAGGCCGCGTGCAACGATCCAGCTCGCGAACGTCCGGACACGGGACTCGTTCATGGTCTGAATGGCCTCCGCCCCCGAGTAGCCGACCGCGAACACCGTGCCGGCCACGACCCACCCGGCCCATGCTGCGACGACCAAGCCCCGGTCGGCCCGCGGCTGGGACCGGACGAGGCGGACCAGCCCAAGCGAGATGCCGCCGAACAGGACGGCCACCCCCGCCCCGGCAGCGACCCGGCTGGCCAACGACCAGCCGGGAACGACCTCTTGGCCGCCTAGCAGCGGGTAGAAGGACTGCATGGCGTCGTACACGCCGTAGCCGGCGGCGACGGACAGCGCCGCAAAACCCACCCAGCCAATTCGCTTGCTCATAGCAGACCCCCTCTTGCCGCCGAACGACCCAGCTCAGTGGCCCGCCGCTTTGGGCGGGTCCACTGCAGCGCCTGGTTCGGCGCGACAACTTCGATTCAATGACGCGCTAATTGAGCGGGGAAAAGCGAACCTCCTTCTCTTTCGCTTTCAAATCGCTTTCATAAATAACTTCCTCTGGTTGGATAGACACCTCGAAGACTTCCCCAGGGAGCGGTTTGTAGTCTTTCTGCCGCTTGAAACGCATCTGCCGAGATTCTAAGGGGTAGACGAAAGCCCGCAACCAAACGCTCGCATCATCCTCTTTGAAAAGTGGGCCAAAATAGCCGTCATCACGGACGGGATAAGTGTCGCTAACGGCCACCCCATTCGTAGGCTCAATTGTGATGTCTTCGGAATTCCTGCCGGCGAACAGTACCCACGCTTTCCAATTCGCGATATTGCCTCGATAATTGTCGAAGACGCCAAGTAATTCAAATGGCTTCGCCGTCAGATTCGGGAGTGCCGATGGAATCAGCTCTCTCAGATAATTCAATTGCCTACGTTCCGGCCCTTCGCGTTCGGTTCGACTCTTCCACTCTCGTTCGACAAGTTTGGCAAGATCAGTTCGCCAATCCGAGTTCTCCGAGGAGAGACCGACCCGCACGATATCGGGGTAGATAATGACCGCCCTTGCCGGTTCGTCGGAGCCGACTAAGACGCGCCACAGCGGCCGGGATAACAGCACTTCTTGTTGTATCGCCTGCACAAGGCCCGGCGCGAGAACGCGGACATCGGGCAGCCAAGCCTGCACCGTCCGGTCAGCAATGCTGTCGCTTAAGGCGAACTCATAGAAATTGTGAGCGTCCTGCTCATCGAACCCAGGGAGTCGGGCGTTCTTCCACAGGCATGCGTAGGTAGCCGCGACCGCGTCTTTAAATTCGTACCAATCGAGCGGTGGCAGGTTTTGCTCACTTCGGTGGTACTTGTTGAAGTCTTCGTTCGGCTCAAGTAAACCGCGCCGGTAATTGTCGGGGTCCACGTTATAGACCCCATCATGCTCGCCAATGGAAGGAAAGCGGTTCACAAAAGCTCTCCGCAAGGTTCAGGGGGCCTGGCTAATTCCGCTGCCGCTTACCAATCGGTCAACCAATCCCACTGACGATGGAGGAACCCCCGTGTGTCCGGAAGCGGAGGGGCCGGAATCTTGTCGTGCGGCTTGGCCGCTTCCTGGGCTCGCTCCTGACCTCGCTTAATCGCTTCGGCCCATTGGTGCTCCATTTCCAACGCGGCGTGCCCGTGCCCCGCATCCACCAAGTCGGCCTGGAAGCAGTTGCTCCCTCGCGAGTTTCCCGCGCCGAGCATGTAGCGGTCAGCCAGTGCAACATCGCCGTTCGACAACGCTCCGACAGCGTTCCGGAAGTTCGGACTTTTCGAGGCAACATCGATCGCCCCCTTGGCCTCCGAGATGAAAGCTCCCATGACGGTGGCGACTGCGGCACCGACCTTGAGCTTGATGTAGTCACCTCGCTTCATGTACGACTGGCCCTGCTTGATCCGCTGCTCGGATGTCTGGGCCTTCTGGATCCCACCCCTGGTGCCGTTCGCCTTACAGTGGTCGATGTGGGCCTGGGTCTGTTTGCGAATCTCGTCGTTGAACGACTTCAGTTTTTCGTGTTCAACGCCGGCATGGTTTTGTCCATTTTGAATCTTCGAGATAAAGTCATCCATTTGGGCCGGCGTCATTTTCTGGATGTTGTTGGCCTTGATATATTTGGTCAACTCCTCTTTCACGCTCTTGTTGTACTCGCCGTGAGTGACACCCCCGTAGGTGCCAAATCGGTGACCATTGCCGGCTGCGTCCCGGGTCGCCCCGGAGTAGGAGCCCTGTTGGAGGTGGTAAGCCTCATCCGACAGGTACGGGCGTATGGCCGCGTCGTCAACGACACTCGACGGCACCCAGTGGTGCCCGACCGGCGACAACCCACTCGGGTCGGTGAAGTTGGTCGGGCTGTTCCCGACGTAGCGGTATAGGTTGGCGTCCCCGGCCGCGAACCCGAGTGGCGCGTACTCGTGCTGCAGCACAGCCGACCCGGTCCCGTTGTTGAACCTCACCATTCCTGGAACCCTCCGAAAGAGGACCGACTAGTAAATGACCCCTTGGATCACCGTCGAGAACGAGGGTGCCGCATAGGTCTTGGTAGACACCGCCCGGCCAGACTGCAACGCGACTTCCTCGGCCAGGCTCTCCGGTGACCCGACCTCGCCCGGCTCGAACAGCGCCGCCCCGCGCGGCAAGGCCAACGCCATCTGGTCGCGGTACAGGTGCCGGCTGTTCGGGAACAGCCGGCGGGCGAGCAGGTAGTCGAGTTCCGCCTCCTCGTACTGTCCGGTGTCCCGCATGTGCCGGCCTCGGAACCCGACGAACACCCCGAGCACCTGCCGGGCCGATAATGAGGTCAGGTCGGACCCACTGCGGACGGCGACCAGGGGTAAGTTGTAGTGCCGGATCAAGTAGTCGTCCGGGTCGGACTTGAACCCGCCGAACCCAGCTTGGGTGGCCTCGATGTTGTGCATCACCTTGCCGTCGTCGTACCGGCAGACGAAGTGCGACTTTACGCACGCCAGTGACACCGGCCACCCGAGCCGCCGGCCGATGGCGACATAAAGTGCGGACATGTTCCCACAGGTGCCCCGGCGGGTGTCCATGACCCCGTTCAGGAACAGATCCGACGGATTCGTGTACCGCACCGAGGTGGCCTCCCGCTGCTCTTCGTTGTAGGCGATACCTACCTCGTGTTCCAGGAACCCACAGAGGACGCCAAGCCGGAAGAAGTTGACGTCGTTCTTCCACTCCCACGGCGTCTGCCGGAACACGCGCTCGGCCGCCGGCAGCCGCTCGCGAACGGCATCGGCCCACTCGTCGGAGAGCAGCTGGTAACGGGGGATGTCGAGGTCGGCCAGGGCCGGGATGCTCTTGGCGACCAAAAGGTTCATTGCCACTGGATCGACGCGGACGAACTCGTCGTCCGGGAGAC
>JANXWE010000042.1 GCA_025351325.1 Fimbriiglobus sp.
GCCCATTCGTATCACGACACCCAGCGGCATCTCCCGGCCGGGTGGACGTCCGACGCCGACCCGAAATCACTCACCTACCTCGGCTGGACTGCTCGGTTGCTGCCTCACCTCGAGCGCGACGCCCAGTGGCGTCAGATCGAAGCCGCGTTCCAGTCCGACCCGGATCGACTCAATTTCTTCGACCACGCCCCGCACGCCGAATTACTCGGCACCGTGACCGTGCCCTTCACCTGCCCAAGCGACGGCCGCGTGTCGATGGCACAGTCGCCCCAATCGGTGGCGGTCGCGTTCACGTCGTACCTCGGTGTTCTCGGCCGCAACGGCTTCCAGAAAGACGGCGTGCTCTTCGCCGATTCCAAAGTCTCATTCGCCGACATCCGCGACGGCCAGAGCAACACCATCCTGATCGGCGAGCGGCCCCCATCGTCCGACTTCCGCATCGGCTGGTGGTACCGCGGCTGGGGTGCCTCGAAAGACGGCATCGGCGAAATGACCCTCGGCGTCCGCGAGCGCAACTTCAGCGTAGATTATAAAGCCTGTCCACCCGGGCCGTATTCATTCGTCCGCGGCGATCTCAAGAACCCGTGCGACACCTTTCACTTCTGGAGTCTGCACCCAGGCGGGGCGAACTTCGCTTTCGCCGATGGTTCCGTTCGGTTTCTGAGTTACTCTGCCGACGGAATCCTGCCGGCATTGTCCACCCGCGCCGGCGGCGAATCGGTGGCGATCCCGGAGTGAAACCCGTCCGATAGAGGAAAATCTTCTTTTTGAGTTGCCAACCGCCGCGTCTCCGTGCGATGATGTTTCTAGACGATCTCCTGCGAGAGCGTTCCCGCCCCACGACCGTGTTCGGAGAAGTCCTGTGCTCACCATTTTCGGCAAGCCGCACCGTAACGGCGGGTACTGCGATGGCGTGAATCGCCGTGACTTTTTGACCATCGGCGGCACGCTGCTGGGCGGTGGCCTGATGCTGCCGAACTTACTGGCGGCCGAAAAACAGGCGGGACTCGGTTCCTCACACCGCGCGGTCATCAACATTTTCTTGCCCGGTGGCCCGCCGCACCTCGACATGTTCGACTTGAAGCCGGACGCCCCCGTCGAAATCCGCGGCGAATTCAAGCCGATCAAAACGAACGTGCCGGGCATCGAAATTTGCGAGCATTTTCCGCTGTTGGCCAAGATGATGGACAAGTTCGCCATCATCCGCTCACTGTCGGGCAGCAGTGGCGAACACGACGCGTACCAGTGCATGACCGGCCGGAAAAAAGAGCCGGCCAAGGCCGGGTTCTGGCCGTCGCTCGGGGGCTGGGTGTCCAAATTGCAAGGCCCGGTCGACCCGGCGATCCCGCCGAATCTGAGCATGATGTACCCGACCGGGGCCACCGGCTGGGGCCAGCCGGGCGACGGTGGTTTCACGGGCCTCGCCCACGCGCCGTTTCAACTGCTCGGCGCCAAGGCCACCGGCGTGAAGTCCGACAACATGACCCTCAAAGGGATCACGCTGGAGCAATTGAACGACCGGGTCGGGCTGATGAAGGGGTTCGACGCGGTGGAACGCGGCATCGACAACAGCGGTCTGATGGAAGGGATGGATTCGTACACCCGCCAAGCGATGAACATCTTGACTTCGACCAAACTGAAGGACGCCCTCGATTTATCGAAGGAGCCGAAAGCGGTGCTCGAACGCTACGGTGTTGACGACCCGATTTTCGAGCGTGACGGTGCCCCGCGGATGGTGCGAAACTTCTGCGTCGCCCGGCGTTTGGTCGAGGCGGGCGCGCGTGTGGTGACCATGAACTTCAGCCGCTGGGATTGGCACGGCCCGGACGGCAAAAACTTCGTCCAAGCCTGCAAAGACTTCCCACTGCTCGACCGGGCGCTGACATCACTCGTCACCGATTTGCACGATCGGGGCCTCGATAAAACCGTCTCCGTCGTGGTCTGGGGCGAGTTCGGCCGCACCCCGCGCATTAACAAAGACGCGAGCCGCGATCACTGGCCGCAGGTGAGTTGCGCCTTGATGGCGGGCGGTGGCATGAAGACGGGCCAAGTCATCGGGGCCACGAACCGTTTGGCCGAACACGCCGTGTCCCGCCCGGTGACACACCAAGAAATCTTTGCGACGCTGTTCACCAACCTCGGGTTGAATCCGAGTGTGGATCGAGCCTTGGACACCAACGGACGACCGCATTTTTTAGTGGAAGATGGGGTTCAAGCCATCAAAGAATTGGCGTGAGATGATCTGTCCACGCTTCGAGCTGGCACTGCTTCGAGAAGTGCTGTTGGTACACCTTCCAACAGTGCTTTTGCAGTGCCGAGCGTTCGGCGGGGTTCTCGGCGAGCCACTGCAATTCAATCGCTACTGCTGGGAGGTTGGTCGCATCGACGACCCAGCCGACGCGGTGTTCGTGGATCCACTTTGCAATTGCGGACTGATCCGAACCGGCGAAGAGGACGGCCCGTCCGACGGCAAGCGCCCCGAAGAATTTGGACGGCACCACGGTGCCCGTCCACTCTTCCTGCAGGCTGACGAGGTGCAGATCGCACGCCGTGAGGCGGAGCTCCAATTCCGATTCCGGGGCGAAGCCGGCGAAGCGGACGTTCACATCCGCAGCTTCCACCGCCGTTTTCAATTCGTCCGCTCGGTTCCCACGACCCGCGAAACAGAATTCGATCCCGGTGCCCCGGAGTCGGCGCGCGAGTGCCAGGAACTCGCGGTATCTGTGAGCCCGGCCGAAGCTGCCCGAATAGAGCAGCCCGAGTTTAACACCAGCGCCGAAGAGGTTGGCCCGCACGGTCGCGTCGGGTGAGACCACCGCCGACGGCTCGATGAGCGCCCATGGTGTGATGGTGGTAAGTGCGCTCGGCGAACTGTATTTCGTCAGCAGGTCCCGCATGCACGGCCCTAGATTGGCGATGACCGAACAGCGGTGGTAGGCTTGCTTCAACAGGGCGGTGAGGGCTTTGGCGAGAAGTGAATTCGGCCGAACCAAACCGTCGGCCACGGCAGCTTCGGGGTAGAGGTCGAAGCACCAGTGGGCGACTCGGGAACCGGGCCGGAGGAACTTCCACGGCCACGCCACCAGCACGGACAGGACCGGATCGGTGCCGATGATGACGACCTCGCCCGGCGACCGCGGCAGGGTCAGCGCTTGCCAACTCCAGGCGGCGATCATCCAGAGCGCGTTGAGGATACGCCCCCGGTTGGACGCCTGCGCCCACGCGGGTCGCCAGAGCCGGCGGATCGTGCCACCGGCCCAAGTTTCAGCCGCTGGCAACGCGGTGTTATTCTTCCAAGTCCGGTTGCACGGGAGGGCCAGCACGTCGTACCCGCGCTCGGTCAACCCGACGGCGAGATCGGAGAATTGCCGGGCGCTCACGACGTCGTCGGGATGAAAGAAGTGATAGAGCAGGACGACTCGCGGACGCGTCACGCCAATTTCCGATTGGCTTCATACCAGTTGATCGACTCTCGCAGACCCGTCCGGAAGTCGGTCTGCGCCCGGAATCCGAACCGTTCCGCCGCCCGCGAGACGTCCAAACAACGGCGTGGTTGGCCGTCGGGCTTGGTGGCGTCCCACCTCAGTTCGCCGGGAAATCCGCACAGTTCGCAGATCAACTCGGCCAGGGCCTTCACTGTGATTTCCATCCCGCTACCCAGGTTCACCGGCTCGGGGTCGTCGTACGCTTCCGTTGCCAACGCGATTCCCTCGGCCGCATCGCGGACGAACAGAAACTCCCGTGACGCGCTTCCGGTTCCCCAGACATCAATGTGCCGTTTGCCGGCGTCGCGGGCTTCGATCACCTTTTTGATGAGTGCAGGAATCACGTGGCTGCTCGCGGGGTCGAAATTGTCTTCCGGCCCGTATAAGTTCACTGGCAACAAGGTGATCGCATTGGTGCCGTACTGTTGGCGATAGGCTTGCCCTTGCACCATCACCGCTTTCTTGGCGATTCCGTAGGGGGCATTGGTCTCTTCCGGGTAGCCATTCCAGAGGTCATCTTCGCGGAAGGGCACCGGGGTGAACTTCGGGTACGAACAGATGGTACTAACATTCACAAACTTGCCGATGTCACGCCGACGAGCTTCTTCCAGTAGGAGGATGCCCATCACGGCATTCTCGTAGAAGTAGCGGCCTGGGTTTTCGCGGTTGGCCCCGATGCCACCGACGACGGCCGCGAGATGCACAATGGCATCCGGCTTGGTGTCGTCGAGGAGTTTGCGCACGAGAACCTGTTCAGTGAGATCGTATTGCGCCTTCCGGGGCACGATGATTTCGGCCGGGTCACGCCGGCGGATCGCCGCGCAGACGTTCCGCCCGAGAAACCCAGCCCCCCCGGTGACGAGGATGCGTTTATTGGCGAGTGTGGACATCGTTCCTTTCACGTTGCGGCAGTCGCTTTGGTCACGAGGAACGGCCCCAGAGCGACCGCGTCGAGTTCGCTCCGCTTCAAGGTATCGAGGGCCACTTCGGGGGTGCCGACGATCGGGGAGCCGTGCAGATTGAAGCTCGTGTTCAGGAGCGCGCCTACCCCGGTGTGCTTCCGGAAGGCCCGGATGATATCGCGGTACTCGGGGTTCGTGTCGTTCACCACTTGTGGGCGAATCGTCCGATCAAATGGGTGAGTTCCGGCCACGAGTCGCTCGGCACCTTCGGGTGTGGTGTCGAAGGCTTCGGTCATGAAGAAGGCCCACTCGGTCGTCTTCTGGATGTACCGATCTTTATCCTCGTCCAGAACCGACGCGGCGAACGGCATCCAGAAGTCGCGCTGCTTGATGGCGAAGTTCAGTTTGCGGACGGAACGGAGGTCGCGGGGGTCGGCCAAGATGCTGCGGTTGCCGAGCGCCCGCGGGCCGATCTCTTCGCGGCCGAAAAAGCGTGCGACGATCTTCTCGTTCGCCAGCAGCCCGCCGACTTCTTCCGCCGGGTTGGCCATGCGGTGGTAAGGCAGGCCACTCGCTTGAGCGGCGGTTTCCATTTCCGCGTCGGTGAACTCCAATCCCAAATACATGTTCTTGGGCAGGTCGAGCGCGGGGGTCGCACGGAGTTGTTTGCAGAGTTCGAGGTAACCGAGGATGGCCCCGCCGATCGGCGTCCCGCCGTCGTCGCTGGCCGGGTAGACGTAGAGTGCTTCCACTTCGGGTAACTCGCGGATCAACTTATTCGCCTTCACATTCAGAAACGCTCCCCCGGCCGCAACGACTTTACGCACTCCGGTAGCACGAACAGCATTGCGCACCCACTCCACCATCATCTCTTCGAAGGCCAATTGGGTGGCTGCACAGATGTTGTCGAACCGGTGGTGATACAGCTTGCTATGAAAGTAACCATAAAGCCCGGTCGCGTACTTGCCGGTGTTGTTGCGGAACTTCAAGCCGTCGACGGTGAACGCCCCCCGGATCGCGGCGATACTGTGCTCGGATTGCCCGTACGGAGCCATCCCCATCACTTTGTACTCGTGCTCGTACGGCCGCAACCCAAGGTGGGCGGTGATCGCCGAGTAGAGTCCGACCGCCGGGCTATGGTACTTGGGTGTCTGCGAAACGACCTCGATGGCGTCCCCGCGGCCAACGCTCACACTGGCGCAAATTCCGTCCCCCGCACCGTCGAGTGTCAGAATCGTGGCCGGATCGGCCCAAGGTCGATGGAAGTGAGCCGTGGCCGCGTGGCAGAGATGGTGGTCGAACGTCTTGACCGGCTTGCCGGCCAAACCGAATTCGGTCAGGCAGCGGAGCAGGTCGGCCCGCTTGCGAAACTTGGGCAGCAGCCACCGGCCGACATTCGTCGCCCACTCCGAGCGGGCGAGCGAGGTGATCGTATGCATGACGGAATACGTCGGCTTTTGCCCGAGTTTTGGCACCGAATTGCGGATGGTGCCGACCAGCGCAATCAGGTCGACATCCTGCGGGTTCACTCCCGTGCGGTCGAACATGGCGCGGAT
The DNA here is from genome assembly GCA_025351325.1 of Fimbriiglobus sp. Classification (GTDB taxonomy): domain Bacteria; phylum Planctomycetota; class Planctomycetia; order Gemmatales; family Gemmataceae; genus JALHQU01. The sequence goes on from JANXWE010000042.1 coordinate 5,944, forward strand.
GGATCGCTCCGGGATCCCGGCATGATTCTTGAGATTCACTCGTCGCTCTTCGTTGCTGACGAGAAGGACTCGGCCGTCCTTCAGCAAGCAGGCGCCGGCATCGTGCCCGTCGTTGATACTCAAGACGATCATGAGTGGTGAATCCTCGGGGGGTTGGGGTGGATAGTAGACAAAATTATCGAATACATAGCGGCCACGTCGGTGCCGACGCGATCCCAGCTCAGGTGCTCGGCGACGTACCGCCGACCCGCTTCCCCAAGGGGCGCTCGACGGTCGGGTTGGGCGAGCAATTGCGTCAGGGCCACGGTGACGGCATCGACGTCCAACGGCACCACAAATCCGGCGTTCGCGGCCAGGACGTGGTCGCACGATTGCACCCGATCCGACACGATTACCGGGCAACCGCGTGCCATCGCTTCGACGACGACTAGCCCGAAGTTCTCTTGGTGGCTGGGTAGAACGAATCCGGCGGCCCCGTCAAAGAGTCCCCAGCGGTTGGCAGGGGCGATCGATCCCAGCAGTGCGACGCGATGTTTCAGTTTGAGGCGGGCCATGGTCGCTTCGATTTCGGCCAGATAACGAGGTGAACCGTCGGCACCTCCAGCAATGGCCAGGAATGCCGGTATGTTCAATCGAGCCAAGGCAGGCAGGAGAAAATCGGCAACGCCTTTTTTAGGATGAATTCTCGAAAGGAACAGCAGGATCGGGAGATCGGCGACGTCAGGCCCACAGAGCCGTCGGAGCGCCATTGGGTCAGGCGGGGTCGTCCACGCTTGCGGGTCGATGCCGAGCGGAATGGTGTGCACTGCCGGCGGCAAGTGAAGCCGCCGCAATTCGTCCGCTTCCCCGGCGCTGGTCGCATGCCACGCTGCGGCCCGTGAGATCATCCGGCGATCGCTCCAGCGCCAGTACACCGCTTTCTTGAGTCGTCCGCGCGACCACGAATAGGGCGACATCATTCCCGCCGGTCGGACGATGTACGGAACCCCGGCGCGGAATGCGGCCCGCCCGGCCGAGGAGGACACGAGCGACCAAAGCGTGTGGATGTGGATCATGTCATAATCGGCAGCGTGGACGCGGAGCCAACGGGTCAAATCGGGAGAGTACTTTAATTTTCCGCGGAATGCCCTTGCGAAGCGATGAACAGGAATTCCTCGGCCGATCAAATTCCCATCGCCAGACAGTGCTTCGCCGCTCGGTACCGTCGTGGCGATTTCGACTCGGATCCCTCCAATTCGGTTGAGGGCGGCACACAACGGGCCGATTGCGAGACTCGGGCCACCCTCCGCAAAAGAGATCGAGGGTATGACGTGGAGACACCGCAAACCGGGGCCGGTTCGTATTCGCTCAGACGCGTGTCCAAGTTCCATTTTCACGGTGGCGAATCCGAAGTGGCTCGGCATTTGGTATTCAACGAAGCCAAGTAAAGCCCCAAACTGCAAAGGCTGAAAGGTCGGCTCCAAGCCGGATCGCCTCGGTCTTTGAGGAAATTGTTCCAGATTGCGTACAGGCCCTGTTTCTGAACAAGTCCCGAAACGGCGAGGGTCGCCAAGCCCGATTCGCAGAGGTCACGCAGCGGCCCGCGCATCCACCGTCCGAGCGGCAGCGAAAAGCCTTGTTTGGGCCGTTCGCTGATTCCGGGCCGGAGCAGCGGGCGGAACGCTTCGCGGAGGAGATGCTTGTCCGAAGCGCCTTTCGGCATGCGGATGTGTCCGGGTGCGGCGTGCGCCAAATCGAGCATCCGCCGGTCGAGCATCGGCACCCGGATCTCCAACCCGTAAGACATCCCGTTGACATCCGCATCGGGAAGCAGCATGTGGCCTTGATAAAAATGAGATTCGAATCGTGAGATGGTTCGAATCGGATCATTCGTGTCCGACTCGAATTCGAACTCCGCTTCGGGCGGAAGATAATTCTGGGTCAGTCCGAGTTCGGACGGTTGATAGCCGAGCGTCACCAACTGTCGATCCGATAACACCCGTCGCCGCTGGAGATAAAGCGAAAGCGAACTGCCGTCGCTCCCGGCCATGTCGGTGAGCTTCCGACGCGCGTCCGCGGACCAGCCGACTGCAACTCCACGCGCCATGATCCGGCGAAGAGCCGGGGGCAGGAATCGAATCCGCCGGAGCAATCTTTGGATGCGTGGTACGTCGCGGAAACTCGGATACCCACAGAACAATTCATCTCCACCCAACCCGGACAACGCGACTTTAACCCCCTCGCGCCGGACGGCGGCGGAGATGATCGCCACGTTGAGGCCATCAATGGATGGCTGATCGATCCGGCCCAACCAAGCGGTCGCCTCCCGCAGTGCTTCCCCCTCGGTAATTTGAATGGCGGTGTGAGACTGTCCGAATAGGTGTGCCGTCTCCGAAGCGAGCGCAACTTCGCTCGCGGTTTCGTCGCCGAAGCCGACCGTGAAGCTTCGCGCCGACGAAGTATGGCGGGCGGCCAAACCGGCAATAATCGTGCTGTCGAGGCCGGACGATAGAAAGATGCCGACGGGGACATCGGCGACGAGATGGTCTCGGACAACGAGATCGAGAGTCGAGCCGACTTCGGCAACGGTTTGTTCTTGACCGAGATCGGATCGCGGAGGCGGATAATCCCAGTGCCGTTTGGGTCGGTCGGAGGCCCAAGCCCCCGCACCGCAAGGGCGGAATTCTTGCCAGGTACCAGGGGGTAGTGCGCGAATCGACGCGAAGAGAGTTCGGGGCTGTTGCAAAGCCCCGTAGGCGAGGAAGCCGGCGACCGCTTGGCGGTCGATCGCTTGTGGGATGAGCCCGGTGGCGTGGAGTGCCCGAACTTCACTCGCAAATAGCAGCGAGCCATCGATCTCGGCAACAAAGAGAGGTTTGATTCCCGCCGGGTCTCGGGCGAGGAGAAGCCGCTGGCCGCGCCGGTCGAAGTAGGCGAACGCAAACATTCCTTCGAGCTTGGCAAGAGCGTCCTGTCCCCAGCGGGTAAGTGCTCGCAACAACACTTCTGTATCGCATTGACTCGTGAATCGTTCTCCCGCCGCTTCCAGTTCGATCCGCAGTCGGCGGAAGTTGTAGATCTCACCGTTAAAAATCAGCAGGTCGCCCGTGTCCGGGTGAACCATGGGTTGGTGGCCCGCCGGTGAAAGATCGAGAATCGCCAGTCGCCGAAATCCCAAACCGAGGTGGAGTGACCCCATCCGCCGGTATTCCAAGCCGGAGTCATCAGGCCCACGATGGGTCTGTGCTTCGACCATCGTGGGCAACGCCCTGCGCACCGTTGTCTCGACTGGGGAAAGAATCCCGGCAATACCGCACATGGTTAGTTTGCGAGTCTCGGACCTGCTGACGAAAATGGAATCTCACTCACCAACCCACCTCCGCAGGATGGTGAGAAATCGTTCGCGGAATGCGGAAAATCGAAAATGTTCGTTCCAACGGGCCACGCCATTCGCACCCAAACGAGCCGCCAATACAGGATCGCGGAAGAGCCGGATGATGCGCTCAGTCAGTTCGTCCGGGCGATCGAGACTGATGTTGTACCCGGTCACCCCGTTGATGTTCACTTCCACGGCGGCGTCGTGGATCGAACCGATCACGGGCAGTCCGTATCGCATCGCTTCGATGTACACCAAACCGAATCCTTCGCCCCGGCTCGGCATGGCGAAGACCGTCGCCTTCCGCCAATAGGCGTCGATGCGATCTTCCGGCACGAACCCTGCGAATTCCACCTGTTGATCCGTGAGTCCCACGTCACCGGCCATTTTGCGAAACTCGGCGGCACTGGGGCCACTCCCGACAATTGTGAGGAGGGCATTGGGCACGACCGCGAGCACCTTCGGCCAACAGCGGATCAATTCTTCATGACCCTTATAACGGTCGAGTCGGGCTAAAATAAGAACATTCGGACGTGCCGCCGGGGCCATCGGTGCGGGGGCCGTCTCCGCTTCCGTCGCGAGCCAACAGAGTTCGGCATTCGCCAAACTCGGATCCAATTCCCCCGCCCGACTGCGAGTGTAGGCCGTGATCGCCACCCGCCGATTGGCACGCAAGAGTGCTTCCACTTGTTTCGGGTGGCACGTCCCTGTCCACGCTTCGATTCCCATTTGGAACACGAGGTTCGGCCGGCGTGGAAACGGGAACCACTGGTGGCTGCGGGCCATGCCTCCGCAATCGTAAATGAAGTGCGAGTGCTTGAAGAGTGCCGCGTTGACGGCCAGCACGTATTTGGCCCGCGACCCTTTGGCATATTTCAGATCCAGCCCGAGTTCGGGGGACGGTCCCGGATCGCTCAGCACCACCCCGCCGACACGGCACCGTCCCGCCGCTTGCTCCGCGGCCAGCACCTGGGCCATGAGCCGGGCGACGCGACAGACCCCGCCGTTGCCGGCCCGGACGGATTCGAACCCGAGGAAGAAATTCGGGATGTTCAAACGCAGGACTTCCCCAGTAATCGCTCGACGAATTCCCGAATCGAAGCCCGGTATCGAACCCATCCATTCACCTGGGCGAATTCGTAAGCCGCCCGACCCATCTCGGCGGTTCGGATTGGATTCGACAGCATTTGCTCCAAATGAGTCGCCAAGGCCTCGTCGTCGCCATGTTCGTAGGTCACGCCTTCGACCCCTTCGGTGATGAAGCCGGGGGCGCCGGTGTTCGAACTGGCGATGATCGGAGTGCCGCAGGACAGGGCTTCGTTCAGTACCAGCCCGAACCCATCGCACGCCGAGGGGAAGATGAAGAGTTGGGCAGCACAGTAATGCTTCCAAAGTTCGCTTCGAGGCCTGTTCGGGATGTGTTCATACATGCCGGCGTATTCTGCCAAGAACGAAGGTTGCAAGAACTGTTTCCCGATCAACCGGAGGGTATGGGTGCGGTACGCCCCGAGTTTTTTCCAAACTCGCAGGAGTCGGGGAATGCCTTTTGCACGGCTCAGCCGCCCGACATAAAGTACTGTGTTCTCACGGCCGCGCAGCGGATGGAAATCCCGCCCTGTTTCGCAACCGTACGGAACAACGGTGACTTTCTCGGGGTGGATCTTCGCATTCACCAAACTCTGTTTGACGAAATGTGACGGTGCTAAAATGTGGTCGGCCGTTTCGATTTCACGGTTCTTTCGCTTCAAACGGTCATATCGAAAAGGCGAAGTATCCACTTCAATCGCTTCGGCAGTTGGAAACTCAAGTTGTTCCACGTCACGGATCTTTCGGACGGCCAAATGGTGCGCCGTCGGCAAGTCGTACAGTGCCTTCGCTCCGACCCGGTGCCCGGCTCGGAACGTCTGCAAGCAGCAATCTTCACGACCGATCACGAGCCGATCCGTCTTTCGTACTTTTCGAGATGCGGCCCGATCCAGCTTGGAAAAGATGGCATCATTCGAGATGTCTGAAGGCCGCTTGAGCCCGAATTTGGACAAGACTTCAGTCAGGATCTCGGCAATGGGATGGAAATGAACATCCTTCGTTGGGATCGCTTCTCGGATGCAACGATTTTCGGTCGAGAGTCGGGTGCGACGATTCAGGAGTGTATCGAAGTATGTCAAGGCTGTTCCGGTTGCGGAATCGTCGTGATACGCCGCGCCGCAAACCATCGCCCGGAGCCAGTTCGTTTCGGCCAATGCCAGCGTATATTGCCGGGTGTCGGTCGGCAACACAGGGGCGACGCAAACGACGGAACGGGATTGAACAACCGGCATCATCGCCGCCCCTTCAACCGGGCCTGCATCTCGAAGACCGAAACGAGACACATCAGCGCAATCGCTTGATAAGTCGCTTGCATATGATCGAAGACGATACTCATATTCAATCCGAAGATAATTAAGAAGACGGTCGGCCACCACGCTGCATACTTTGCTTGTCGGTCATCGGATGCGATCGACTGAATCCATGCAATCAGGATGACGAGCGAGCCGATTCGAACGAGATAGATTCCGCAAAATCCTAGAATTCCAACCTCGTAGACGACCCGGGCGTGCTCGCCCTCGGTCGAGACGAATACCGTCAAACTATTCTCCTTGGCGGACACTTGCCCACTCATCTGCGAAGACCCCAAGCCGACCCCGAATGGATACTCGGCGGCGACGGCGGGGAGATCCGAGATGATTGTTCCGAACGCCCGGTCTTCGATTCCGTCCCCGGCCGCTTTGTGGCGGCTCCAAATTGCGTTGTGAATGCCAGCATCGTTCGTGGATGCCTCATCGAAAAATGAGCCTCCGAATCCGTAGCCGAACAGCCCGATTATGGCGATGGCGATTCCGACGAGCCTCAATTTTGAATTGAAGATCAAGACAAGCGAAATGAGCGCAAGGCTGTACAACAACCCGCTCCGACTCATGGCAACTGCTGTACAGGTGAGACCGGCGAAGACGTAAATGTATCCGAGGGGTCGGCGGGGGAACCCGCCGACCAGCACCGCACCGGCCCAAGCTGTGATGATGCATAAATCTGCCATGCCGGTGATGTAAGAAAAGGTGCCGCTGGCACGCAGGCGTCCGGCATCTTCAACCGCCGAAGTCAGTTCGGTCGGCTGCTGATTCAGAAAATGGTCACTTGGCGAGTAAAATTGGATGCCGCCGAGAATCGCATTCGCGATGGCACAGCATCCCACCACATGACAGATCGCGATAATGTCCGAGCGACCTGTCAGATTGCGACCGAGTAGCCAAGCGACCCAAGGGAGTATCAATCCATTGCGGAGGGTGATCACCGCCCCCATCGGGTTCAATCCCTCAATGGCAATGAGACTGCCCATGAGTACAAGTACGGTTCCCACTGTCAGCAATTGAGCCATCGGGCCGAAGATTGTCGATGCGGGCCGTTTGGGGTGAAGTAATGTCGAAAATACAGCGATGGCCAGAGGGACATCTTTGCTGAAATACATCAGCGCTTGCACGGCCGGGACGCTGTTCGGCAAGAGCCACTTCCGCGCCGCCCCCTCGAAGACGCACAGCAAGATACTGGCGATCGCGCACCAGCCGACGGTCGAGATGCTCGGAGAGGGATCGATTCGGGACTTCATTTGGCAGTTTTCACACCGGCGGAGCGCAATATTTCGAGATATCGATCCGTCACTGATTCCTGCGTGAACAGCTGATTGGCCCGAGCGGTGCCACGCTCCGACAACCAAGCGCGGCGAACCGGATCGTTCGCCAGCCCGAGCATCGCGTCTGCCCATTTTGCCGGCTCCGTTGCGGGAACGAGCACTCCGGCATCGGCGATCACCTCGGGGCAAGCCCCGTGGTCGGATGCGATCACCGGACAACCGCACGCCAAGGCTTCGACCATCACGATCCCGAACGCCTCTTCGACTTGAGTGGGGACGACCAAGGCCCACGCCTTCCGGTAATTGTCTGCCAGATCGGATCCGCGACGACTTCCGAGAAATTCCACCGTGTCCGCGACGCCTTCCCGCTTCGCGAGCCGTTCGAGATTCACTCGTTCCGGGCCGTCTCCGACCACACGCAATCGGAATCGAAGCCCTTGTCGCCGCGCGAGCGCGAAGCCGCGGATCGCGACATCGAATCCTTTGATGGGCACTAGTCTTCCGACGATCAGAAACGCGGGTTCTGGTGTCACTTCATGGTCGGCATAGAACGTGGCAGGATCGAAGAAGTTGCCAATCACGTGTCCCTGGCGACCGACGCGCTTAGCGATGGACTCGGAAATATACACTGTTGCTGCGGCCCGCCTCATAGCCCAACGAAGCACCTTATTCCGGGTGATCGCTTTCACGTTGGCGAGCGTGGATTGGTTCGAAACATCGCAACCCATGCATTTGCGAAAAGAATATTGGCACACGGCACCATTGCGCCACCCGATCCCGATGGGGCAAGTCGCAATCGGCCCCGAATGCACGAGCACAAATGGGATTCCCAACCGCCAGGCGATGGGCAGCATCCGTGTCGCTGGTCCTTTGGAAAGAAGAACGTCACACACCGCCACGATGTCGCGCCGGCGAACCGTTCCGGCCCGGACGACCCGGTACGGGCGATCCAGTTCCACTGCCGAACCGAGTGGCGTCTCCGCGAACACCGTGACCGATTCACCTCGCCGTGCGAGGGCACCCGCCAAGCCGTCCACGAACGTTTCGATTCCCCCCGTGGACGGATGGAAGAACGCGGTGTGGATTAAGATGCGCATGGTTTCACTTCAACCTCGCAAGCAACACCAACCGCGCGGGGCGAGCCTTACGCGCACCCGTTCGGGTTCCCGAGACGCGACGAGGCTTGGCGCTTCCCATGTGGACTGTCCGGCCGATTCCGGTGCGACGAGTGCCGGCCCGCGGAAACGTTTGGTCAATCCGAAAACGGAATACCCGCGATCTTCAAAGAATGCCGTCACAGGATTCGGGTGAGGGTCGTGACTCTCGAAGACGCAATCGCGAACTCGACCTTCACCGAATAGATTCTGCCCGCCATTCAGAACATTCATTTCATGGCCTTCGACATCGATTTTCATGACGTGGATGCGGGTATCGTTTGGGAACATGTCATCTAATGTGACGGCCCGACAGTGTTCGCCGACGATGTCGACTTGGGCGGTGACACTCGACAATCCCCGGTTCTGCGCAAAACCTTCCGGTGTGACGATTGTCAATTGGCCCGCTTGATCGGAGACGGCGGCATTCAACAAGTTCGGTCGTGGGCGACCGGCCACCGCGTTTCTCGCCGCATTGTGTTCGAGATCCGCAAAGTTCTCGGGGTGCGGTTCGAAGGCCCAGACCTGTCCCGAGTGTGCCCGGTGGGCGAGCAGAACAGTCATGTAGCCGATGTTAGCTCCGATGTCGGCGACCCGGTCGGTCGGATCGGTCAAGCGCCATAACACTTCGGAAACCAGCAGATCGTAGACGCCCAACGTGAGGATCGAACGCCCGATGGTTTCGGTGGGGCGGACGCGCAGGCTGTCGCCCCAAGGCAGTGTTGCGAAGGCGAACGGTTGCCGAACCCGTTGGGAATATCGCAACCGACTCAACAGTTTCCAAGGCCGGTAAATGTATTCCGGCTTCCACATTCCCAATGGATTCACAAATGACTTCCGGTGTGGCGCGTGCGGTGATTCAAATGGACAGCAACTCGTCGATCAGATGGCGGCGGTGAAACCGACGTTCGTACAGGTCAAGGCTGGTACGGCGGAGTGTCTGTTGTCTACCCACCGACGACGCCACGCGGATGGCTTCCCGAACGAAGCCCGGAACATCCCCGTCGGGTGCGAGTCCGACCGCGCCGGATTCGGCCCAGTACGGCTCGGTCAACCGGCCGGTGGTGGTGATCATCGGCAGACCGTTGGCCAAGCTTGCGAGCAAACTCGTGTTGCGTCCACTCGCTCCGCCCATCACCGCCTGCAACATCACTTGGCACCGGTGCAACTGACTCGGCACTTCTTCGAGTGGAACACTCCCCGTCGCCACGATCCGGTTGCGAAACGAATCGTGCAGCCGGAGAAATTCCTCTCGAAACGATTGGCTGCGGAGACCGATCAACAGGACGGACGCCTCCGGCATCGCGGACAACAACTCGGGCAAGATCGCGTGCAGCGGTTGGGCCGTCGACACTCCGAACGAACTGAAATGCCCGAAGGTGAATTCGGGGGCGACCGATTCTCTCGTTTCGAGTTTCGGGACGCAACTCGGCACGGGGAGACGTCGGAAATCGGAACACTTCGGGGCGTACGGGCGGAGCACTTGTTCCCACATGGGGATCGTGCACCAGATGCGTGTTGCGGCCCGTAAAACGATGACAACCATCAACCGTTGAATCGCTGCCAGGAGGTGATGTCGCAGTTTTCCGCCGAAGGTCACGAATGCTTCGTGCACCATCAATTCGATCACATCGCCCCGGCACATCCGGCGATAGAGCCACCAGCAGAAGAGGAGGTTCATTGCCTTCCACCCGTAGCCGTGGGGCACCCATTGCACGAGCAGCCGACGGGGTTTCGGGAACGCATCCAACGCCCGATCCGCCTCCGCCAAGGCCGCACGTCCGAAATCTCCGAGGGTCGGGTGAACGGTCAACCCCGGCAAGTTTTGCTGATTTGCGGTCGGTGGACACCACACCGCCACGGTCAACCCGCGCTCCACGAGCCCTTCCGCAAGGATGCGGCAGAAATCGCTGACCCCCCCCGGCTCGGGCGGGTATTCGGGGGTGATGATGTGAAGGGAGTGGGTCACTGAGGCTTTTCGGCAATCACCAGCGAATGGAGTCCAAAATATCGGAAATTATACAGGGAGCCTGTGAAGAATGGTCAATGAGTCCACTTCCTCAATCACTTGGAACCGTGGATCACGTCGGATCATATCTTGCGTGTATCGAACGCTACCTGCTTCATGGATCGGCCTGAGTCGGGTGGATATGCTGTCGTGCAGCGAAATAATTCCACCCGGCTTCACCAGGGGCGACCATCCCTCCCAATCACCTTTTAACCCCTCCCAACTGTGATCCCCATCGATGAATACGAAATCCACTTCACCGTCGAGTTTCGGCGACAGATCTCGGGCCGCGAATTCTCCGGTCTTCCGGATCCATTCGACCCTTCCGTTCGGGATACGGGCGACCTCCGCATGCGCAATTCGCAGTTGGAAGCTGAAACGCAACCGGCCAATCGGATAAGGATCGACGGCGTAGACGACCCCGTCGGACGCCATCGCAGCGCGAATCCGGCAAGTCGTGACCCCATGCCAGACGCCGATTTCGACCAGGCAACGCTTGCCCGCGGCGTGGCGAGCGATCGCGTCGCGTTCGTCCGCCGTGGTTTGCGTCTCGGCATCGGCCAATCCAAATCGCCAACGCAAGAAGTGTTTGAGGTTGATCATAGGTTTTCGCGGTTTGCGGGAGATTGGATCGCCGAGGTCACGCCGGCCAAATAGCGATCGGCGGAACGTTCCCAGGTGAATTCACCGGCGTCGAATTGAGCTTCCCGACCGAGCCGGGCAGTTAAAGATGGATCACGGAGTAACCGTGTCACCGCATCGCCTAAGCCGACTTGGTCTCCGACGGCGGCCAATAGTCCATTTTCGCCGTGCCGAATGAAATCCTTCATGCCGCAAGTATCGGTGCAGACCAACGCCAAACCGGAGGCAGCGGCTTCGAGCATCGTCAGCGGTTGCCCCTCGAACACCGACGGCAGTAGATAGATGGCGTGTCGGCGATATTCATGTAGCAAGTCATCGTCGGTAAGGATTCTGGGAACGACTCGAATGGACGCCCGGCAATCGAGTGGAAACCCAGCGAGGACCACTTCCTCACTCGCACCGCACCCGGCAATGGTCACCGGGAGGCCTGGGAATTCCCGAATGACTCGAGTCAGCACTGGAATTGCGTCCGGCACCCCTTTGCGATCCAACCAACTCGCCATGAATATCACACCGGCGCCGGGTGATGCGCCCGGTGGACATTGCAGAAACGGCCCACCGGCCGCGCTGTGGATCACGGTGATCCGATCGGCCTTGAACCGCCGATTCGAAATCAGATGTTCGCGGTCTTCGTCGTTGAGTACGATCACATGGTCGGCATGTCGCAGTGCGAAATCGGACTGCCATAGCGTGGTCAGTCGGTACCCGTACTTTTGCTTGAGCGTCATGGGTATTCTTTTCGCCGCCGCGTATCGAATCATTTCGCTGTGGGCACGCGATTCGACACCGTGGCTGATCACGACTAGAGGCGGTAATGTGGAATCGAACCGGCGGACTGCGGCATAGGCGGCGGCCAGCGGCTCGTGAATTTCGACGGCGTCGTAACAGCGGCCTTCACGAGCCGCGCGGCGGACGAGTTGGATAATCCGCACCGGGGCACTGAACCGTCGAAACCGCGCGGGAGACTGCAGTTGGAGTTGCTCGCGGAAAAGAAAATCTACGCTGTGCCCACGAGCCACCAGATGTTCGCTCGTGGCATGCATCAGGCGCGTCATCCCGCCGGTTCGGCTATCGGCCACATCAGCTACCCGAAGAATTCGCAACCTCGGCCTTTCGTGTATTCGCAACTTCGATGGGCCTATAGATTTCATCGGAATAGGCGATTGAAATGCCCAACGCCATTTCGAGATCGAATCGTTCGAACCCGAGTGATGTTAAGATTTCGCACACTCGAGCGGTAGTTTTCGGACTGGTTTCGATAACAATCCACGGCCGCCATCGAGCCAGTGTGATCTTCGCACCTTCGAGGACTTCGATTTCGTGACCTTCCACATCGATCTTTATAAAATCGATCTCCTCGTTGAGATTCAAATTGTCGAGAGTGACGCACTGAACCGGGATATTGATCGATTCGAATGGCTGATCGACTCCGGGAGTGCCGAGACTCGCCCATCCGTGATATTCCCTTCCGTTGACGACCGGAACGTGGAGGAATGATTCGGACGAGTTGTTCGAGAGTGCGATGCAATGCAGTTGTACGTTGGATGGCACGACTGATCGCCATGGCTCCGCAAAAGCCGCATTCGGTTCAAAAGAATGCACTTTGCAGAATCGACGGGAGAGTAGCAGCGATGTCATCCCGTCATTTGCTCCGATGTCGAGCGCGACATGCCGTCGGTTTCGCGGGAGATAGTCATCCATGCGAAACAATTCGGGTGGTCGTTTCGGATTCCACTGCCACAGCAGCGTCGTGGCTCGGAGGCGTAAGCCGGGTGGCAACTTCGTGGCCACTTTTACGAGGATTCGATTCAAGATCGCATGTAACATGAACTTGCATTCTCGAAAGGCGAAAAAAGTGACCGCCCGCATTTAGGCATTCAAAGCGCTGACCGTCTCGGCGTCGAAGTCGCAAGTCAGTGCGACGTATCCGCGTGCTCCATACTGCGTCGTGATGGACTGCGGAGCTGTGATCTCAAATTCGTTGAGCGATAGAAAATCACCGCCAGTAAACCCGGCACGGAGGAACAACCCGATTGAATATGTCCCCTCGACGAGCTGGATGGGATCGAGGCGTACATTAAAGCGAAGCGTGTCGCCCGCATTCAATACATACGGCCCACTATCGGCGCGCAAATCGACCAGTGAAACCCGCGTTCCAACTGCATCGTAAATCAATACGCTGAGATGATCGATCACAACGCCCGTCGGTGATGTGACGGCAAGCGTTAAATTCGCCGGGGAGCCAAGCTGGAAAGATTGTGGAAACATGGTGAATTCGGCGACCGATAATTCTGGGGACAATCGGCGGGGGAACGTCACTTCGGATGGTCGAATCATTTCCGCATGGTATCTGGCGACCGCTCCTGCAATGTTTCCTTGATAGCCCACGGACCCGCGAGAAAGTACAATTCCAGACTGACACAGCGTCTGTATGATGCCCATATTATGGCTCACGAACAGCACCGTGCGGCCGCCTTTGGCGACGTCGCCCATCTTGCCCAAGCACTTCTTCTGAAACTGGACGTCGCCGACGGCCAGCACCTCGTCGACGATCAGAATTTCCGTTTCGATGTGGGCGGCGACGGCGAAGGCCAGGCGGGTGTACATGCCGCTGCTGTAGTGCTTCACGGGGGTGTCGATGAACTTCTCGACCTCGGCGAAGGCGACGATTTCATCGAACTGGCGGACGATCTCGCTGCGACGCATCCCGAGGATGGCCCCGTTCAAATAGACGTTCTCGCGGCCGGTCAGTTCGGGGTGGAAGCCGGTGCCGACTTCGAGGAGGCTGCCGACGCGGCCGTGGATGTCGATAGCCCCTTCGGTCGGTTCGGTGATCCGGGACAGAATTTTCAACAGCGTACTTTTGCCGGCGCCGTTGCGGCCGATGATCCCGAGAACTTCCCCGCGTTTCACTGCGAACGAGACATCCTTGAGCGCCCAAAACGGTGGGTGGTTTTCATCGCGCGTCCGCCGACGCCGGGTGAGGATGGCCCGGAGCGACGTCCACTTGCGGATCTGGTCGCCGAGGGTGCTGTACCGCTCCCGAGCGCCGCCTAAGCGGTACTGTTTGCCGACACCGTCGACTCGAATGGCCACGTCACTCATGATTCAAACAACATCCGCAAATGTCTTTTCCATCCGTTTGAAGTAGTACAGGCCGCCGGCCAAAAGTACGGTGACGACCACCGTGGAAACGGCCATCAGACCCCAGTCCGGCTCGGCAGTACTGAGGATGGCCCAACGGGTTCCTTCGATCACGCCGGACATCGGGTTCAACCCGTAGAAGATCCGGTACTGCTCGGGAATCATGCTGGCGGGGTAGGCCACGGGACTGAGGAACAGCAAGAACTGTGTGAGGAACGGCAGGGTGTAGCGAATATCGCGGTATTGGACGTTCAACGCACTGAGCCAAAGCCCGATGGCCAGCGCCGTGAGGATGGCGAGTAACACGAACAGCGGTAAGGCCAAGATGGCGAAGCTCGGCACGACTTGGAACACGGCCAAGCCGACCATCACGAGAACGAGGGCCACGACGAAGTCGACGAGGCCCGCTAAGACCGACGCCACCGGCACAATGAGCCGGGGGAAGTAGACTTTGGTGATGAGCCGCTGTTCGGCGACGAGGCTGTTGCTGGACTGCGTGAGGGCGTACGAAAACAATTGCCACGGAAGCAACCCGACCAGCACGAACAGGGCGTAGGGTTGGCCGTCGGATGGCAGGTTGCCGAGCTTGCCGAAGAAGACCGCGAAGACGGCCATGGTGGCGAGCGGCTGAATGACGGCCCAGGCCACGCCGAGGGCGGTCTGTTTGTAGCGGAGTTTGATGTCGCGGAGGGTCAGGAAGTAGAGCAGTTCCCGGTAGCGCCAAAGCTCCGCGAGGTTGAGGGCGCGCCAGCCACCGCTGGCACGGATGCGGGTGACTTCGGGTCGGACGACTTCGGCCAAACTCATCCGGGGCGGAGTTTCTGAGGAGCGTGAATCGGGTGGAACAAGCGTGCGGCTTCGCCTTGGTGGGTCGCACTTGGGCGTTCCCACAACGAGGTCAAAAGGTCTGATACTGAGCTATTCAACTGATGGTCATCTTACAAATTTGCGGGAAGAGACAATAGCATGTTTCGCAAAGGTTGATGAAGTATCCACGGGTCGACCACGTTTTCTAATACACAAGTTTACCCGAGTGTCGGCAGGAAACTGCTCAAAACGAAGAAACCAGCCATGACACCAGCAAACACAAGAATTGGCACATCTCCGTTCAAAACGACCCGAACCCATGACTGGCCAACCGTTTATAATTGTGTCGCAATCGTCATTCTGTCTGCTGCACTTGTTTCCGCTGCTTCCATTGGTTCCGCAGGGGGGAGGGGGGTAATCTCCGCGGAAACAAGTACAAGTATCAGAGTAGTACCGGGATGGGCCAGCGCGACGCCAGAATTGGTTGGCGCACCGATACCCGCGAATTCCGTAAGCAAGTCTCCTAAGATTGGTAAAACAACTAGCCTGTTGCTATTCCTACCTGTTGCACGGATTCCGATGACGAGATTACTCGGGTTGCCAATCGTGGGCCTCGTGGCCTTGCTGGGGTGTGTTCGTCCGCCGGCGGCGGTGGTGCCAACCGCACCGCCGAAAGTGGTTGTCGCCATGCCCGTGGTACGGACGGTCACCGATTACGAAGATTTCACGGGCCGCACGGTGGCATCGAAATCGGTCGAGATCAAATCGCGGGTGACGGGGCACTTGGTGAAGCAGCACTTTATCGATGGTGCGGATGTCCAGGAGGGGGACCCACTCTTCGACATCGATCCGAAAACCTATGAAGCCGATTACGAGAAGGCCAAAGCCGCCGTGGTGCAAGCCGAAGCGAAAGAGGGCCGGCTGAACCGGGATTTCAAACGGGCCGAGGGTTTGCTGCCGACCAAGTCGATCAGCCCGGAGGAAGTCGACCGCATCACGGGGGAATTCGCCGAAGCCGTCGCGGCGGTCAAGGTGGCGATTCGCCAAGTGGAAGCCGCCAAGAATTTCGTCGACTACACGCACATCCGTTCGCCGATCACCGGCCGCATCAGCCGACGCTTCATCGACCCCGGAAATTTGGTGAAGGCCGACGAAACATTGCTCACGAGCATTGTCGCGGCCGACCCGATGTACGCCGACTTCGATATTGATGACCGCACGCATATGCGGTTGAAGGAATTGCTTGCCAAAGGGGAGATTGCATCCGGCATCAACACCGTGAAGATCGGGTTGCCAAATCGCGACGATTTCTCCCGCGACGGCACCATCATCTTCGAAGACAACCAAATGACTCTGGGTACCGGGACGATCCGGCGTCGGGCCAAGATGGACAATGCCGACAAGCTGTTGACGCCAGGTTTGTTCGTCCGCATCCGCGTGCCGATTGGAACCCCCAAGTCGGCGATCCTCGTTCCCGAGGTTGCCATCGGAACCGATCAGGGGCTGAAGTATGTGTTCGTGGTCAACGAAAACAACGAAGTGGAATCGCGGCGGGTCGAACTCGGGCTTCCCCAAGAGTCGTTTCGCGTGGTACGGCCCGTACCCGGCGAGCCGAAATCGGGCGTGAAGGAGACCGACCGCGTGATCGTGAAAGGCCTCCAGCGCGTCCGCGAGAAAGCGAAAGTCGATCCGAAGTTTGAACCGGCACCGACCCCACCGACCGCCGATAAGGGGTGATGTGCCGTGCTCGCACGCTTCTTCATCGACCGCCCCATCTTCGCGGCGGTCATTTCGATCTTGATCACTCTCGGCGGTGGAATTGCGGCGTTGCGGCTACCGTTGTCGCAATTCCCGCCCGTCACCCCGCCGACGATCCAAGTCGATTGCAACTACCCCGGCGCCAGTGCCGAAGTGGTCTCGAAGACGATCGCCGCGCCACTCGAACAGCGGGTCAACGGCGTCGAACGCATGTTGTACATGTCGTCGCAGTGCACCAACGACGGTAGCTACACCCTCACCATCACGTTCGAACCCGGCACCGATTTGAACCTCGCCCAAGTGCTGGTGCAGAACCGCGTGAACCTCGCCATTCCGGAATTGCCCGAGGTCGTGCGCTCCACCGGCGTGACGGTGCGCAAGCGGTCGCCGGAACTGCTGCTCACGTTTGCGATCATGTCGAAGAGCGGTCGGTACGATCAAGTTTACCTCAGCAACTACGCCGTGCTGCACCTCCGCGAGACGCTCTCGCGGATCCCCGGCATCAGCGATGTCACCATCTTCGGCCAACGCGATTACAGCCTGCGGATCTGGATTCAACCGGGGCAACTCGAAGCCCGCCAGCTCACGGTGCTCGATGTCGTCTCGGCCATCAAAGCACAAAATGCCGAAGTCGCGCTCGGCAACGTCAACCCAGAGCCGCGCGAATTCACCATCACCAGTTTGGGTCGGCTGGGCACCGTCGAGCAATTCGAAGACATCATCGTGAAGACCGGGCCGGATGGGCAATTGGTACATTTGCGCGACGTGGCCCGTGTCGAATTGAGCGCCAAATCGAACGACATCACCAACCGTTTCGACCGCCAGCAGACGGTGGGATTGGCTATCTTCTTGACGCCGGACGCCAACGCCATCACCACCTCGGCCGAGCTTAAAGCGACGATGGACAAGCTGAGCGAAGACTTCCCGCCCGGCATGGAACACGAGATCGGTTACGACACGACGCCGTACATCGAGTCGTCGATATTCAAAGTCTTCGAAGCACTGCGCGACTCGATCATCTTGGTCGCCATCGTGGTGCTCGTCTTCTTGCAAAGTTGGCGGTCGGCACTCATCCCGCTGGCCACGGTGCCTGTCGCCATCATCGGCACTTGCGGCGTCATGGCCATCGTCGGCTTCGGTCTGAACAACCTCACGCTCTTCGGGTTGGTGCTCGCCGTCGGCATCGTCGTGGACGACGCGATCGTCGTGGTTGAAGCGGTGCAGCACCACATTGAAAAAGGGTTGGCACCGCGTGAAGCGACCGCCCAAGCGATGGATGAAGTGGCCGGGCCGGTGGTGGCCGTGGGCGTGGTACTGTGCGCAGTCTTCGTGCCGTGCATGTTCTTCCCCGGCATCGTCGGCCAGTTCTTCCGGCAGTTCGCACTCACCATCGCCATCAGCACGATGATCTCGACGTTCAACAGCCTCACGCTCAGCCCGGCCCTGGCGGCGTTGCTGCTGCAATCCAAAGATGCCCGCCCCGACTGGATCACCCGGGCGATCCAGTTCGCGTTCGGCTGGTTCTTTCGCATCTTCAACTGGGGTTTCGACCGACTCGGCCGGGGCTACACTTCACTTGTCGGTAAGTTGATTCGTGTCCCCATTTTGGTGCTCGGTTTGTACCTGGTACTGGTCGGTTTGGGCTACCGGGGTTACGTGAAATTGCCGACGGGATTCATCCCGTCGCAAGACAAAGGCTACCTGATCGCCAGCGTGCAATTGCCGGACGCCGCGAGTGCCGAACGCACCCGTGAGACGATGGATCGCATTGCGAAGATCGCCATGGAATGCACCGTGGATGTTCCCGCCAAGGCTACAGACGAAGGGGCCGTAGAAAAAGAGATCAACGGTGTGAAACGCTGGGTCAAACCGGTGCGGCCGGTGGCGCACGTCAACTCCGTGGCGGGTAACTCATTCGTACTCAGTGCCTACGGTTCCAACTTCGGCTCGATGTTCATCATTTTGAAGCCGTTCGCGGAACGTTCCGACCCGGCACTGTACAGCGAAGCCGTGGCACAGGAACTCCGCAAGCGAATGGGCGCGAGTGCCCCCGAAGCGCAGATCAACATCTTCGGTGCCCCGGCCGTGCCGGGATTGGGCCGTGCGGGCGGAATCAAGTTCATGGTGCAGGATCGCGGCGAAGTCGGCCCGCGCAGCTTGCAGGCGCAAACCGAGAACCTCATCGACAAGGGGAACAAGCAGCCGAGTCTGCTCGGGCTGTTCACGGTCTACAAAACCAGTTCGCCGCAACTCTCGGTGAAGGTCGACGAAGCCAAGTGCAGTGACGAAGGCGTCGAACCGCTGGACGTCTACGCCACCATGCAGGCCACCCTCGGACAGCGCTACGTGAACGACTTCAACCTGTTCGGCCGGACTTGGCAGGTGAACGTCCAATCGGACGCCCTATATCGGCATACCCCCGAAGACGTGAAATACCTGAAAGTGCGCAGCAAAAAAGGGACGTTGGTGCCGTTGAACACGTTGGCGGAAATCAAGTCGATCAGCGGGCCGCTCGTGATCACCCGGTACAACATGTACCCCGCGGCGGCCATCAACGCGAGCGTCGCCCCGGGGGCCAGCAGCGGCGACGCGACGGCCGTGATGGAGCAACTCGCCAAGTCCGAATTGCCGACGAATATGGGGTACGAATGGACGGAACTGACGTTCATTGAACAGCGCTCGCGCGATACCGGTATGGCCGTGTTCGGCCTGGCGGTGTTGGTCGTCTTTCTGGTGCTCGCGGCACTCTACGAAAGTTGGACGTTGCCACTCGCCGTGATTCTGGTGGTGCCGACGTGCGTGGCTTGTTCGCTCGCCGGGATTTGGGTGACCAACTGGGATACCGTGCTGGTCAGCGACTTCGATGTCAGCTGGCTTCCGTGGAATCCGATGACTTCACTCGGGATCTTGAAACCGGACACGATCTACGGCGTGAACGTCGCCAGCAGTGTCGGGCTGACCAAGCAAGATGTGAACCTATTCACGCAGGTCGGCTTCGTGGTACTCATCGGCCTCGCTTGCAAGAACGCCATCCTGATCGTCGAGTATGCGAAGCTCAAACGCGATGCCGGCGCTGACCGCCAGACAGCGATCCTGGATGCCTGCCGGTTAAGACTCCGCCCGATTCTGATGACCAGTTTCGCATTCATTCTCGGGGTCATGCCACTGGCCTTCGCCAGCGGCGCCGGGGCCGAGATGCGGCAAGCCCTCGGCATCGCCGTCTTCTCCGGGATGCTCGGCGTGACTCTCTTTGGGGTACTACTCACGCCGGTGTTTTACGTCGTCGTCGACCGTGTCGCCGGGGGTCGTATATTCCATTCACGGTTGGCACACTGGCTCGGCGACGGATTGATGAACATCGTACTTTTGCGCTTTCCGCGGCGTGTGGCCGGTCTGATTTTGTCGAAGCTTTCCAAACGCCGCGTGGCTCGTTGAGACTCGCCGGTTATCCAAGGGTTCACCGTGTTCGCACGCTTCTTCATCGACCGGCCGATCTTCGCGGCAGTGCTGTCAATCCTCGTCACGCTCGGCGGAGGCGTCGGCTTGCAGCGCTTGCCGGTCGCGCTGTACCCGGAGATCACCCCGCCGACGATCGAGGTCTCCACGAGTTACCCCGGCGCCCACTCTAAGACGATTGCGGACACGGTGGCCGCACCCATCGAGCAGCAGGTCAACGGCGTCGAAGAGATGCTGTATATGACTTCCACTTCGACCAACGACGGCAACTACACCCTCACGGTGACGTTCCGGCCCGGTGCCGACTTGAACATTTCGCAAGTGCTCGTCCAGAGCCGCGTGAACACGGCGTTCAAGAACTTGCCGGCGGAGGTTCAACGGCGCGGCGTGACGGTGAAAAAGAAATCGGCGAACGTCCTGATGATCGTCAACCTCAAATCGAAGGATCCGGCCCGCAAGGAGCTCTACCTCAGCAACTACGCCACGATCCAACTCCGCGACGAACTCGCGCGGATCGAAGGTGTCGGCGACATCGTCTTCCTCGGCCAGCGCGATTACGCCATGCGGATCTGGATCGATCCGATCAAGCTCGCGTCGCGTGGGTTGACCCCCGAAGACGTCACGCACGCTATCGAACAGCAGAACGCGCAAGTCGCTGCGGGGCAAATCGGCCAGCCGCCGGTACCGACGGGGCAGGCCTTCCAATTCACAATCAACACGCTCGGCCGCTTGTCGGAACCGGATCAATTCAACGAGATCGTGCTGAAGACGGACAAGGACGGCGCGGCCATCCGCATGAAAGACGTGACGGTCAAAATTGAACTGGGAGCCGTGACTTACGACCAACTCTGCACCCTCGACGGTCAGCGTTCGGTGGCCTTGTCGGTCTACCCGCTGCCGGGGGCGAACGCGCTGGCCACGGCCAAGCTCATCAAAGACAAAATGAAGGAATTGAAGGCCCGCTTCCCCGACGGCGTCGAGTACGAAATCGTCTACGATACGACGCCGTTCGTTCAGGAATCGATCGACGAAGTGTTCACCACGCTGCTGATCGCGGTCGTGCTCGTCGCCCTCGTCATGCTGCTGTTCCTGCAAAGCTGGCGCTCGGCGCTGATTCCTCTCGCCGCAGTACCCGTGGCGATCATCGGCACCTTCGGCGTCATGGCGCTCATGGGCTTCAGCTTGAACACGCTCACCCTCTTCGGGTTGGTACTCGCCGTCGGTATCGTGGTCGACGATGCCATCGTGGTGGTCGAAGCGGCGGAGTACCACTTGGGCAAGGGATTGAACTCGAAAGACGCCACTGCCCAGGCGATGACCGACGTCGCCGGGCCGGTGATCGCGGTGGGGTTGGTGCTCGCGGCGGTGTTCATCCCGTGCATCTTCATCACCGGGATCGTCGGCCAGTTCTTCCGCCAATTCGCCGTGACCATCGCCATCAGCACGCTCATCTCGACGTTCAACTCGTTGACGCTGACACCGGCGCTCTGTGCACTGCTGCTCGAAAAAGAGGAGCACGGCGGCCGCCGGAAGTCGCCGTTGCCGAAGCTCGGGTGGGCGCTGCTGTTAGGCCTCGCCGGATATAAAGCGGTTCAGCAATTCTTACCGGGGTGGACGCTGCCCATTTTCAGTTGGTGGGATCAACGATTGACGAATCTCCATGTCACGTCCGAAACCGCACGGGTCGTGGGTACCGCAATCACGGTGGCGTTCCCGTTCGTTTTTGTAGGGTACTTCGTGTCACCGGTCTTGAACTGGGTCCTCAGTTGGCTCTTCTACGGCTTCAACATCGTCTTCGACTTCGCCACACGAGGCTACCTCCGCATCGTGCGCGTTTTGCTAGTCCTTTCGGTGTTGGTGCTGCTCATTTACGGCGGGCTGCTCTACGGCACCTTCCACGTCATGACGACGACGCCGACGGGCTTCATCCCGCAGCAGGACAAAGGCTACTTGATCGTCAACCTGCGCATGACCGACGCCTCGTCGCTCACCGAAACGCAGAAGTCCGTGACCCTCCTCGAAGCGATGGCCCGCGACATTCCCGGTGTCAACCACACCGTCGCCGTTTCGGGGTTGTCGGCGCTTCTTGGCGGGAGTTCGTCGAACGTCGCCACCATTTATGTGATGCTCGACGAGTTCCATGACCGCCTCGGTCACGGTGGCACGGCTGACGACATTGCTGCGACACTCCGGGAAAGATGGCTGAGCGAAGCTCGCGACGCCACCATCACCGTGCTCGGTGCGCCGCCCGTGGATGGTCTCGGTGCTGCCGGGGGGTTCCGCATCATGATCGAAGATCGTGCGGCCAACGACACGCAAGGGTTCGCCCTCCAACGCGTCGGGGATCGCACCGTCGAGGAGGGCAACGCCGCCGTGGAATTGCAGGGGTTGTTCTCGGGGTTCCAAGCCGATTCCCCGTGGGTGGAACTGACGCTCGACCGCGAGAAGGCCGAGAGCAACGGGGTGCGTATCCGCGACATCCAGGAGGCGATGGAGAAGTACTTCGGGTCGGAATACGTGAACGACTTCAACCGATTCGGTCGCACTTGGCAGGTGATCGTGCAGGCCGACGCCAAGTTCCGCGACAAGTTGAAGACGCTCGGCCAAGTGCAAGTGAAGAACTCCAAGAACGAGATGGTGCCGCTGAAAGTGTTCCTTGGCAACCGGGAAACGGTGGGGCCGATGATGGTGGTGCGCTACAACTTGCACCCCGTGAACCCCGTCACCGGCAACGCCAAACCGGGTGTGAGTTCCGGCGAGGCCATCGCCAAGATGGAAGCGGTGACCAACAAGAATCTCGACCCCGGCATGAAGGCGGAGTGGACGGAACTGGCCCAACTCCAACTCGACAGCGGCAACACCGCCCTCTGGGCCTTCGTGCTTTCCGTAGTGTTGGTATTTTTGGTGTTGGCTGCCCAGTACGAAAGCTGGGCGCTGCCGCTGGCCGTGATCCTGGTGGTGCCGATGTGCTTGCTCTGCGCCGCCATCGGCGTGCGGATCGCCGGCCAAGACATCAACGTCTTCACGCAGATCGGCTTCGTCGTGTTGGTCGGGCTGGCCTGCAAGAATGCGATTCTCATCGTCGAGTTCGCCCGCAACCGGCACGCGGCGGGAGCGACCCGCAAACAGGCCACGCTTGAAGCGTGCCAGCTCCGGTTGCGGCCCATCATCATGACGAGCGTGGCGTTCATCCTCGGCGTGGTGCCACTGGTATTCGCCCGAGGGGCCGGGGCCGAAATGCGGCAAACCCTCGGCACCGCCGTGTTCGCCGGCATGATCGGTGTCACCGCGTTCGGTGTGTTCCTCACGCCCGTGTTTTTCTTCGTGATTCAATGGGCCAGCGACAAAGTGCGTGGAATTTAACGCAAATTCTACTTTCCGACAGTAACCCCCCACCCCTCTGTGGAAAGTAACTTCCTGCCAATCAAGCGACCAACTTTCTGAAACGACCATGTGACATCAGGACTTACAACGAGAGGGATAATGGCCTTCCGCCAATAAGGATCATAACCGATCACTTTTTCTCCGCCCCCTTTTCCAGCTCGGTGAGCAGCTTCTTGAAGTCCTCCCGGTCGCGGAGCGGGTCGAGGTCGGTGTCCTTCTTCATGTGGGCGGCATCTTTGTAGCCCGCCAGTATCGCTTTTTGCAGCCATTGCATCGCCCGGTCGGCATCGTCCTCGGCGAGCCTGGCGGCGTCCGCCCCCGGAGTCTTGGCCTGAATTGCAGCAGCCACCGCTCGAAAACAGGCACCATCGTACAGGCCACCAGCGTCCGTCCGGTTCAGCTTCTCCCACATCTCCGCCGTTGTTCGGCAGCCGGCGGGGTCGCCGCTCTTTTGGAAATATTGGATTCGAAGGCCAAAGGCATCTTTGAAGAAGCGAGGACGCACGGAGGGGCTGGTGCGAGACTTGGTGATGGACTCATCGAGAAGTGGGATCCCCTCGACGCCGCGATCCAGACGGATCAAAGAATCGGCCAAGGCAAGCATGCTCATGAGCGTATCCGGGTGATCTTTGAGCAGTACACTCTTGCGAATTGCGAGTGTCTCTTCCCGCAATTTGAGGGCGTCGGTGTGGCGATTCAGAGCCGCGTAGCTGATGGCGATATTGCTCATGGTCAACAGCGTATTCGGGTGATTCTGAGGCAGCACTCGCTTCTGGATCGCCAGAGTCTCTTCGCACAATTTGAGGGCGTCGACGTGACGGTTCAGGGCCGCGTAGCTGGCAGCCAAACTGTTCATGCTCGCTAGTGTGTCCGGGTCATCTTTGGGCAGGACTCGCCTCCGGATCGTGAGCGTCTCTTCCCGCAATTTGAGGGCGTCGGCGGTTCGATTCATAGCCGCGTAACAGATGGCTAGGTTGTTCATGCTCCCAAGCGTGTTCGGGTCATCTTTGGGTAGCACTCGTCCCCGGATCGCAAGCACCTCCTCGCACAGTTTGACGGCATCGGCGAGACGGTTCATAGCCGCGTAACTATTGGCCAAGTCGTTCATGCTCGCTACCGTGTCCAGGTGATCTTTGGGCAGCACTCGCCTCTGAATCAGCAGCGTTTCCTCTCGTAGTTTGAGGGCTTCGACGGGGCGGTTCATAGTCGCGTAACTTTTGGCCAAGTCGGTCACGCTCACGAGCGTGTTCGGGTCGTCTTTGGGCAGCACTCGCCTCCGGATCGCCAGCGTCTCTTCCCGCAATTTGAGGGCCTCGACGGGGCGGTTGAGGGCCGCATAGCAGATGGCCAGATTACGCATGCTCGACAGTGTATCCGCATGATCCTGAGGCAGCACCCGCTTCCGAGTCACCAGTACCTCCTCGAACAGTTTGACGGCATCGACGTGGCGATTCAGGGCTCCATAACTGTTGGCCACATTGCTGATACTGGTCAGAGTTTTCGGGTGATCTTTGGGCAGTACCCGCTTCTGAATCAGCAGCACCTCCTCGAACAGTTTGAGGGCGTCGGCGTGGCGGTTCAGGACTGAGTAAATAGTGGCCAAGTTGTTCAGGCTCGTCACTGTGTCAAAATGATCTTTGGGCAGCACCCGCTTCTGAATCGCGAGTGTCTCTTCCTGTAGTGCGACGGCTTCGGCGTGGCGGTTCTGGTTGGCGTAGCTCATGGCCAGGTTGTTCATACTCTTGAGCGTATCCTGGTGATCCTTGGTTAGCACTCGCTTCCGAATCGCCAGCGTCTCGACCCGCAACGCGAGGGCTTCGGCATGGCGGTTCAGTGCCGCGTAGATGTTGGCCAGATTGTGCATGCTCGACAGTGTGTCCGCATGGTCCAGGGGGAGCACCCGCTTCCGAGTCACCAGCACCTCCTCGAACAGTTTGAGGGCGTCGGCATGGCGATTCAGCGCTTCGTAACAGAGAGCCAGGCCATTCATACTCGACAGAGTGTTTGGATGCTCTGAACCCTGAAATTGGGTGCAGAGTGCCCGTGCTCGCTCGAACTGGTCGCGGGATTGATCATACTCCGCTAAATTGTAAAACGTATTTCCCATCGCCATCCGCAGTTGGGCCTCAACGAGCGGCTGTGCGGCGAATCCCCGGTTTAGGGCAGGTAAACAGGCCACGATTGCGTTCCGAAGGGTGACGTCCACACCCAGCCCGCCGTCTTGTCCCTCCGGCCCGGCTGCGGCGAAGACATGCTCCCGGAAGAATTTCAACATCGCGTTCGCCTCGGCGGCTCTTGCCTGCGCTTCAACCTTCGCTTCGTCTGCCTTCCGCTCGTTCTCCTCGGCCATTTCGCGCTGTTTCGCCTCTGCTACGCGGGCGTTCTCCGCGCGAACCGCTTGCCAGCCCGTCCCGGCGATGCCGGCCAATAGCACACCCAGCACCACGCTCGCGGCGATCACTTGTCCCTTGTGGCGCCTCACAAACTTCTTCAACCGGTAGCCGGTGCTCGCAGGACGGGCTTCGACGATCTCGTCGGCCAGGTAGCGCTGGATGTCCCGGGCCAAGCCGTTGGCGGTGTCGTAGCGGCGGGTGCGATCCTTTTCGAGGGCCTTCAACACGACCCAATCGAGTTCGCCACGCATGAGTTTGCTCAGCTTGGCCGGCTCGGTGCTGCGGTTGGCCGCGACGCTCGGCAGCGTGCCGGAACTGCTCAGTTTTTGGCTCGGTTTGGGCGCTTCCACTTCGCGGACGATCCGGAGGATTTCGAACATCGCCGCCTCGCCGAGCGATTTGCGATCCACCGGCGTCGATCCCGTCAGCAATTCATACAGCAGCACACCGAGGGAATAAACATCGCTGCGGGTGTCGATGTCAAGATTGTTGAAACTCGCCTGCTCGGGAGACATGTATTCCGGCGTGCCGACGACCGCGCCGTGTCCGGTGACCAAAGAAAAATCGGTGAGGGCCGCCCCCGTCGCTTTGGCCACGCCGAAGTCGATCACTTTGGGAACAGGGCGGTCGTCGTACAAAGCCACCAACACATTCGAC
Organism: Fimbriiglobus sp.; assembly: GCA_025351325.1. Classification (GTDB taxonomy): domain Bacteria; phylum Planctomycetota; class Planctomycetia; order Gemmatales; family Gemmataceae; genus JALHQU01. The sequence goes on from JANXWE010000042.1 coordinate 32,366, forward strand.
GGCTTGATATCGCGGTGGATGATCCCCTTTTGGTGGGCGTGTTGGATTGCATTACAGACGGGCACGAACAGTTCCAAGCGTTGCCGGGGCGTCAGTTTTCGCTCGTCGCAGTACTGCGTGATCGGCACCCCCTTGACCAACTCCATGACGAAGAACGGCCGGCCGGACTCGGTGGTGCCCGCGTCCAAAACCTTGGCGATGTTCGGGTGATCCATCATGGCGAGCGCCTGCCGCTCGGCCTCGAACCGCGCCAGCACGGCCCGGGAGTCCATGCCAGCTTTGATGACTTTCACGGCCACGGTGCGCTTCACCGGCACGGACTGCTGGGCCATGTAGACGCTGCCCATGCCGCCCTCGCCGATCGCTTCGATGAGCTTGTATTTGCCGCCGAGAATTACACCGATGTGTTCTTCGCGGCCGGGGAACGTGACCGTCGCCGCCGGGTCGGCCCCGGCGAACGTCCCGGTCGCGCCTTCGAACGACCCGGTGCGGGTCGGGTTTTCATCCGCCGGGGGTTGTTCCAGAAACTCTCCGGCGGCGGCGTGGGCGGCGAGCAAGCGCTCCACGCGACCCCGCTGAACGGGGTCGGGGGCGTTCGCGCCTAAGTATTGTGAGCGGCCATCGACATCGGGGATGTCGATGGCGGATTGGAACAGGTCGCGGTCGGTCGGCATCGGGAATCCTCCGGGCGTGTCCCCAGAATGCGGAATCCGCGGTTGATCCGCGCCAATTATTTTTCATTTTTCCGAAAGTCGCTCGAAAAGCCGTTTCAATTCCACTTCGCCACTTGGCGGCGGGCTTCGTTTAGGAAGTCCTTGACCACTTCCGCGTCGTCCGAATCTGGGGATCGTTTCAAATAGAGTGTCAGCGGGTCGATGGCGAATCCGGGCTGATTGGCGTGAACCAGGGTCACGCCCAAGTCGCGCAGTTGGCTCGGGTCGCCGGGGTTGAGGGGCACCAGCCATTCGATGACCTTGGCCGCCTTGTCGAACTGCGCGTTTTGCAAATAGACCGCCTTCAAATTGTTCAGCATCCGCGTGGCGACGATTCCGGGCGGGGTGGCCCGCAAATTCGCTTTGGTCGCAGCAAATGGTTGGCCGACGACGGTGCCGACCAGTTCGCCGCATGCGGCCGGTGTGAGGAGCGCCCCGCCGTGGAAGGGGTCAAACAGCACTTCTTCGGAACCGTCGATCACCTTGGCGATGAAGTGCCCCGGCAGGCCGACACCTTGCACGTTCAAACCGCAGCGCTCGCCGACGGCGATGGCCAGCACCGAGAGCGAAATAGGGATGCCGAGCTGTCGGTCGAGGACTTCGTGCAGGAAGCTGTTGCGGGCGTCGTAGTAGTTGTCGGTGTTGCCGGCGAAGCCGAGTTCCTCGAAGAGGAAATGGCCGAGTTCGAGCGTCCGGGCTTCCAGGGAATTTGCCGTTTCCAAACGCGGGGCGAGTTCTTCGGCGAAATCGTCGAGTTTCGATAAATAGACGGGCCAGTCGAGTTCGGAGTCATCGACGCCGAGGGCGAATTGGAAGTTCAACTCCGCCAAGTCGACGGGCGTCTGCGGGTCGGCACCGAGTTCCGCGAGTGTGGCGAGGAGGTTCATGGAAACATATTAGCAGGCCAGGGTAAGTGTGGGTGAAAATGGTGCTGCGGCGCGTTGGAGTTCAACCTTGAGGTTGTCTTCGTCGGGCCGAGTCTTCGAAGCCCGACGTGCATTTGTCAGATGTCGTGCCTCGAAGACTCGGCCCGACTTTCCGTGCTGTCGGGCAACAACCTCAAGGTTGAACTCCAACGCTCCGCCGTGGTGAAATTTACTGCTTCCCCAATACCAAATCGACGACCCAACACCCCCGGACATGCTCACCCGGTTTCCGGCAGTGGAGCAGCACATCGGCGTTCGTACACCCGGCTTCTTCAAAAGCATCCGCGAGGATCGGCAGCCGGTCGAAGGCGCGGTCTTCGTAGATGGAGGCGGCAATGGCTTGGACGGTGGGCGTGAGCCATTCGGGATCGGCGACGATGGGACGGAAGGGGTTGCCCGCGACATCCCGGAACTGATTACAGAACTCGCGATGAACACGCTCGGGATAAGCGGCACGCTCTACGTCCAATTTTTTCAAGAAGGCTGCACGCTTCTCCACTTCCTCTTTGCGTTTTCTCGCCGACCTCCCCCGATGCGATTGACTGAAATCGACTCTGTCGTCGAGCTGTGGGAAATAGAATGCGGCCGCTTGAGCAGCAGACACAGCGGCTTCGATAAAGTTGTCGTCGCGAAGGGCCGCATTGAATTGTTCCACCCATTCGCTCCACTCGGGCGGTGGTCCTAATCTGCCAGGGAAAAAATCGAACGGATCGGATTCAAAAGTCAGCGTTTTCGGGTCCTCGCCTTCTCCGGCAGTCCAAGAGAGAAAAGCATCAAACCATTGGCGTCCTTCCCAACCGAGCAAATTGTAGATTCGCATGCCCCAATCCGTGACCAGCCAACGGAACCTCATCGGATCGAATCGGTCACGGCCGTATTCTCCGAATTTCAGTGGATCGACGCAGACCAACCAACCCCTTCCGGTCATCGCCCACCCTCCAAAATCACTCCTCGAACAGTGCCGCGACGAACTCGTCGGCGTTGAACGGTTCCAAATCTTCCATCTGTTCGCCGACGCCGATGAACTTCACGGGGAGGCCGACCTTCGATTTGATGCCGAAGACGGCCCCACCTTTGGCGGTGCCGTCCAGTTTCGTCAGAATCAAGCCGGTGCATTTCACGGTCTTGGTGAACTGCTCGGCCTGGGTAATGGCGTTCTGGCCGGTGGTGGCGTCGAGCACGAGGAGCACTTCGTGCGGGGCGCCGGGGATCTGTTTGCTGACGATGCGGTGGATCTTTTCGAGTTCGCGCATGAGGTTCGTCTGGGTGTGCAACCGGCCGGCGGTGTCGACGATGAGCACGTCGTACTGCCGGGCCTTGGCACGCTCGCAGGCATCGTGGGCGACGGCGGCCGGGTCGGAGCCTTGCTGTTGCTTCACGATGTCGACGCCGATGCGGTCGGCCCAGATTGTGAGTTGTTCCACCGCGGCGGCGCGAAAGGTATCGCAGGCGGCCACGAGCACCTTTTTACCGTCGTTTTTGAAGCGGAGGGCCAGCTTGGCAATCGACGTGGTTTTGCCGGAGCCGTTGACGCCGGCGATCATGATGACGGTGACCCCGCCCGGCACGAACGCCAACCCCTCGGCCGGATCGAGGAGTTGTTCGCGGAGTTGCTGGCGAACGAAGAGTTTGACGTCTTCGCCGACCTCTCGGTCGAGGTAGCCTCGGCGAACCTTCTCGACGATTTGCGAGGTCGCCCCAAGGCCGACATCGGCGAGCAGCAGTTGCTCTTCGAGTTTGTTCAGGAAGACGGCATCGACGCGGTAGGCACCGGTGAAGAGGCCGACGACCCCGGAGAAGACGGAACGGGTTTTGGTCAGGCCCTTTTTGATTTTTGCGAAGAACCGCCCGAGCATGATCGCCGCCTGAATCGTGGGTGTAGATTGAAATGAAATTGTACGACGGGCACCCGTCAACGCGAAGAGCCGACCTGATTCAGGCCGGCTCTCGTGTCGTCAATTTTCGTCGACTACTTCGGCGTTTCTTCAACCGGGGTCGCGTTCGTCCGCAGGTATTTCGCGGCGGCTTGGTTGATCGTCTCTTCGTTGACGTCGAACTTCACCGTGTAGCCGATGCTCGGGAAGAATTCGCGGTAGCGGATTACCTTGTTCCCCTTTTTCTTGGCTTCGTCACGGGCCGCACTGATGCCGTTGATCAAGTCGCCCTTTTCTTTGACGAGCAGATCGCCCGCGGTGGCGGATGGCACGGCACCTTCGACGGCGAACGTGGTCCGTTCGGTCGGCCCGCCACCGATCCACTTGCGACTCGAGAGGTCGTAGTAACCGTCGACCACGATGCCCATTTTGTTGAGCTGGCGGGCGACGGTTTTGATGTCGTCCGAGCCGTCACCGTCGATGTCGAAGATCCCGTAGAGAACAACGTGATCGACGCTGCCCTTGCGCCACGCGGAATTGTACAAGAGATCGGACTTGAGGATCGGATCACGCAACGCTTCTGCGGTTTCGGTAATCCGTGCCCGGCTGAGGTATGGCCCGATGACTTCGATCACTTCGATCTTGGCTTTGGGGACGACCCGTTCGACGTACCGACCATCTTCGAGGATTTTCCGCTTCCGAGATTCGAAGCCACGATCCTTGACGTCGCGCGGGAAGATGTTGAAGGTCAGTCCGGATTTCACGTTGTCGGCCGAGCCGAGGTTGATCTCGACGGTGTTCTGAGTCGGGAATACTGCGGTGATGTCGCCTTTCGGATTATCGAATGTATTCGTGTCATCTTTGTCGGCTTGTTTCGAGCGTTCTTTTTCGAGCTGCTCTTCGATGCCCTTCAACTTCAAATTGATCTCGTTGTTCGTTTGAACCGCCAGGTCGTAGTCGTTTCGCGCTTTTGCAAGGGTCGGCCGGTACTCTTTGCCGGCATCGAGGAACTCCTGTTTTTTAACGTCGAGGTCTTTGGCCAAGGCCTGACGGATTTCATCGAGTTTCTTGGGGATTGCGGCGGTGGCGAGACTGAGTTTGGTGCGTTCCGTGTCGTACAGTTCCTTGGCCGCTTTCAAGTCGTTTTCCAACGTGCTGACCGTCTTCTGCTCGCCGAGCAGTTTCCGCATGGCCATCTCGCGTTCTGCGCGGAGCTTCACAATGGTCACCATCAAGGGGCCAGGCGACGGGGAGGCGAGCATCTCACCGTTGGCCGGCCAAGGCCATGAAAAGAGTTCCGCCGGCTTTGCTTGAAAATTGCCATTCCCGACGAATGCCGTTTTCTCGGCTTCGATCGCCGTTTGGAGTTTGGCGTTGAGCAGACCGATAATCTTGGCGTGTTCGTCTCGGAGCGCGTCTTTCTCGGCTGCGGCCGCGAGCTTGGCGCGGTCGTCTTCTGTCCCGGTTCCCAAAATCACTTGGTAGAGGCGAAGGCGGCCTTGCTCTTTTGAAAGTTCCGCCCGTGCGGTCTTGGACTCTTCCTTGGCGGTGTCCGATTCTTTCTTCACCGCATCGAGATCACCTTGGTAGGTGAACGCGAGGACACCGGCTATGATGGTCGCCAACACGAAGAACACCAGAGCGATGATCAGGGGTGTTTTCTTTTCGCCACCGCTACTGGGGTTGGGTCTGCTGCGAGCCATGGTGTTTCCTCATTCGATGCGGGGTGGCCAGACGACGTGGGTCTCTAGGTACTATAGCCATACCACCAAGTTTAAATGGGATGGTAGGCCTGTCAATCGAAAAGGGTCGAGTTCGCCCGGATGGGAGCGCGGTGGTAGCGGTCGTGCTGGGACAGGGTGGCTCAGGCCGATTACTCGTACCGGAGCGCTTCGACCGGTTGCACCCGCGATGCCCGCCGTGCCGGATAGAGCGCCGCCCCGGTGGTGATGAGCACGGCGAAGCCGACGGTGCCCAAACAGAGCCAGAGCGGGAACTCGAAAACAGTGCTGCTTTGAATCGGTTCGGCCGACTGTTGCTGAATGAGTCGCCGGACGAAACCATCGCCGGGAATCGACAGCAACCAACCGAGCAACAGTCCCAGGCCACCCCCGAGGAACCCGAGTGCCGTCCCTTCCGAGAGGAACATCAGCAAGATTTGCGAGTCGCGGGCGCCCAGTGATTTCCAAATCCCGATCTCGCGGGTTCGCTCCAACACGCTCGTGAAGAGGGTGTTGGTGATGCCGATGGCCGCCACCAGCAGTGAAATCAGCGCGAACAGGTTCAACCCGGCCGAAATCAGCGTCACTTCGCGCTTCACCGATTGGTAAAACTTCAAACTGGAGTAGCAGTCCATGCCATCGGCTTTGATGCCGTCGACCACTGCGGGGAGGTCGCCACCCGGTCGGACTTTCACGTCGGCATGGGTTTGGCCGAAGGTGGCGAGTTCGGGGAATTGGCCAAACAGAACTTCGCCACCGTCGGTGGTGAGGAATAGCCGCATCTGATTGGCGACCATCGTGTGGGAATTCAGCGGATCGAACACTTCTTCGTCTTTTGAGGTTTCCCGGAGGACACCGACAATTCGGAACTCGGCGACGGCGGACAACTCTTGCGGTTCCGGGGTGGCCGCGGTGCTGCGTTTGCGCTTCATGACGAGTTTCACCAGCGCTTTCTCCGCCGGCGTCAGATCGAAGTGGTCGATTTTCTGCGGGAGCTGGTCGGCGATCTTCGTGAGCGTTTGCGACTGACTGCGGGTGATTTCGTCCTCGAGGTCGCCGCTGCCAGGGGTCAGAATATTGGCGAGTGCTCCGGCTTTCTGGAACTCGGATTTGCCCAGCGTGACGCGGACAGTCTTCCCAAGTGCCCCATCGAGTTCGACGTCCGTCCGCAGTCCCAATTGATACAAGAGCAGTTCGGTGACAGTCACTTCGTCCGCCGCCGTGGCCAATCGACCTCGAATCAGGCGATCATCCAGTGCCGGCTTGAAGGTGTCGAGCCGGCCCGCATACGTTTGCCCTTCGGTCAACGTGTCCCCGAGACCGATCTTGCCGAACCGAGTCCGGAAGATCTGCACTTCTTCGACGTCCGGCAAGGCTTTCAAAAGTGCGACCCGCTCAGGCGTGATCAGTTTGATGTCGGGAGACGAGTGCATCTGGCGGTAATCGCGGATCAATCGTCCGCGCAGGCGGAGCCGTCGTTCTTCGGGCATCTCCCCTTTCACTGCGACTTTCTCCGGCGAGATATCCTTCTCGTCAATGGTCGCTTGGCCGCGATTGGCCGGGTAGACGGTGACCCACCAGAAATCGTCGCGCGAACGGAACTGATTGTCGATGAGGGAACGCAGACCCAACCCGAGCGACAAACTGAACGCCAGCGCACACGAACCGACCGCCACACCCAACAGCGTGAGGGCCGTGCGTGCTTTTTGCCGCCACAAGCCGCCCACTGCCGCGCGGATGATATCGATGGTACGCATGGCCATAGTGTACGGAGAAAGGGACTCCGTTCGCCGCGCGAGCGGTATGTTGAAGCTGTCGGTGCAATGGTTGATTATCTGTTAATCCTGGGAGACGGTCGAATGTCGGTTGAAGTGGAATTAACGGGTTGGAGTGCGGAACCGTGCGAACGCCGTGGCGAGCCGGTGACCGTCGGAGTTCCCTGGCCACGCGGGATTCTGCACGATGACGCCCATCTGGGCTGCATCGGGCCAGATGGCGAAGTGCCGCTGCAAACGGAGGTGCTCGAACGCTGGCCGGACGGCAGCATTCGCTGGGTACTGTGCGATACGTTGCTGAACACGACCGGGAACGGGGCGACGGGGTATCGGTTGGTGGTGAGTAACCATCGCCGCGAGTCTACGAGCGTCGGGCGCGGGGTGAGGTCTCCGCTTCGACCCATCAATGTCGTTTTGATCGACGAATCGACATTCGGTCAAAACCCGATACCCATCGAAGGATTTGTACTGCCGGCGCCGGTTGGCGAAGGCGTGAATCGCATTCGGACCGTCTTTTGTTTCGAGACGGTGTCAAAACTTTTGATTTCTGGCTTTCGTGATGACTTC
>JANXWE010000054.1 GCA_025351325.1 Fimbriiglobus sp.
TACACCCACAACCGCATCGGCCGCGATTCCCCGGTTCCCGTGCGCCGCGAACTCCCCACTTCGGAAAGTGGGCGAAAAGAGTTGTGGGGCGACACGGTGCTCGAAGCGGTGATGGCCCTGCGCGAGCAACTGAACAGTCGAAACGAGCAGATTGTGGCCGCGGCGGCGAATTCGATCCTCGAACTCGAACGGACACGGATGCGGCACGACAAATTGATCTCGGGAACGGACAAGTCCGTGGTGCCGAGCATTCCGGTCGAAGCCGATGATCCCGAACGACTGGACGAACATGCCCGTGAAATCCGGGACTACATGAAACGGGTGGTCGGTCGGCCGATCGGTGCGAGCGAGGCCAAGGAGTACGTCGTCGAGAAAGTGGCGAACTGGCGGGTGCGGGCGAATCAGATTCACACCGGCGAGTTCGTCAAGATGCTCGGACTCATGAACGAGTTGCCGGGAGTTGAGACTGCGGAAGTGAATCGAATCTAAGCTCCGCACGTGTCAATCTGAGCTTTTGTGGCGAAATAACCGATGAAATTCACGGTTAATCCGATGCGCAAGCATCGGAAACCACACATGATTCGCCAACTCGATCCTGACCTTCGACACCGCCGATGCTTGCGCATCGGGTTAACCTGTTTGAAGAAAACTCAGACTTACCCGTCGTCACACGATTCTTGAAGTCTTTGCGGACTTAAGAGGAACACGGATGATGCCCGGATTGAAGAGGATCGGAGAGAAATTGATCGTTTCTGATCCTCTTCGTCCTGTTTTTTCCGCCTCATCCGCGTCTCTCTTCATCTGAACATGGCCACGGCGGATCCGAATGAAACCTCCAGACACACTGTTGCTGTACATGTTTGACACAATGATTTACGATGAAGACTCGACTTGCCATCCCTCTCCCCGTCACCGACAAGAGTGTTTACCATGGATCGCCAGACGCCGGGTTCGACCGAAATCGATGCGACCGATCTCGAGTTGGCCGATATCCATCCGTCCCATCGCCAGCGCAGCGCCCGCACCGATGCGTCGATGCGCGACGGAGACTCGGGCCATGGCAACCCCGGTGAAAATTCCGAAGACGAGATCTCCATCGACAACGATGTCGGCGACTCGGAAGAGGGGGATCCGGGCGAGACCGATTTGCTCGAACTGTTTGCGGATCGGCACGGAGCCGACGGAATCGATCCGGAAGCGGATCCCGAATTGACCGACGAAGTGGACGACGACGCAAACCATTCTCCGCAACGGGACGTAAAACAGGCATAGTTGCCCACTCCCCGTCCGAGGTTTCCCGTGACTCCGCCAAATACCCCCGCTCCATCCCGTCGGTGGTTGGTGATCGGCCTGGTCGCGGTATTAGTCGGCGCGGTCGGCGTGCTGGCTTGGAAACTGACGACCGACGGCCAAGCCAAATCCGATCCACTCGGAGCGACGGAAGCCAACGCGCGCGGGGTCGGGCACATGGAGCAATTCGATTACGCCCAAGCCGCGAAGGAATTCGAAACGGCGGCCCGCCTCGCCCCGGAGTGGCTGCCGGCCCGCATCAACTTGGGCATGGCATTGTACAACGCGGCCGGTTCGGCCGAAGACCCGGTGTTGCCCAAAGCGATTGCGGTGTTCGAAGGGGTGTTGAAGGAAGACCCGAACAACCCATACGCCCACTTCAATTTGGGAATCATTTTCAAGTATCAAGCGAAGTACGATCTCGCCAAGATTCACTTTCACAAAGTGCTCGAAATCGACCCGGACGACGACCGCGCTTGGCTCTATCTGGGCCAGTCGTTCGTCGACATGCAAATTAGCGAAGAGGCGAAGAAGTATTTCCGCAAAGCGCTCGAATTGAATCCCTACCTTGTTCCCGCGACTTATGCCGTGGCGAATCACTTCAGTACGACTGTCGCCGAGCAGACGGAACTGCTCGAGAGCATGCGAAAATTGCAGGCGGGCAACTGGGAAGACGAAGCCCGCCCCGACAAACATTCGGAGCAGGGGCGTTACGCCACGGTGATCGGCCGCGGACTCGTGAAGCCCGCCGACATCGGGCCGATGCCGCTGTTCGAACAGCAGAGCAGTTGGACGGTGGATGCGTCGGTGAAATGGGACAGCGGTGCCCGTGATCGCAGCAACGAGGCCGATCGCCTCCGCGACCGGTTCGGCGGGACGATCATCCGCTTCGATTTCGACGGCGACGGCAAGCCCGACCTCCTCTTGCTTTCCGCGGTGTTCCGCCACGGCAAGCTGTGCGATCTGCTGCTGCACAACACCGGCACCGGCTTCACCGACGTGTCGGAAGCGGCGGGGTTGGGTGACGTCGGCAGTTTCGCGTGCGCCGTCGCCGACTACGACAACGACGGGCGCCCCGATCTGGCGTTGAGCACTCCGACGGGGTTGCGGTTGCTGCGGAACGCCGATGGCAAACGATTCGACGACAAAACTGCGGAGGCCGGATTCGACAAGGCGAGCGGGATCTTCCTGTCCCTCTGCTGGCTCGACCTCGATCAAGACGGCGACCTCGACCTGATCGCGGGGCGCTACGCCGAGACCGTGCCCGAAGCGACTGAGGCGTTGAAGGATGGAAAAGGAACCGGCGGAAACGGTAAGGTCATGATCCTGCAAAACGTCGGGGTTGCCACGCCGTCGCGTGCCGATGAGCCGACGCCACCCCTGACGTCCGCCTTCAAACTGGTCGATCTGCCGGCCTTGAGTGTGACGGGCCGCGTGAGTGGAATTGTCGCCACCGACATCGACGGCGACAAAGACATCGACGTGATCGTGTTGCTCGACGGCAAGCCGCCGGTGGTCATCCTCAACGACCGCCTCATGCGGTTCCGCGTGGCGTCGCCGTTGCCGACGGATGCGACCGACTTGCACAGCGGCTTGGTACTGGATGCCAACAGCGACGAACAATCGGATCTCTTCTTCCTCGGTGGTGGCAAGCCGACGTTCTTGATCAGCAAGAAGGAGACCACCGACGCCAACCTCGCCAAGCGATTCTCCCCCGGTGCGACCGACTCCCCGACCTTACTGTCCGCGCAGCGCTGCGATTTGGATTGCGATGGTCGCGCTGATCTGGTGGGGTTGTCGAAGGACGGTCACGCTCGGTTTTTGCAGGGCGATGGCGAAGGCAAACTCGCCAACCGCAGCGAACCGTTCGGCCCGGCGGTCGAGAAGTTGACCGGGTTGCGCGCCATCGCGGTGGTGGATGTCAATTCGGACGGTACTCCCGACTTGATGGCGTGGACTTCGGAAGGACTGAAAGTGTTCCTGGGTCAAAGCAACGGCAACAACAGTTTGAAACTCAACTTCACAGGGCTGCGCGACAACAGCAACGGCGGGTCGGGTCAAAAGAACCTGCGGACGAACACCGGCGGCATCGGCGTGAAATGCCGGACGATCACCGGGCCGTTGGTGTCGATGGTGGAACTGACGACCCTCTCGGCCGGGCCGGGGCAATCGTTCCTGCCCGTCGAAATCGGCATCGGGCGGAAGACGCAAGCGGACGCCGTGAGGCTGCGCTGGCCGGACTGCGTGGTGCAGGCGGAACTGGCCGTCGCGGCCGGGTCGGTGGTGACCATCCGCGAAGTGAACCGCAAACCGACCTCGTGCCCGGTGCTCATGACTTGGGACGGCGAGAAGTGGGTCTACGTGACCGACTTCCTGGGCGGCGGGGCACTCGGCGAGTCGAGTTCGGACGGTTCGGTTCGCCCCCCGAGGCCCGAAGAGTCGGTGAAGATCGAAGCGCACCAACTCGGATTGAAGAACGGCAAGTACGTGTTGCGAATCGCCGAGCCGATGGACGAAGTGATGTATTTGGATCACGTGCACTTGTCGGTCGTCGATCACCCGGCAGGGTGCGTGGTGTTTCCGGATGAACGCTTCGCCGTCGCCGAGCCACTACCGACACAGAAGGTGCTGACGTTCCGCCAGCGGATCGCCGCAGTCCAAGCCTGCGATCACCGGGGAACCGATCGGACGAGCACGATCCTCGAGCGCGACGGCAAAACGGCGAGCGACTTCGCCAAGCGTTCTTGGCTCGGCTTCGCCGAAGAGCATTGGCTCGAACTCGATTTCGGCGACCGCCTGAAAGCGTTACCGAAGGACGGTTCAATTCACTTGGTACTCGCGGGTTGGACAGACTACCCGTATCCGGAGTCGATCCTTGCTGCCGAGCAGGCCGGAATCGCCATGCTCCCGCCGGTGCTGGAACATCAAAGAATCGACGGCGGTTGGGAAAAGCTCGCCGACATCGGCTTCCCTGCCGGACTACCGAAGGTAATGACGGTGCCCGTAGGGCAGTGGATCAAGCCGACCTCGACCGGGAAGTACCGTCTGCGTACCAACTTGCAAATTCATTGGGATCAGATCTTCCTCGGGGTGGCGGAAGAACTCAGTTCGACCGCGGAACTGCGGCCGTCGCGGGTGACGTTGTCGCACCCCGGTTGCGTGCAGGAAATTTCGACCGCGGGCCAACCCCCGCAGGCGTACGATCCGAATCGCTTCGAAACGGTGGCGGTAACGAATTGGAAAGGACGGTTGACGAAACTCGGCGACGTGACGGAGTTGCTTTCGGAAGTCGATGATCGCTTCGCGCTCTGCGGCCCGGGTGATGAAATTCTCGTCGAGTTCGACGCGGGCACGCTGCCGCCTTTGAAGAGTGGTTGGGTGCGCTCCTTCGTGTTGCGGACGCACGGCTACTGCAAGGACACGGCCCCGACAACCCAGAGCGGCGGCGACGTCAACCCGCTCCCGTTCCGTGCCATGAAAACGTACCCGAGCGGGGAAGCGGGGCCGAAATCGTCGGCGGAGGACCTCGAGCGCTGGCACACCCGCCCGGCGGGCAACCGATAAGTTCGCGATCAACCCTTCTGGGGCTTGTTTGCATTCTGCCAAAGTAATCTCAACGCTTCTTTTCCAGCGTTGAGAGCTTGATTGATCACCTTGCGGGTCTTATCGGCCCCGGCTTCCGCATGGAGGATGCGGAGCAATTGCACGCCCCGGGCATCATCGAGTTGCGCGGCCAACGTCGGGAGTAGTTCGTCCTTCACCCCGTACTCGCGGTCGTGCGCCGAGCAGACCGGCACCACCGTCACGATCCCCCGGACGAACTGCTCGCGGGCCGCTTCCACGGCGTCCCGGATCGATTCTTCTTTAGGCCGAGTGCCCGCTTTCCAGTCGTATGGCGGTGCCCATTCCATCGCCGGCGATAAGCCGTCAATGTGCGAGAGTACCAACACCACCGGCGGCAGCTTCAGTTCCGGTTTCTTGGCGAAGAGCGCCCGAACCCGCTCAAGGAACTCAACTTCGGGTTTGCGGGCCGCCGAACGAGCGGGGACCACGAGCATGGCGATATCGGACTTGGCGAACACCTCCGCCGCTGCGGCCACATCGGCATCCCCGGCCCCCTGGTAGCCGAAACCGGCAGTGTCGATCAGCGACAGCGGCACGAACCCGTCGGGGTGCAAATCGTACCGCGTGGCACTCAGCGTCAGCGGGGTCGAGGCGACGCCGGCCTTCTGCTCGCCGAAGATCGCGTTGACCAAGCTCGACTTGCCTGCTTTCACCGGGCCGACGATGGCGATGGTGATGCGGTTCGGATCGGTTTCCATCCGCGGGCCAGTCGCTTCAGGATCGGGAACTACCGTGACTTCGGGAGCACCCGTGTCCGCTGTGGGCGGGGCTTGTTTGTTTTCCAACAGTTCGCGGTAGCGCTTCACGCCGACGCGCAACCGGCCGCTGTTCAGTTCGATCAGGTAGCGCCCGAGTTCCTGCAAATAGGTGGTGTAGAACCAAGTCAGGACGTTGCTCTGCACTTGTTTCAGCGTCGTCTGCAACCCCGCCTTTGTCGCGAAGATTTGGGCGCCGGCGCGCACCGGGTCGAGGATCGCCGAGAAGACCCAGTACAGGTTGCGACCCCGTTCGTACCAATCGACGGCCTGCTTCACTTGCTTAAAATTGTTGACACTGAGGGCATGACTACCGGGGACATATTTATCGACCAACTGAGCGAGGTCGGCGGCGACCAGTTCCGCGCAGGCGAGGATCTCGGGAAGCGTGAGGTGGCCAAATGGATCTTTGGCACCGGGGCGATAGACGCCTGCAACCCGTTCGACGAGTACCTTCGCATCGGCGGCGTAGCGCGTCATGTCGCTGAGATCGTCGGCCCCGAGCGGGGCCACGGATTCGGAATAGCTCTGCACCAGCGCCCAGGCGTCGCGGTCGCGCTCCGTCCAATAGTTGGGCGCCTCGATCAGCTTCTTGGGCAGCATCAGCGTCTTCCGGCGCCGCGTCCAGTGCCATGCCAAACCGTAGGCCGCGAGGAAGCAGAGTGCCATCGGCCACCACGCGATGAACGCGTAGCCGCTGACCCACAGGTGGTAGGCCCCTGCGCCGAGCAAAAACAGGACTGGGGCGACGAACAGGAACGCCACGACGCCGATCCGCAGTTTCGCCGCGCCGGGCAGATGGAACTTCATGATTTCGCTCCGGGCGCCCACTCGGTTTCGGCTTTGTTCAAATGCTCGTGGTAAATCTTCTTCACCGTCTCGGCGTTCGGGGCGTGCCCGGCGTTCGCCGCTTGATCGTATTCGATGAAAGCCCGGCCCAGGGCGTACGTTGATGAGTAAGCCAGCCCGGCGCCGACGGCCGAACCGACGTACGGAATGAACTTGGCCACTTGGCGGATGGCTTGCCGGGCTAGCAAGCCAATGCCGATGGACGCGGAGAGTTCGAGGAACCGCTTGGCGCCGCCGGGGCTGCCCGAGAGATCGGCGAGGGCTTTCACCATACGGACTTGAATCGACGGCAACACGAACAGATCGACGAACGGGATCGGAATTGCCCCAGCCGTCGCTGCGAGGCTGCTATAGCCGATGATCACGGGGATCGCCCGCTTTAGATAGATTTCTTTGAACTGGTCGTTCAAGCCGTCGAAGCGGAGCAGGGTTTCCCGGTAGGCTTGCGGGAGCAGTTCCACGAGCTTGGCCTTGAGCGCGGCACCGCCGTACTCGCAATCGTCGAATCCTTCAGTCGGTTTCGTGAGGTCGATGGGCACCATCGCATCGAACAGCCCGGCAAACTCGGTCTTTTGCGTCTCGATCAGGCCGACGGTTTCGGGCAACGCTTCGAAATACGGCTGAGGATGCTGCTGCTGCGGGTACGATTCATGCAGGCAGGTGAGTGCCAATACGATGGGCCGGCGTGGGTTCACAGTTCGAACGCGGCGCAGGGCATCGCGGAGTCCACCATGGGCGAAGTCCCGTAGCCGGCAGGTGACGATCATGAGCTGCGCTTGGGTGTCGAATGCGGCCAAGTCGCCGGCCGGGTCGTACGCCGGTTCGTCGAGACCGCGGGTGTCGAGGAACGTGAGAACCGGGGCTTCGGGGGTGGGAAACGGGTAGATCCGCGATGTCTTCGTGCAGGGGCGGAAGCCGTTGCCGATGGCGGCGTCCTCGGCACCCGTCAGGTAGCGGATGATCGAGGTCTTGCCCGATTGCGTCTTGCCGAAGAGCCAAAAGACTGGTGCGGGCGTCTTGGCGCGCACCTCGGCGAGATCGACTTCGCCGATCGGCTCCGGCCTCCAGAATTTGCGGACATCGCCCCAAAATCGTCCCAAGTAATTCGGCCCGCTCACCTTCGCTGTGTCGCTCACGCCCGCGCCTCCCGAGTCACCGGTTCGATCCCCAATCCATAATTCAATGTACACATCCCCGACCACGGAAAAGTACCACCGATGATTCCCGACTGGCAATTGCCCCTGGGCGTCGACCGTGCCCTGCACGATTACCTCCGCAGTTCGGAGATGGTCGACGGCTACGATGCGATGATGGCGGTCTCGCCGCTGGCGTCCGTCGATTGCCGATTTTGTGAACGCTGGTTCCCCACTCCGGGCACTCTACTCGACCTCGGCTGCGGCACCGGCCGACTCGGACGCCACTTCGGCCCGCAAGGTTTCGACGTCGTCGGCGTCGATCTTTCCGACGAAATGCTGGGGATGGCCGCCGCGCACAAGTCCACGAATCGCGAGACATTCGTGAAGGCCAACCTCGTCGAACTCAACGCCGAATCATTCAAGAATTTCAGTTACGCCGCCTGCCTGTTTAGCACTCTCGGAATGGTGCGTGGGGAAAACCATCGCCGGAGCGTGCTGCAAAATGCGTTCCGTGCCCTAACACCCGGTGGCCGATTGGTTCTGCACGTCCACAACCGGTACTACCACGGGCTGGGCTTCCGCGGTTGGCGCAGTGGCGAAGTCGCTAAGATTCAAGCCTATGGTGGGCCACCGCTGACGCTGCACCACTATTCCTTGGGGGAAGCGTTGCGAGCGGTACGCGGAGCCGGCTTCCGTGTTTTGGAAGTGACCCCAGTCAGTGCAAGCGGATGGCTGACGAAACGCTGGTGGTGGCCGAGTGTGCGAGCCTACGGGTACTTGATCGCAGCGGAGAAACCGAATTCCCCATTTCCCGAAACTTTGATTTGACACGTTTCGTTATCGATGTTATATTCACTAGTGAACAAGATTTAAAAATGAGGGCACCATGCTTTCATGCACGAGCAAAATCGGGTTTCTCACACCCGTGGCCAGACGCTGGCCGAGGCGACCACGGGTACCGCCCGTTCGTAGGCTTGACCCATCAACGGTGAGCCGAACAGATGGTCGGCGGTGATGCGGTTGTTGGCGACGGGGATGTTCCAGACGACGGCGAGGCGGAGCAAGGCTTTCACGTCCGGATCGTGGGGCTGGGCGGACAGGGGATCCCAGAAGAAGATCAGCACGTCGATTTTGCATTCCGCGATCAAGGCGCCGACTTGTTGATCGCCGCCGATCGGGCCACTGAGGTACTGCCGCACGGGCAAGCCGAGTGCGTTCTCGACCATGCGGCCGGTGGTACCGGTGCCCAAAAGTTCGTGCAGAGCTAGTTGTTCCCGGTGTGCCGCGGCCCACAGCAGCAGCTCGGGTTTCTTGCTGTCGTGTGCGATCAGGGCGATGCGCTTGCGGACGGCCACGGTGATGAGGGACATGGTATTTTCCGCGGTGACGATTCCAGGTGCTCCGAAGTGGGCGACCCGGAGCGGTTACTTTAACCTCCCGTACAGAATCATAAGATCGCAATTCGAGGAATTCGCAATCGGCCGGGGTGATCCATGCGCTTTAGCATCGTGAAATTGATCGCCGGGAAAGAGACACGCGACTTGCTCCGGGATCGGCGCACCGTCCTGCTCATTCTCTTGCTTCCGTTGCTGCTCTACCCACTCTTTGGCTTTGCCGGCTTCGTCATGGCGAGTGGCTACCTCGGCCAACAGACGACAGTCGGCGTCGTCGGTCGGGTCGGCTCCGGCATCCCAGCGCTGCTGGCCGAATCGAACACCACCTTCGCCGATGGTCTCGTCTCCTCGAAGGGCGATGCTGGGCCGGTCGTCGTCAGGGAGATTTCGGAAGCCGAGGCGGAAGAGAGTCTGAGTTCCAAAGCGGTCGATGTCGTCGTGATCATTCCGCCCGAGTTCGCCGACGCGGTGACCAAACAACAGAAGCCGAAGATCGAGCTGCGGTACCGCGAAGCAGACGAGAAATCGAAGCTCGCCGGCAAGCGTGTCCAGGGCGTGCTCACGGCGTGGGCGGCCAAGGTGCGTGAAGATCGGTTCGAGAAAGCGAAACTCCCCAAAGACTTCGATCAACCGTTCGAAGTCCGCGATCCGGACGATAAAAAGCCCGAGTTGAAACGCGCCGCCGATGAACTGCGCGACCAATTCGTGAAGATCTTCCCGTTCATCTTGATCGTCTGGGTCGTGGCCGGGGCGATTCAGCCCGCAGTCGATCTGACGGCCGGCGAAAAGGAACGTGGCACCATGGAAACGCTGTTGATCTCCCCGGCGGAGCGGAGCGAAATCGTC
>JANXWE010000177.1 GCA_025351325.1 Fimbriiglobus sp.
CGCTCACTTTTAATGAGCGGGTCGTGGGTTCGATCCCCACCGTCCTCACTTGTATTTTTGGATGACCATCGACGCACATCTCATTTCCGCAACTCAACCACACGACCTAGGCCAGCAAAGTCACCGAAACGGTGATGCAGATTGCAGCCTAATACCTACACTTCAGCCAAAGCACCGCGCAGCATGAAAAGCGTTTGCAGGCTCTCTCCTGGAAACGCTTGAATCTTGCTAGAACTGCATCCGATCAATTCGTACGTGTGTCCACACGTTCCGGTTTGCCCAACAGCGCTTTCTTGATGGCGCGGATGCGGCTCATCTTTTTGCGGCTGCGGATTTCGCAGGGCTTCTCGTAATACTCGTGGGCGCGGAGTTCTTTTTTCATACCGCTACGCTCGATCAGCTTCTTGAACCGGCGCAAAGCCGCTGCGATCGGCTCCCGGTCGTGCATCCGCATCCGCAAACCCATACCGTCTCCTAAATGATTTGGCGTCCGCCCACAGACGGCGCCGTTTGAGAGTCCGCTATTGTACTAACTTTCGGCCAACTGTGAATCCGGAACGGGTCGGCTTGTGCCCTCGATTTCCGATTCCGGCAATCCCGGGATCGGACGCACGGGCACCCGCGTCGGCTTCACCGGTTTCGGTGGGGCAGGGGGTTGGAGCGTCCGGGCCAAGCGTTCGGCTTCCCCTTCGTTGTCGATCTGTTCGCGGATCAGGGCCAGTTTGCCCGGCCGCGCTAAATCGAGCGAGCTCCATTCCCCCTGCGTGCAGATCGCGTTGATGCTCGGCATCTTCCCCACGGCCAAGATCGTATACACGACCCAAGCCGTCGGTTCCTCGGTTCTCATCGCGAATTCTCCCGGGTACTTTAGGAACCCGGTATCGTACCAGAAACGGTTCGCCAGGAGACGACAATTCTCCGGATCGGGACAGTTTCCCTTTCTCAGCGGATCTCGTTGAATCGCCAGGTCGGCACGTTCGGCGGCAATTGCCCTAGGGTGTAAGCCTCTTCGCCGATCGAGTCCTTCAGTTTTTTGAGGGCGGCCCGACGCACCGTGACGTAATAAAAGTCGCAGCGGGCATCGCGGACCGAATCCCAAACTTTGTAGAGACGATCCGTTTCGTGGAGGGCCACGTCGTATTGTTCCGAGCGGTCGCGATCCAGCGACAATTTCTCGGACAAGTGTTTGCGGTAGCCCCGGTTGAATTGGATCAACTCGTTCACCGTGGCCCGTTCGGGCAAGCGTTGGCACTCGGCGATCCGGGGGGCTTCTTTGAATTCGCAGTACCGACGGCGCAGGATGTTGATGTCGATCGAGAATTCCGCACGCTTCGCCAGTAAGTAGGCACTTTCGCGCGGGTCGAGGATTTCCCACTCGATGGCGGTTTTCTGAATCGCTTCGCGAAGGGCGGGCCAGTTCGTTTCGGACGGCGGCGTTTCCGCGAGGCCGGGCGGGGTGGTCAGCAGCATGAATGCCAAGAAGAGTTCGTTTCCAGACATGGCCAGGTACCCCCTTTATGGGACGCCTGCGATCAACGCAGGGCGTGAGGTTCCGGCCCGGCGGCAAACCCGTCGGGTCGAGAGCAGAAATAGAAATTGAGAGTCTGCGAGTGAACGCAAACGGACGGAGTGGCGCGGGCGGGTCGGGGAGGAACGGGGCGGCGACGGCCGGAAGAGAATTACCGTCGTGGAGCGCCCTCGGCGATCCGAATCACATTGGCAGTTAGTCTTCGAGAAGAAACCCACCTATCAGAGTCAGCTCGATTATGCAATACGAATTCGTGGGTGTCGGTTGATCGTTTCGCAAATTCGCAAACCGAGCCTGACCGGCGTTCGGTATTCGACCCAATTGCTGCAATCCTATCACTTAACCTCAAATATCACTTTGAAGGCACAGCTATTAAGCAAAGGTGCCGTATTATTGTGCTTTCGATTCTTTCTACGGAATGTTTCGTTGGACTATCTTCCCGGAAATGTGCAGATTACGGCACATTTTGCCAAATTATCGGGCACGGTGTGCTTGCGGTATTCGATTTGCTCACCCCGCTGGCACGCACCGACTTTTCCTAAGCAGGGTACCTCTTCATGTCCCTCGTTCGACCTCTCATTCTGCTCGGCTTGTTTGCCGGAGTACTGCTATTTACGGCGACGTCTTCCGTTTACGCAGAAGAGCCGCCTGCTGCCCCCGCTGCCGTGGTCGCACCACCCGTTGCACCGGCACCAGCCACTGTGAAAGATGTCAGCGACGCGAAAGACGGAGCCATCGCCACCGCAGACATTGCCTGGGTTTTGGTCTCGACCGCTTTGGTGATGTTCATGCTTCCAGGCCTTGCCCTATTCTATGGTGGCATGGTGCGTCGAAAAAATGTCCTCGGGACGATGATGCACACCATGGCGGCCCTCGGGATCGTCGGCGTGCAGTGGGTCGCCTGCGGCTACATGCTCTCGTTCGGGGAAACAAAAGATCTCCCGATTGTGGGCAAAGGTGTCATCGGTTGGAGTCCGGAATTGATCGGCCTCGGTTCTTCGGCAGCCGTCGGCACCGATTTGAAAACAGAACTGACCGCGACCGGCAAAGACCCTGAGAAAGCCACCGACTCGGAGAAGGAAGAGGCCCAAAAGTCGGTTGACCACAAGAACCGTTTCAAGACATTCCCGAATACCAAGCTGCCCCTGTACTTGCACGTCATGTTCCAAGGGATGTTCGCGATCATTACGGTCGCCCTCATCAGTGGGGCTTTTGCGGAACGGGTGAAATTCGGCTCGTACTGCCTCTTCATCTTGCTCTGGACGACGATCGTTTACGATCCGCTGGCACACTGGGTCTGGTCGTTCAATTGGGAGAAGACCAACCCGTCCGATCCAGCCACGGCTGCGGCGGGCTGGTTGGGTGCTAAAGGGGCCATCGACTTCGCCGGCGGTACGGTCGTTCACATTGCTGCCGGGGTCTCGGGCTTGGCGGCGGTGCTGTTTCTGAAGAAACGAGCGGGCTACCTGAAGCAGACGTTCCACCCGAACAGCATGGTGTTCACTCTTCTCGGTGCCGGGATGCTCTGGTTCGGCTGGTTCGGCTTCAACGGCGGTTCGGCCTTGGCCAGCAACGCTCAAGCGGTCTCAGCCTTCACGGTGACGCAAATCGCCGCCGCCGCCGCCAGCCTCGGCTGGATGTGCGTGGAGTGGATCCACCGCGGCAAACCGACGGCCCTCGGGTTCGCGTCGGGACTCGTCGCCGGACTGGTGGCGATCACGCCGGCCAGCGGGTTCGTGACCCCGGGCGGGGCAATCCTCATCGGCATTTTGTCGGGCGTCGTCTGCTACTGGGCCGTGACTCTCAAGACGGTGTTCGGCTACGACGACTCGCTCGACGCCTTCGGCATCCACGGGGTCGGCGGGATTCTCGGGGCGGTGCTCACCGGGGCACTCGTGAGCCTGCCGCTGTGGGTCTATGGCTCGGGTTTGGCTGCCGACACGTTCCCAGGCAAACTGACCGAAGCCAAGACGGGGATCGATTTCTCCGCTCAGATTCAGGTGCAGTTGCTCGCGGTCGCGTCGGCGGCAGCCTACGCGTTCGTGGTCACGTCGATTCTGGTCGTGCTGATCGACAACACCATCGGCTTCTCGCTGAAAGCCGACGCCGAAGCGACCGGGTTGGACTTGAGCCAGCACAACGAAATGGGGATGGACATCGGGCCGGACGTCGATGCTGGTGCCGTGGTGCAGATGCCGAAGGCGGCGAACAACCCACCGGCGATGACCAACGGTCACTCCAAGCGGTTCACCGTAGTGATCGAAGGGGTGGCGGCGAAGGATCTGCACAAGGCCTGGGAAGAGCTTTGCAAACCGAAGGACGATGGCCCGAGCAAAGAGTTCAAAGCCATCTACCCATACTTGACTACGGTGAAGGGGAACCTGTTCCGCTTCCGCGGTGGCGATCCTGTCACGATCAAAGAGACGATGAAGTCGCTGTTCGAGAACGCACTCGACACCACGGTGCAAACGCACGTCGAACATTAATCGCCGCCACAGAACCCGCCGCACTCGAGCGGCGGGTCGATTCCCCAAACTCTTCCCCAACGTTGAACCACCATGAAAATGATCGTCGCCATCATCCGCCCGGAAAAGCTCGACGAGGTGCAGTTGGCACTCGCCGAACGCGATGTGTACCTGATGACCGTCACCGACGTGCGTGGGTGCGGCCGGCAGCGTGGCTACACAGAAGTCTACCGCGGTCAAGAAGTCCAAACGCGGTTGATCCCCAAACTGAAAATCGAAATCGCGGTCAACGAAGCGTTCGTCGAAGCGACCGTGGAAGCGATCATCCACGCGGCTCGTACCGGCGACACCGGCTCCATCGGCGACGGCAAAATCTTCGTGCTGGCCCTGGAAGACTCGTTCCGCATCCGCACCGGCGAAAGCGGCCCCGCCGCCATCGGGCCATGATTGAATCAGTCGGTCGGCTTCAGGTTGCGGGTACTCCAGGCTAACAGCCCGGCACCGATGACCGCAGCGATGGCCGAACCCGCGATGATCCCGATCTTCGCAGCGTCTTGTAGCTCTGGCGGGGCCGGGAAGGCCAACCCCGCGATGAACAGCGACATGGTGAAGCCGATCCCGCCGAGCACTCCGGCGGCGAGAAGCATCCGCCAAGTCACTCCACGCGGGAGATTCGCCAAACCGAGTTTCACCGCGAGGTAGCTGAACCCGACGATGCCGACGGTCTTGCCAAGCACTAAACCCGCCATGATCGCCAAAGCCACGGGGTCGAGGATCGCGGCGGGCTTTACTTCGACGCCGGCATTCGCCAACGCAAACACCGGCATGATCACGAATCCGACCCACGGGTGCAGCCGATCTTCGATCCGTTGCAGCGGGGCTACGGCTTCGCGCGCGGCATAGCGTAAAATTGCCACATCGTCGGGGCGAAGCTCCACAACTGGGGACGTATCGTCGAGCTGGCCGGACACCTCCGTGAGTGCCAGTCGCAGCGTTTCCCGGGTCAACCACGGGGTCGAGGGGGTGAGCAATCCCAGGAGGACGCCCGCGACGGTCGGGTGAATTCCCGCCTTATACACCGTGAGCCAAATGAAGGCTCCGACGACGACATAAATACTCACGGTGCGAACGCCGAGCCGATTCAGCAGTACCAGGGCACCGAAGCCCGCGCCGGCGAGTGCCAACATGTACAGATTCAATTGTTCGGTGTAAGCGACCGCAATCACCAGCACGGCACCCATGTCGTCAGCGATGGCCAAGGAGAGGAGAAAAATCTTCAACCCGAAGGGGACACGCGGGCCAAACGCAGCCATCAAACCGACAACGAAGGCGATATCGGTGGCCATCGGCACGCCCCAACCGCGTTCTGCAGGGCCATCGTGGTTGAACGCGAGGTAGATACCAGCGGGCACCAGCATTCCACCAAGTGCCGCGATCACCGGGAGCGCCGCTTTCTTGGGCGAGCTTAACTCCCCCCCGACGATTTCACGCTTGATTTCGAGGCCGACTACGAAGAAGAAGATCGCCATCAGCAGATCGTTCACCCAGAAATGCAGTGGCTTGTCGAGTTCCCATGTCCCCGCACCCAGTCGCAAGCTCGTCTCCCAGAAATCGTGGACGGGCTTAGCCCACGCGGAATTCGCCAGCAGCAACGCGACGACCGTGCAGACCAGGAGGACGGCGCCGCTGGCCGCTTCGATGTGCAAGAACCGCCGGATCGGAGCGGTGAGACGGCGGATCGGCGTCGAACGCCGGTAGGTGCTGCTGCGGTTGGAATCGCGACGCGGAGCCGTCATAGTCTTCAGTACCTGTAAGTCGTGACATCCTGCCGCGTAGGACGCTTCCCAATCCGGATGGTGCGCCGCAAGACGCTCGGTTAAGATAGTACGGGTAGCATGATTTTTCCGCGTTCTAGGAAAGGGACTTGTGATGACGATTCTGCAATGGCGGATACTTTCTGCGACGTGGTTCGCGGTGCTGGTGTTTGGCAGTTCGGTGGTCGGTGCCCCCGTGCCCGCTCTACCGAGCGATAGCCAACTCAAGGAAACGGCTCTCAAGCTGAATGACTTGGCGACCACCGAGGCGATGCAAAATCAACTGACGACGATCCTCAAAGACCGGGCGGCCACCAAACGCCTCGTGACTCTGGCTGCCAAGCTGCAAGCGGATGCAAAGGAAAAAGAGACCCCGTTCAAGTTCAACGGGGCTTTCGTCTTGGCCAAGCTGGCCCACAACGTCAAAGATTACACCTCGGCCGAACTCTTCTACAAGTTCTGCAAGGCCAACGCACTCAAGATCGAAAGCGGCAAAAAACTGAGCGAAGCCTACGACGGCCTTATCGACCTGTATTGGGAGCAGAAAAAATTCTTGGAAGTCGAAGAACTCTGCGCGGAGTTGCTGAACAGCGAAAACGAGAGCGACGATATCCAAGGGGCTCGCGGCAGTGCCATCGAAAAAATGATCCAATCCAAAGCGCGTCGGGGCGACCACGACGAGGCGTTGAACATGGTCGACGCGATCATCGCTTCCGACAAAAACGGTGGCAATTGGTACGCCTTGAAACTGAAATCGGACGTCCTTCGCGAGTCCGGCAAAATCGACAAAGCCATCGAAATCTACCCCGAAATCATGAAGAAACTCAAAGCGGATAAAGGTCTGAAAAAAGAGCCGAAGGAAAACCTCACGCGGAACCTTCGCTATGCGCTCACCGGGTTGTATGTCGAGAATAAAGAGATCGACAAAGCCGCAAAAATTCTCGAGGCGCTCGTGAAGGAAATACCAGAGAACGCCGTCTACAAGAACGACTTAGGCTTCATTTGGGCCGACAACGATCAGAACCTGGAAGAATCGGAGAAGCTCATCCGGGAAGCACTCGCACTGGATGCGAAAGCTCGTGAAAAAGCATTGAAAGATGAGAAAATCGACGCCGAGATGGCCAAGAAAGTGAATGCGGGCTATCAGGATAGTCTCGGCTGGGTGCTCTACAAAAATAAGAAGTACGACGAGGCCATCAAACTGCTCACGGAAGCGAGTGCGGACGAAGACGACGGCCAACATATGGAAATTTGGGATCACCTCGCGGACGCCCACTTCGCCAACAAAGACACGAAGAAGGCCGTCGAGATTTGGACCAAAGCGTTGAAATTCGACGACGTGTCCAAGCGTGATATTGAACGCCGCAAGACCATCGGTGAGAAGATCGCCAAAGCGAAAGCGGCGATCATTGAGAAGCGAAATTTGGAAAAGTAGGGGCGAGCCGAATCGGTGCCCCCACTGGTACTACTATCGGCGACCGCCCGGCGGTGGGCCGGACGGTTTGCCGGTTTGCAAGACATCGGCGGCGCGGCGTTGGAACTTCGAGAGTTGATCTCGGAGGGCCACGTCGCCGCGCTGCATCAGGTCGAGTTCGTGTTGAATCTCGGCGCTCAATCGTTTCAATTCGCTTTCTTGGCGGGCCATCAGTGCCCGCTCGCGGGCCATCGACACTTCCATTTGCCGCATTTGCGTTTCGAGCGACTCTTCGTCATCGCGGAGTTGCTTGCGCTCGTCTTCGATCTTGCGCCGCTCTTGGGTCAGTTTCGAATTCTCTTTCTCAAGGTCGTCTGCCCATTCGTCGAGTTCACTGCGTGTCTTCGGGACGGCAGGTGCCGGAGCCAACGCCCCACTGGCGACCTGATCTTCAATGGCCTGCATCTGCTCGGTGAGTTCGTCCAGTTGCCGCTGCTTGATCTGCATTTGGCCAAGCAAATCTTGTTCGCGAACGGTCGTCTTCTGCTCGTTTTCGCTCGCTTCTTGAAGCAGCGTCTTCATTTCTTCAAGCAGCTTGCGGAGTTCACGGTTCTCGTGCCGAACCCGTTTGTAATCTTCGGCCGTGGGGTTCGCACTGCTACTGGCACCACTCGTCGCCGGTGGAATTTGAATCAGCCGGGAACCACCCAGATCGTTGGAAGGCATCCCCGTCGTCGGCAAGTTCGGAGCCGGGTATTTGTTGGCGACGACGCCGAGCGTGCTACCGGTGATCCCAGCGATCGCCATGGAGGCGGGGTCGAGGGCGCCAGAAGCTCGGGAGCGGTAGCCGGGTGGTGGCTGTGGGCCACCCTGGGTTGTAGGAATGGTGATCGGTGGCAGCGAGGCGGCCGCCACGGGGCCATTGGTGCCCGGCATGGTGAGGCGGATGATTCCACTGGTGCGCGGTGGCCCCGCTTGAGCCGCCTCCGACTGGGCCGCCATCGCATCGAAATCGAGCGTATCGCTGGAGGCCGATGTCGGTGGGGGTGTCGAGGACAGTAAACGACGTCGCAATTCCGCCGCCGAGATCGACGGAGGTGGATCGGACAAGAGATCCGGATGAGCCATTGAGGGGGTGACTCCTACACGCAGGGTGGCCGGCTGCGGGTGCACCGTTTCGGCAACGCCGAACGAGCAAACAATTGAGATTACTACTGGGGGGAAACGCTTTACCGGCCTGCCAGAAGTTAGGGCGCCGCAGCAACGAGTCAAATGAAAATGATCGGGCCGGGCCTGAATTCGGTGCGCCGGACTCGTTTCTCCAAAAATCTCATCGTCGAATCCGCAATCCTTGCCCCGCGAGTACCGCTTCGACTTCTTCCAAACTGATCAATGGCAAGTCGCCGGGAATGGAATGCTTGAGGGCACCCATCGCCGCTCCGTAGGCCAAACCCCTGGCGAAGTCGCCGTCTAGCAAACCGTGAATCAGTCCGGCGGCAAACGCATCGCCGGCGCCGAGGCGATCCACGATCTCGACTTCGTACGTGGGTGTTTCGTGGAATTGACCAGCAGAATAGCCGACGGCCCCAAAGCGGTTGCGCCAGACCAGTGGCGTCTCGCGGACGACCCCGGCGACGAATTTCACGCCGTATCGGTCGGTAAATTGATGCGCCACCTCGGCGAAGGTCGACCCGCGAATCTCGAACAGTTGTTCGGCGTCGGCCATACTGGCAATGAGCAGGTCGACGTGCGGCAAAAGTTCCCCCAAGGTCCGCCCGGCGTCGGCCACGCTCCAGAGTTTGCTCCGGTAGTTCAAATCGAGGCTCGTTCCAAGCCCTCCCTGGCGCGCGGCTTGCAATCCCTCGAGTACCAGTTCGGCGCAACCATTGCTCAACGCGGCCGTGATCCCGGTGACGTGGAACCAACGTGCTCCCTGGAACAATGCCGGCCAATGGAAATCACCCGGCTTCGCCAGTGCCATGCTCGAATTGGTGCGATCGTACACAATTGACCCCGCACGGGGGGCCGCACCGAATTCCAAAAAATAAAGACCACACCGTCCTTCGGCGACGAAGCGAACACCCTCGGTTCCGACGCCAAATTCCCGGACGCGATTCCGCGCCGCTTCGCCGAGCGGGTTCGCCGGAAGGGCACTGATCCATTCCACGGAACGCCCCAATCGCACCAGGCCAACGGCGGTGTTGAGTTCCGCCCCGCCGATCTCGACGTCGAAGGAACGGGCTTGTTCGATCCGTTGGAAGTGCGGAGGCGCCAGCCGCATCATCGCTTCGCCAAAGGCCACGACATCGGGCATGAGGAGACCATCCGAGAGCCAGGAAGAGTTTCAAATTGTTGTATCATTCGGGAATTGTGCTTCTATCGTCGAGTGACCGACTATTCTTGGAGTCTTTAAAACTCAAGAGGAACGCGGATGACGCGGATGAGACCCAGATTGAAGAGGATCGGAAAGAAATCGATTTTTTCCGATCCTCTGACATCCTGTTTTTTCCGCGTCATCCGCGTTCCTCTTCATTTGGGCCTGGCGACGTTGTGATTGGTACAACCTCCAAGAATGGTCGGTATATCCGGGCGAACGAGGCATATGATTTGCGTGTCTGTTTCTGACATCGTCCTGGAAGTCCGCGAGCAAAAATCATCATGGCTGAACTCGAACCTGTCGAAGCCGATTCGCGTTTCCCCAGCGGCAATTGGCTCGGTTTCTTTTTGGATCAACGCATGCCCGGCAAGCACTCCATGGAGTTGCTGCTCACATTCCGGGCGGGCACCATCACCGGGGAAGGTCGTGATCGCGTCGGCCCTTTTTTCGTGAATGGAACCTACGATCTCGGCAGCGGTGCCTGCCAGTTTCGCAAGGCGTATTCGAAAGCGCACGTGCTGCTGTATGCCGGTTACAACGAGGGCAAAGGCATATGGGGCACGTGGGACTTGGAAGGCATCAAAGGCGGGTTTCACATTTGGCCCGAAGAAATGGGCGATCCGACCCGCCAAGTGTTGCACGAAGAAGCGCCCATGGAGTTCGAGGAACCGACCGAACGGATTGAAGAGCCGGAACTGCTTCCGATTGGCGGCTGAGTGAATTACCGCGCACGAAAAAGCCCAGCCGATTTCGGCTGGGCTTTTTGCGGTTTCTAGTCTCGGCGTTCGCGGCGCGGGCCACGGCCGCCGCGGTCACCACCACCCCGTTCGCCACCCCGGTCACCGCCACCGCGTTCTTCGCGGAAACCACCATTACCACCGCCTGGAGGTGGGCCGCCTGTACCCTCTTCGCCTTCCGGTTTCGGTGCGAGCAGGGCCTTGCGTGACAGTTTCACCCGGTCTTGGTCGTCGATGGCGATCACTTTCACCTGAATCTTGTCGCCGACCTTGACCACGTCGGACGGGTGCTGCACGTAACCGTGGTCGAGTTCGCTGATGTGGCACAAACCGTCACGGCCCGGGCTGATTTCCACGAACGCACCGAATTCTTTGATGCTCGACACTTTGCCGTCGTAGATCGCGCCGACTTTGATTTCGGCACAGAGGGCTTCGACCTTGCCCTTGGCGGCCATCGCCGCGGCCATGTCGTTGGCGGCCACCGTGACGGTGCCGTCTTCTTCGATGTCGAGTTTCGCGCCGGTTTCGTCTTGGATGGCGCGGATCGTCTTGCCGCCCGGCCCGATGAGCAGGCCGATCTTGTCCGGGTTGATCTTCACTTGGAACAGTCGCGGGGCCGAGGCAGCGATGTCGTTGCGCGGGGCCGTCAGCGCTTGCAGCATCGACTTCAAGATCTTGATGCGGGCGCCGCGGGCTTGTTCGAGTGCCCCGCGGATGATGTCTTCGGTCACGCCTTCGAGTTTGATATCGAGCTGAAGCCCGGTGATGCCCTTCTGCGTCCCGGCGACTTTGAAGTCCATGTCGCCGTAATGGTCTTCGTCGCCCTGGATGTCGGTGAGGAGCACGTACTCATCGCCCCGGGTGCAGAGGCCGATGCTGATGCCGGCGACGGGCCGCTTGATCGGCACGCCCGCGTCCATGAGAGCCAAGGTGCCACCGCAGACGGAGGCCATCGACGACGAACCGTTCGATTCGAGAATTTCCGAAACGAGGCGGATCGTGTAGGGGAACTTCGCGGAGGCGGGGAGCACCGCTTTGAGCGAGCGTTCCGCCAACATTCCGTGGCCAATTTCCCGCCGACCGGGGGCACGGATCGGCTTGCACTCGCCGACGCTGAACGGAGGGAAGTTGTAGTCGAGGAAAAACTTCTTCGAGATTTCGTCTTGCAGACCGTCGACCTTTTGCTCGTCTTGGCCGGTACCGAGGGTGACGACCACAAGGGCTTGGGTTTCACCGCGTTGGAACAGGGCCGAACCGTGGACGCGTGGCAAGAGCGACACTTCCGACGAAATGGCCCGAACCTGATCGAGGGCACGGCCGTCAATCCGGGTGCCGGTCATCGTGATCTCTTGGAAGAGATTCTCTTTCAGGGTGCTGAAGCCGGCGGAGAACTGCTCCGGGGTGTATTTCCCGGCCGCGGCGCCCTCGGGGAAGTAGTGCTTCTTGGTTTTATCTTTGAGTTCGTTGATTGCGGTGTAGCGGTGGATCTTCCCTTCCGCGAGGTAGGCCTTCTTGAGATCGGCCCCGATTTTGGATTGCAGTTCGGCCACCATCGGGTTTTCGGCCGGGACCGGTGGATATTCTTTGGCCCCGTGGCCGGCTTTGGTGCGCAGCTCTTCGATCGCGTCGATCACCGTGATGATGTGGCCGTGCGCGAAGACGATGGCGTTGGCCATGATGTCTTCGGGGAGTTCGCGGGCGAACCCTTCGATCATGCAGACGGCGTCGCGGGTCGCGGCGACGACGAGATCGAGGTCGCTCTCTTCCATCTGGGTGTGCGTCGGCATCAAGATGAATTCTTCGCCGATGCGACCGACGCGGACGGCGCCGATCGGCTTCGTGAACGGGATCGGCGACAGGTGCAAGGCGGCGCTGGCGCCGATGATCCCAAGGATGTCCGGGTCGTTCTCTTTGTCGGACGCCATGACCGTGGCCATGACTTGGACTTCGTTCAAGTAGCCGACGGGAAAGAGCGGGCGAATCGGCCGGTCGATGAACCGGGAGACGAGGGTCTCCTTGGTGCTCATCCGCGTTTCGCGCTTGATGAAGCCACCGGGGAACTTACCGGCGGCGTAGGTGCGCTCGCGGTATTCCACTTGAAGGGGGAAGAAATCGCGGCCGGGAATCGCACCACCCGAGGTGGCGGCGGTGAGGACGAGCGTTTCGCCCAGTTGGACGACGACGGAACCGTGGGCCTGCTTGGCGAGCTTGCCGGTTTCGAGAACCAGCGTGGACGAGCCAAACGGACGTTCAATACGGGTGACAGGCACTTCTAGAAACCCCTTCGCAATGTTGCGGCGGGGTGGACAGCAAGCCAGCCGGCCCGAAAGTGGGCGGAGCTGGCGTTCGACATTCGGAGGGGTCGAGGTTACTTACGCAAGCCGAGCTTGGCGATCACTTCCATGTACTTGGGGCGATCCGTCTGTCGCAGATACTGGAGCAGGCCCGCCCGTTGACTGACCATTTTCAGCAAACCCCGCCGACTCGAAAAGTCTTTTTTGTGGGTTCGCATGTGATCGGTCATGTAGATGATCCGAGCGGTCAGCAGTGCGATTTGGACGGGCGGTGAGCCGGTATCGTTTTCGTCCTGCTTGAATTGCTGAATCAGCCCGAGCTTCTGTTCCTTGTTCGTCGCCATGTCCCGCTCATCCTCGTAAAATCTCGGGCCAACGAGCCGCAGCCGATTGGTCGAGCATCCCTCCGTTGTTTCCGCCGTACACCGACGCCAACGGTTGTGTTTAGCCATTTTGAGATAAGGTGAATCTATCGAAACGCGGGGCGTCGGCAAGTGATGGATCGGTAGAAATCAGTGTCGTCGGGCCGTTTAGCAAGTGTCCGTGGTAAAAAAAATCGGCAAAATTCTCACTTATTTTGCTTGTGACATGGATTGGGCGGCCACACTACCTTCAGTGCCTTTCTTGGATCAAAATCGCTTAAATCCTAGGCAATCATCGTTTTAGACCACCCCGATGAGTTCCGGTTGCCCAATCCCCCATTCAAACAATCGTGTCGGGATCAGCTTCGACAGCTTGACTCGGGAAAGTGCCCAGCTTTACAGTATTCCGTGAGAAGAATTTCCGCGTAATTGGACTTGCGTTGAATCTTCGACCGCATCCAAGGCTCGACACCCATGTTGGTTTTGTCTCGCAAGAACAACGAATCGATCGTCATCAACGATGACATTGTCATCACCATCGTGGAAATCCGCGGCGACAAAGTTCGCCTCGGAATCGTCGCGCCGAAGGATGTCCCCGTCCACCGCCAAGAAGTGTACGAAGCGATCCACGGGGTGAAGATGCCATCCGGCATCCCCGCGGGTGAAGCGGCGGGTTGAGCCTCAACACATATTCCGAGCACTTTGGACATTTCTGAAAGTTTTGCTTTCCTGACACTGCTCATTAATTCTTCGGACCACCGGGGCGACCACCGCGAGATCCACCCATGTTTCCACCGGCGCTCGGTGCGCCGGGGCCACCTTTCCCTTTGGATTCACCACCGGCGACAGCGGACTTCGTGCCGCGCAGCCACTCTTCGGCGGTCAAGAACCCATCGCCGTTGAGATCGCGTTCTTGAAACTCGTCAATCGATTTCCCGGCGGTTCGCCATTCGTACAAACTCACTTGGCCGTCTTCGTCTTTGTCGAGTGCCGCATAAGGGAACTCTTTGGGAAGTTTGCCGAACCGGTAGACGACGGGCCGGGCTTCTTCTTGGTCTTCGCGCTTCGGATCGCCACCTCCAGGGAACGCTCCCGGGAAGCCACCACCACCGGGGCTGGCGCCCGATTGCGTGGCGGCGAACACTTTCAATTCGTTGAGGTCGATGCCACCGTCGCCGTTGGTGTCGATCTGGTCGAAGTACGGCAGGAGCATTTGCGTTTCATCACGTGTGATCTTGCCGTCACCGTTGCGGTCGGCACGTCGGAACAATCCTTCAGGATCGCCCCACAAATTCCCGCCCCGGCCTCCACCACCGCCGCCACGTGGATCACCACCGCCGCCACGTGGATCACCACCGTTCCAGTTGCCACCAGGGCCGCCCGGTGCCGGATTGACCATCACCGGTTTGCCATCGTCGCCAGTGATTGCGATCACCATCGGAACCCCGTTGCCCGGCACGGGCACCGGGGCCGCACCGGGAGTTGCCACGGCGGGGCCAGCCGCTCCACGTTGAGCCGCCCGTTGGGCCATCCCCGATGCGTAGGCTGCCTTCGTGAGGATCCCATCGGCCGGCACCGCGGCCCCGCTCATCTGCACCAGGAATTTGGCCTGCGGATTCTTATTGATGTCGATGCTGTCGGCCCCGTTGCTCATCCGTTGCCAGAGCGCTTCGGGATCCATTTGCCGGCCACCACCTCCGCCACCACCGCGTGAAAAACCACTACCGCCACCACCGGGTTGGGCGAACAGCAGCGACGGCGTGACGACGGAGCCAAGCAGAGTCAGGGACAGCCAAATTTTGAGTCGCATGGAAAATCACCCGGAGGTGTTCTGACCTAACAAGTGGAAATGATATCGGAAGGATCGATTCCCCGCACGCACAACTGGAGAAGTCTCATTTGCTTCTCATGGCTCATTTCGCCGGTGGTTCCGCCGTCGCTTCGTCGTCGGCTGACTTGCGACGGACGGCCCGTGACAACCCATAGCCGGCGCCGATGGCGAATAAGACTCCGAGCGAACCGATGCCGAGCATGGCGAAATCGCGGCGGTTCAATTCCCAAGGGGAACGCGGTTCCTCGTCCTCGGGGAATGCCACCAGCTCGACGTTGACCTCTTCGGGCTTTGGCGGGGCGACGGGAGCCGGGGGAACGATTCTCGGTTTCACGGGCAGTGGCTTCACGTCCGTCGCACTCTTCGGCTTCACCGCTTGAATCGCCGCCCGGACATCGTTGGGAAGTTCGAATGCGCTCTCGGATTCCAGCCACTGTTGGTATTCCGGCAGCACCGGCATTTTGACGGCGGTCGCGGCCTTGTCCGGCAAAAACGGCTTGAGCAAGTCGGCCGCGTCCTTCGGCGTCTGCGGGCGATTCTCCGGTTTCTTCTCCAAAAGTTTGTTCACGACCGCGCTCAACCCCGGCGAGACACCGGGAACCAGATCCGATAACCGCGGTGGTGGCTCGGTGGCGTGTTTCACCATCTGGGCCATCACGTTCTTGTCTTGGAACGGAGGCCGGCCGGCGATCAGGTGGAACAACACGCAGCCGAGGCTGTAGATGTCCGCGCGGACATCGGCGCTGCGGGCATCGCGGGCCTGTTCCGGAGCGAGGTAATCGGGTGTGCCGAGCAAGGCCCCCTCGCTGGTGAGTTGCAAATCTTGCGTCTCGGGGGAATCGTCGTCGAACGTCTCGCGGCCCAAGCCGATATCGAGAATCTTGATGGTGCCATCCAAGGTGGAATTGCCACTCGGCGGGGTCACCATCAAATTCGCCGGTTTCAAGTCGCGGTGAACCATCCGCTTGTCGCTCAGGTGCTGCAAACCGAGCAGCGCCTGATGGATCACCCGCACCGCTTCCGGTGCCGGGAGTTTCTTGCGCCGCGCCAGAACATTGTCGAGAGTCTCCCCGTCGATATGCTCCATGACGATGTAATGGGTGCCACCGACCTGCCCGAGTTGATAGGCCCGCACGACGTTCGGATGATCGAGTTGCGTCAGCAATCGGCCTTCGCGTTGGAAGCGACCGAGGACGTTCTGCTCGCGGGCTTTACTACCGGGGAGCACCTTCAACGCCACGACTTGCCCCGACGTGTGTACCGCCTTGTAAACACCGGCCGTCTGCCCGCTGCCGATGCGATCGAGGATGACGTAGCCACCGAAATGGAAGCCGTCGGAGCGCCCGCGTTGAATGAGCGCAGCTTGGTAGACGGTGAGGTATTGCGTCTTGACGAGGAACTTGCGGAACGACTCCACATCGGCATCGCCGCCGCGCGATTCGCTCTCCCAGGCGGTGCGAATCGCGGGCAGTTCGTCCTCGCGGACGAGTTTGCTCTTGCCGAGCGCAGCACAGTATTCGGTCACGGTCGAGGTGGGCGTGGCCATGATGAGGGGCGGCTCCGAAGGTACCGATTCTTTACCCCGAAGGGGTTACATCCCACAGCCCAGGGTCGCGCTTCGCGCACCCTGGGACTGAGATGGCGCGACTCCGACCGTGCCGACCCAGGGTGCTCCCGAAACGGGCGACCCCTGGCTGTGGGATGTAACCCCTTCGAGGTAAAAACGAATGGGCCGGCTCACCCTTGGCGACGCAGACGCTTCTGCGGATCGACTTCCAAAACACCGAAGGCTTGTTCGTGACGCACGACGATCTGCCGGAGCGATTCGATCAACCGCTTGGCGACAAACGGATTCATGACCAGCCGGTGCGTGAGGTGGATCGGCTCCATGCCGCCGGGGATCATGATGCCGGTGTGCAGACCCACGTCCATCAAGATTTCTTCGGTGCTGCTGCTGAGGCTGAGGCGGAAGAAATTGCAGTACACCGGCTGCATTTTGGAAACGTCGACCTGCACCGCCACTTGCATCGGCTGGCCGGCGGCAGGGGGGGCTGCGGTCAGCGGGGTCACTTCATCGGCCATCGATAAACTCCTGAAACGGTGCGAAGTTCATTCGCACGGGGTTCTTGTGCTCCGGCGAAGCCCGCCGCTTGGCGTGGCCCACTTCCGGGATGGGTTGGTTAGGGTCGGCTGCGCACCAAGTCGCACCCGAAGTATTCACTTCAATCTACGAACTCGGCGCCCGGCGTTTTGCCCAACCGATGATTCCGCGATGAAATAGGGAAATTTCGACCGCACGGTCGTCACTCTGTCCGACACACTTGTTTCCATTGGTTCCGCAGGAGGGAGGGGGTACATCTCTGCGGAAACAAGTACAAGTGTCATTGTGTCCGAAACAGACGATGCGAAATCCCATTCCGAATCGGGCACTTGAACAATATCATTGTTGACGATGGTCATCAGTACGAATCGAGGATCAACCATGTTCCCCCATTCCCGCCGTGATTTCCTCCACCTTACTGGCGGCGGACTCGGTGGCATTGCCCTGAACTGGCTCGAGGCGCGGGCGAGCGGGCCGATCAATCCTCTGGCGGCGAAGCTGCCACATTTTGCAGCGAAGGCCAAGAGTGTCATTTTTATGTTCATGGTCGGTGGCCCATCGCAGATGGATCTGTTCGACCCCAAACCGACGCTGACCAAACTCCACGGCCAACCGCTGCCGGCTTCGACTGGGAAACCCAAGAGCCAGTTCACCAGCGGCGGCGAGACGATTCTCGCCAGCACCCGGAAGTTCGCCCAACATGGCAAATCCGGGCAGTGGGTGTCCGACTTGCTGCCGAATTTCGCCGAGTGCGTCGACGATGTTTGCTTCTTGAAATCGTGCCATTGCAGCAACACGATTCACGCCCCCGCGATGTACGAACTGCACACGGGCCGCACGCTGATGGGCCATCCGAGCATTGGCAGTTGGGTGACTTACGGCCTCGGCAGTACCTCGGAGAATTTGCCGGCCTACTGCGTGATGACCCAACCCGAGGGGGTTCCCGAAGGAGGTGCACCCTGTTGGAGTGCCTCGTATTTACCGGCAATTTACCAGGGGACTTTGCTCCGCAAGGGGACGAACCCGATCTTGAATTTGAAGCCACCGGCGGGGATCGGCGCGGAGCAGAATCGCCGGACGTTCGACCTCGTGAAACAGCTCAACGAAAAGAATCTGACACCGGGCGACACCGATCTCGAAGCCCGCATCAGCACATACGAACTCGCCTTCAAAATGCAGACGCACGCCCCGGACGCCGTCGACCTGACCCAGGAATCGAAGGAGACCAAAACTCTGTACGGGCTGGATCGCAAAGAGACCACCGACTTCGGAACACGGTTGTTATTGGCCCGACGGCTGGTCGAACGCGGTGTGCGCTTCGTGCAGGTTTACAGCGGCGGTGGCCCGTTGAGTATGCAATGGGACGCCCACGACGATGTGAACCAGAATCATGAAAAGATGTGCGGGCACGTCGATAAACCGATTGCGGGATTGCTCCAAGATTTGAAACGCAAAGGGCTACTCAACGAAACACTCGTCGTCTGGTGCAGCGAGTTCGGTCGGACGCCCAACAGCCAGGGGAGCTTGGGCCGCGATCACAACCCGCTCGGCTACACGATGTGGCTGGCGGGCGGCGGCAGCAAGGGCGGCACCAGCGTTGGAAAAACGGATGAATTCGGTCTGTACGCGATTCAAGATAAAATTGCCGTGCCCGACTTCCACGCCACGATCCTGCACCTTCTGGGGATGGATCATGAAAAGCTCACCATCCGCCACAGCGGCCGGGATGAACGCTTGACGGACATCGCCGGGGAAGTGATTGCCGGCGCCGTCGCGTGAGTTCGGCCAGCGCGGTCGCCAAATTTGATCCGCCAACCGTCGGTTTCCCATTGCCCTTCCGAAATCGAGGTGAGATAACAACTGTCCCCTCCCGCGCCGAACTCCGCGAGTGCCTTCATGCCGCAAGATCCCCATATTCTCAGTCTGATTCTGGGCGGTGGCCGAGGGAGCCGACTCTTCCCGCTCACGAAAGATCGTGCGAAGCCGGCCGTACCGGTCGCCGGAAAGTACCGCCTCATCGACATCCCGATTTCCAACTGCCTCAACAGCGGCTTGCGGAACATCTACGTCCTGACGCAGTTCCTCAGCGTCAGTTTGCACCGGCACATCGCCAATACTTACAAATTTGACATGTTCAGCAGCGGCTTCGTGGAGATCCTCGCGGCCCAGCAATCGTACGAAGACCACATCGGTTGGTACCAGGGCACGGCCGACGCGGTGCGCCAGAACCTGGCGTACATCGAGCGTGAAGAGGCCGATGAAATCCTAATTCTGTCCGGCGATCAGTTGTACCGGATGGACTACCGCCGCATGATCGAGACGCACCGCCAGAGCGGGGCCGACGTGACGATCGCGTGCATCCCCGTGCGGGAAGATCAGACCGACGGCTTCGGGCTGATGCAGATCGACGACCACGGCCGGGTGCAATCGTTCGTCGAAAAACCGAAGACCGATGCGAGCCGCAAGCCGTACTACACGCCGAAGGAATGGATCGAAGGCAAAGGGATTCCGTGCCAAGGCCGGCACTACCTCGCCAACATGGGCATCTACTTGTTCAAGACGGACAAGCTCATCGAGATGCTCAACTTCCCGGTGCTCGACACGCTGCACAACCAGATGCGGCCGCCCCACGACTTCGGCTCGAATCTGTTCCCGAACCACGTCGGTGCCCGGCACATCCACGCCCACCTCTTCGATGGCTTCTGGGAAGACCTCGGTACCATCAAGAGCTACCACGAGTGCAGCTTAGCGCTCGGCGAAGAAGTGCCCCCATTCGATTTCTTCCAGACCGACGAAGTGATCTTCACGCGGATGCGGAACCTGCCGGCGAGCCGCTTCGGCGGGGCCAAACTCACCGATTGCCTGATCGCCGACGGCTGCCGGGTCGGTTCCGACAGCGTCATCGATCACTGCATGCTCGGCGTCCGTTCGCGCATCGGGAAGCACTGCCACTTGAAGGATACCGTCGTCATCGGCTCCGACGGATTTGAAACGGACGCGGAAATCGCGGAGAATCGGAAACTGAAGCGTCCGGACATGAACGTCGGCAACAACACGATTATTCGGGGCGCGATCCTCGATAAAGACTGCCGCATCGGTTCCGGGGTGCAGATGCTCAACCAGGCCGGGGTGAAGGAAGCCGATGGCCCCGACGGTATGTGGCACATCCGCGACGGCATCATTTGCGTCCCACGCGGTGGAGTCGTTCCAGACGGTACCTTGATTTGAAAATGGGGTTCCCATGTCGAAACTATGCCAATTCCTGACGACGGTCATTCTGCTACTCATTCCGGCGTCGAATTTCGCCGCCGAGAAGACATTCCCGGCCGGCTTCGCGGGCGTTCAAGGCGACGGCTTCGCCATGATTTCGGTGAACGTCGCCCAGCTCTGGGACGAACCCGTGTTGAAGCCGCTGCGCGACGGGCTATTGAAAATACAAAAACCCCTCAAGGAACTGGAAAAACATTCCGGCATGAAGAACGAAGAACTTGAGCGGATAACACTCTACTGGCCAATGGATTCCTTCAACGATCATATATCCAAGCCGTTCGCCATCTACACTGCCCGCAGGCCGTTCGACCGCGCCGAGGTGGCGAAGAAACTGGGTGCCGAACCGGTGGGAGACATGTGGCCGGGCGTCTCGGGCAAAAACGTATTCGTCGTCAAAGAGGGTGCTTTGATCTTCGCAGATGATCGAACGCACGTGACCTACCCGAGGACACGCATCGACACGACGCATGTCGCGGACTTCCTCAAAGTGCTCAGCGGGATCACGGCCCGGGTCGCCGAAGGAACGCTCGCGGACGGGATGCTCGCCGCTCAGAAACAGTCCGTGGTCGCTGCCGTCGACTTCGCTCCGATTCGGAAGTTGCTGAGCAATGGAATGAAACAACCCGATGAACTCCAACCGTTCGTGGCCATGGCCCAAGCCGAACGCGGGCTGTTCACGGTCGATGTCGGCCCGACGCTGAAAGTCGAATCCAAGCTCACCTTCTTCAATGCGGACAACGCGAAGAAAGCCGATACGGATGCCAAGGCCATTCTCAGACTCGCATTGACCATCCTGGAGAAGTTCCGCAACGACAAGAAACGTGACCAAGACGCCAATGATGTACTCTTGCCGTTGCTCGACTTCGCCAAAACCGCCCTCGATAAAGCCGAGCGGAAGGTGGACGGGCAAACCCTCCGCGTGGCCGCCAGCGGCGAGATCGACACAGCAATGAAGAAGGCGTTGGCCGCGCTGCCCGAATGGATTGCAGCGGAAAGTGAGCGAACGACGGCGGTCAACAACCTGAAACAGATTGGTTTGGGATTCTGCGCTTACGAAAGTACTTATGCGTACTTCCCTCAAGACATCACCGACAAAAATGGCAAAGCGATTCTGAGCTGGCGGGTGCATATGCTACCATTCATCGAGCAAACGCCTCTTTGGAAGCAGCTCGACCTCACCAAGCCATGGGACGATGCAGCCAACAGCAAATTCGTCGAACGGATGCCGGACGTGTTCCAGTTCCCCAGCCGCGAACCGACGGAGAAAGGGTTCACCTACTTCCAATCGTTCACGGCGCCCAAACTCGTGAAAGCGGGCAACCCATTTATGGTGACCGGTCGCAAATTGGAGATTGTCAAGATCACCGATGGCACTTCGAACACGCTGATGATCGTCGATGGGGAAACGGCGGTGAACTGGCTCAAACCGGGCGATTTGCCCTACGATCCGAAGAAGTTGCCCAAGATCGGCAACCCGAAGACCGGCAAGTTCCTCGGCTGCTTCGGCGACGTTTCTGTACGGACTTTCGATCTCAAGAAGCTCGGCGAGAAGAATCTGCACGCCCTCATCACCATCGATGGCGGCGAAGTCGTGAAGTTCGATGAGTGACCCGCTGATCCTCGCCGCCACCGAAGCCCGCACCCGGGCTTTCGCACCTTACTCGGGCTTCCGAGTCGGTGCGGCGCTACTCGCCGAGAACGGCACCGTGATCACGGGGTGCAACGTCGAGAGCGCCAGCTACGGCCTGACCATCTGCGCCGAGCGGGTGGCCCTCGTGAAGGCCGTTTCCGAGGGGCACGTTCGTTTCACCGCTGTGGCCGTGGTCGCGGATACCGAGCGACTCACACCGCCGTGCGGCGCCTGCCGACAGTTGCTCTGGGAGTTCGCCCCGGATGCCACCGTGACGCTTGCCGACTTGCACGGGCGGACGGCACAGCACACGGTGCGCGAACTGCTGCCTAACGGTTTCGATGCGTCGTTGTTGGGTTAACGAAAGGGCACCCAATTCCCGGTCGCCGGGTCGCGCACTTCGTTCGGCCCGAAGCGGGCCTTGTACTCCAGCGAAGCGCAGCCCTCCACGTAGTAGCCTAAATAGACACGCGGTAGACCGCGTTTCTGCGCTTCCGCGAGGATGCTCAACACATTGAACGTCCCCAAGGAACGGTCGCGCTCTTCGGGGTCGTAAAAGAAATAGATCGCGCTCAAGCCCGCCGGCACCGGGTCGACGTAGCCGACGCCGATGAGGCGATCCCCGAGCCGGTAGCACCATTCTTCGGTCGGAAACGGGTTGTCCACGAAGCTGTCGACGTACGAAGCGCTGTTCTTCGGGCCGTGCTCGGGCCAACCTTTGGCGTCGGCTTGATACGCATGGAATTTGTCGTGCAGTTCGAGTTTCGCCGGGCCGACACTCGGCGCACCGATCGTCAGGGACACCGTGTTGACATTGGCTTTCCAGGCCCGCTTCTGGCTGCGATCCGGTTTGAAAGTGGACAAGGGGACGCGGATCGACTGGCAGCGCTGGCACGACGCGCATTCCGGCCGGAAGATCGCCGGGCCGAAGCGACGCCAACCCGATTGCAATTTCTCGCCGTACTCGGCCGCACTCATTGACCGCACCACTTCGTAGCGCAGGCTCCATCGCTGGTCCGGCAGGTAGCCGCACGGCCCCGGCGGGCTGACGAACGTGTATTGAACTTCCATGCGTCCGATCCTGCGGAATAGCAACGCTGACCCTATGTCATTTTAGCAGACCGATTCGAAATCTTCGCCCCGCAGATGGCCGAACGTGACTGGCCGCGAATCCCGATTGCGATTACCGTACCATACTCAAATGCAGCCCCCACGACGTTCGAGGCCGTTCATGATTGCGATCACCGGTGCGGCGGGTTTCATCGGCTCGAACCTCGCGCTGCGCCTGGCCCACGAGGGGCACGACCTGCTGCTCGTCGATCACCCACTGCGGGCCGCCAAAGTCCCGAATTGGGTCGGGCTGAGTGGCTTTCAATTCCTCGATCACGACCGGTTCTTAACGGCCCTCGAATCGGACACCTTTACGCCCGATGCCATCTTCCATCTCGGGGCGTGCAGTTCCACCACCGAGACCGACTGGGACTACCTCCGGCGGAACAACATCGACTACACCCGCACGTTGTGGGACTGGTGCGCGGCCCACGAACGCCCTTTGCTATATGCCTCCAGCGCAGCCACCTACGGAGATGGTGCCCTCGGTTTCGACGATCGCACTGCACCAGTCGAACTGCTACCGTTGAACCTGTACGGGAAGAGCAAGAACGACTTTGACGCCTGGGCTTTGGCGGAGGTGGCTGCCGGTCGACCCGCACCGCCCCAGTGGGCTGGGTTGAAGTTCTTCAATGTTTACGGCCCGCGCGAGATCCACAAAGTCCGCATGGCGAGCGTGGTCTATCAAGCGTGGCGCCAACTGAAAGAAAACGGCACGGTGAAGCTGTTCCGCTCCACCGTGCCCGACGCGCCGGACGGCGGTCAACAGCGCGACTTTGTCTTCGTCGGCGATTGCGTCGATCACCTGCATGCGCTGTGGCAAAACCCGGTTCCGAGCGGGCTGTACAACTCCGGCACCGGCACAGCGCGGACGTTCCTCGATCTGGCCCGCGCCGTCTTCGCCGCCCTCGGCCGGGAACCGGATATCCAGTTCATCGACATGCCGACCGACTTGGCGGGACGGTACCAGAGCTTCACCCAGGCCGAGATGACCAAGCTCCGTGAGACCGGCTACGGAAGCGAATCGACCGCCTTGGAAGATGGTGTCCGGGTGACCGTGCAATGGCTCGAGGAGAACGGCCGATGACCGTCTCCCCGCTCGACCTCGGCCGGCTCCGCGTCTTCCCACTTGCTGAGCGCACGAGTTTGACACGGGCCGACGACATCCTGATCGATCCCGACTCCGCGCCTCCGGTCTGCTCCGAATTCAATGCGCGGTTGATCCGAGCTTGTGCGACGAGCATCGTCGGCGCCCGCCGGCGCGGGGCGAGCATCCTGCTCATTTATGGGGCGCACCTGCTCCGCAACGGGACCGCCCGCATCCTCGAACGGATGATGGCGCGCGGTTGGCTCAGCCACTTGGCCACCAACGGCGCCGGGACGATCCACGATTGGGAATACGCTTGGTTCGGCGCCAGCACCGAGAGCGTCGAAGTCGGCGTGGTGAACGGTCAGTTCGGCACCTGGCACGAAACCGCCACCAACATTCACCTGGCCCTGATGGCCGGCGCCTTGGATCATCTCGGCTACGGTCGGGCACTCGGGCGATTCATCGCCGAGGACGGTGCAACGCTGCCCACGGCCAACGAGTTGACTGCCGCCATCGTGACCGACCCCGGAAATGAACTCACCGCCGCCCGCGCCGATCTGCTGGGGGCGATCCGCACGCAACAGTGGCCCACGGGCCGCATCGCCGTCAAACACCGCTGGAAGCAAGCGTCGATTTTGGGTTCCGCCTGGCGGCACGCCATTCCCGTCACCGTCCATCCGGGCATCGGCTACGACATCATTTCGAACCACCCGGTTTTCAACGGCGCGGTAATCGGCCGGGCCGGCGAATGGGACTTCAAACTGTTCGGCGGATCGGTCGAGCAGTTGGACGGCGGCGTCGTACTGTCCGTCGGCTCGGCGATCATGGGCCCGCAGGTGTTCGAGAAGAGCCTGAGCTGCGTCAACAATATCCGCCTCCAAGAGGGCCGCGAGATCGTCCGGGATCACACCATTTACGTGGTCGATCTTCAAGACGGTGGCGGTTGGGACTGGAGCATCGGCGAACCGCCGAAGACCAACCCGGCCTATTATTTGCGGTTTTGCAAAAGCTATTCGCGGATGGGAGGAGCCATGCACTACCTGCCGTGCGACAATGCCGCGTTCATTCACAACCTGTTTCACGAATTGAACCGGCAGGCGTCGCGGGCGTGAGCAAATGACTTCTGAGTGAAGCCGACTTCGGCGGAAACGAGGGCTCGTCCCTCCGTTTCCCCGCGCTTCGGCTACAATTCTTTAATGAAACCTCGCTGCACCGATGACCGTCCTGAACTGCTCGCCCCCGCTGGGGATTGGGAGGCGATGCGGGCCGCCGTGTCGAATGGGGCCGACGCGGTCTATTTCGGACTATCGGCATTCAACGCCCGCGCCCGCGCCGCCAACTTCACGCTGGCGGAACTTCCCGAAGTCATGGCCCATCTGCACGCCCACAACGTGCGTGGCTTCGTCGCCCTCAACATCTTGATTTTCACCGACGAACTCCCGGACGTCGTCGAGTTCATCAAAGCCATCGCCGCCGCCGGTGTCGATGCGGTGATCGTCCAAGATCTCGGCTTGGTCACGCTGATCCACCGGATGGTACCGACATTGGCGATTCACGGTTCGACTCAGATGACGTTGACGGAACCGCGTGGCATCGCCTTTGTGAACCAACTCGGCGTCGAGCGGGTCGTGTTGGCCCGCGAGTTGGCGCTCGACGACATTCGCAAAGTTACTGCTGGCACGACGGTGCCCGTCGAAGTGTTCATCCACGGCGCACTCTGCGTCGCCTACAGCGGCCAGTGCCTGACGAGCGAAGCTCTCGGGGGCCGCAGTGCGAACCGCGGGCAGTGCGCCCAAGCGTGCCGGATGACCTACGAGATGCTCGTCGACGGCCAGCCGCGTGACCTCGGCGATAAAGCCTACCTCCTCAGCCCGCAAGACTTGGCGGCCTACGATCTCATCGCCCCGCTCATCGGCGCCGGCGTCATCAGTTTCAAAATCGAAGGTCGGCTGAAGGGTGGCCCCTACGTCGCGGCGACGACGAACACGTACCGCAAGGCCATCGATGCGGCCCTGGAACAACGGGAATTCCACCTGAACCGCCGCGAAGAACTCGACCTGGCCCAGACATTCAGCCGGGGGTTGACGACCGGCTTCCTCGATGGGGTGAATCACCAGAAACTCGTGCGCGGCCGCGTGCCGAAGAGCCGGGGAATTCTGCTGGGGAAAGTCGTGAGCCACATCGGCTCGACGGTGCGGGTGGAACTCGCCGAGCGGGTGCCGGACATGGTGAAGGCGGGCGACGGCGTGATGTTCGACCTCGGCCGGCCCGAAGAAAAAGAGCCGGGGGGCCGCGTCTGGGAAGTGGTTCAACAGGGCCAGTTCGTCGGTTTGAAATTCGAACCCAACGCACTCGATTTATCACGGGTGGCCATCGGTTGCGAAGTTTGGAAAACGGATGACCCGGCGCTGCGGAAGCGGTTGGAACAGACCTATTCGCAAGACCACGTCGTGCGGCGGGCGAGAGTCGATGCCACTCTTTCGGGAGTCATCGGCGGGGCAATGAGTTTAATCCTGACCGATCTGAACGGGGCGGCAGCGAGTGCGAATTGGCCCGGCCCGTTGCAGATCGCCCAGAAGCAACCGACGACCCCCGAAGTGATCCGCGAACAACTCGGGCGACTCGGCGAGACCCCGTTCGCACTCGGAACATGCACGGTGGACGTACCGACGAATGCGATGGTGCCGAAGTCGGTGCTGAACGATTTGCGCCGGCAAGCGACAGCGGAATTGACGGTGAAGCGCACGGCGGGTCGGGTGCATGCGGTGGCGGA
Organism: Fimbriiglobus sp.; assembly: GCA_025351325.1. Lineage (GTDB taxonomy): Bacteria > Planctomycetota > Planctomycetia > Gemmatales > Gemmataceae > JALHQU01. The sequence goes on from JANXWE010000177.1 coordinate 26,797, forward strand.
TGGGGATGCTCTCGTGTCACTGCGATCCGATGCGCAGACCTCACCCCCTCGCGCCCTTTCCGAAGCGGACCCGACAGCCCGACTCACCGTCCTCGTCCGCAATCGTGCCCAGCTCGATGCGGTGCTCCCGTTCAAACCAGCACGGGTCTACGCCGACTTCGAGGACCTCCGTCAGTATGCTCCGGCCGTGGAGGCGGCGCGGGCGGCGGGGGTGAAGATCGGCTTGGCGACCGTGCGGATTTGGAAACCGGGCGAAGACGGATTGCAAGCACTGGTAGCCCGCGCGAAACCGGACGCGGTACTGGTGCGGAACCTGGCGTCCATCGACTATTTCCGCGACGCACTGCCCGAAGCCGAATTGATCGGGGACTTCAGTTTGAACGTCGCCAACGATCTCACTGCCGACCTGCTGCTCCGAGCTGGGTTGACACGGTTGGTACCGAGCTTCGACCTGAATTGGGATCAGTTCACGGCCTTGTTGAACGAGTCCGATCCGCTGAAGTTCGAGGCGGTGGTACATCAGCACATGCCGATGTTTCACATGGAGCATTGCGTCTTTGCGGCGTTCCTCAGCACGGGTAAAGATCACCGCGATTGCGGCCGGCCCTGCGACACGCACAGGGTCGAACTGAAAGATCGCACGGGGGCCAAGTTCCCGGTACTTCCCGACACGGGTTGCCGAAACACGGTGTTCAACAGCGTGGCCCAATCGGCGGCCGAGTATATCGACCGCATGAAAGGGCACGGCTTGCGTTGGTTCCGGATCGACCTGCTCCGCGAGACGCCCGAACAAGTTGGCCCGCTGTTGGAACAGTATCGCCGAGTACTTGCGGGTGACGACGACGGCCGAGCCACCTGGAAGAATTTGAAAGTGCTCAATCAACTCGGCGTGACCCGCGGGACGTTGCAAATGGTTTGAAGAGTTAAGAGGAACGCGGATCAAGAGGATCTGAAAAAGATCTTTTTCTTTCAGATCCGTTTTTATCCTGCCTTTTTCCGCGTCATCCGCGTCCTTCTTATTCCTTTAAACTCGCACTCGAACCATACAATTACCCGATGAACCGAAGTCCCGAACCATTGACGCCCCCCTCTTCGCCGAAGGCGAAGCGCGTGGTGGTACTCGGTTCGACCGGTTCGATTGGAACCAGCACACTCGATGTCGCGGCGGCACTCCCGGAGCGGATCACCATCGTCGGGTTGATGGCCCATATCAAGTGGCGCGAACTCGCCGAACAGTGCCAGCGGTTCCGGCCTGCCATCGCCGTGCTCACCGATCGGTCGGCGTTCGACCAAGTGGATCGCTCCGCGTTCCCCGTGGGCACCGAATTGAAATTCGGAACCGATGCGGCCTGTGCCTTGGCCCAAGAATCGGATGTCGATGTCGTGGTGTCGGCGGTGGTCGGTGCGGCCGGGCTGCACGGCACCTGGGCAGCGGTGGAAGCGGGCAAGATCGTGGCACTGGCGAACAAGGAAACACTCGTCGTGGCCGGGGCACTCATCACGGAACTGGCGGCGCGGCGGAATGCCAAACTGCTCCCCGTGGACAGCGAACACTCCGCGATCTTTCAAGCTCTGGCTCACCACCCGCTGGCGGAAGTCGAGCGGGTCGTCCTCACGGCCAGTGGCGGGCCGTTCCGGGGCCGGACAACCGCCGAACTGGAGCGGGTGACCCCCGAAGAGGCGCTCAAACATCCCACCTGGGTGATGGGGCCGAAGATCACCATCGATTCCGCGACATTGATGAACAAAGCACTCGAGGTGATCGAAGCTCGCTGGCTGTTCGGCTTGACGGCCGAGCAGATCGACGTGATTGTTCATCCGGAATCGGTGATCCACTCGTTCGTGGAATTCGTCGATGGGTCGGTTTTGGCGCAACTGTCGCCACCGGATATGCGTCTGCCGATTCAATACGCCCTGACGTATCCACACCGGGTGCCCGGCCCGACGAAGCGATTGAACTGGCGAGCGCTCAGCCAGTTTCGGTTTGAACCGGTGGATCGAGAAACGTTCCCCGCGCTCGACCTCGGCATGGAGGTCGCCCGGCGTGGCGGCAGTTGCGGGGCGGTGCTCAACGGGGCGAATGAAGCGGCCGTGGCCCGGTTCTTGAATCACGAGTTCGGTTTCTTAGAGATCGCCCGCTGCGTGCGGGCCGTCTTGCAATCTCACCATTACGACCCGACCCCGACGCTGGAGGGCCTTCTCGCCCTCGACCGTTGGGCACGCCAGGAGGTAGGCCGTTGGACTCCAAGCCCATTGAACCGATAGCGGTTGTTCCGAATACGCTCAGCACGTGGTTCCGCACCAATGGCGTCAAGCTCGCCATCCTCGTGGTGGTGATTGCCGTCGTCTGCTCGTTCTACTACCCGATGGATGTGCTCCTCGCCGGGATGGGGTTGAGCCTGATCATTTTCATCCACGAACTCGGTCACTTCCTCGCCGCGAAGTTCTGCGATGTCCACGTCAAGACGTTCAGCATCGGGTTCGGGCCACCGCTGCCGTTCTGCTCCGTCAAGCGCGGCGAAACGACTTACAAGATCGGCATGATCCCACTCGGCGGCTACGTGGCGATGATCGGCGAAGGAGACGCTCGCAACGATTCCGTGATCGAAGACGGTGGTGGCATCGCTGACCCCGATCCGACGTACGGCCCCGAGAGCGAGCCGAACTACCCACGCAGCTTCAAGAATAAATCGGTACCGCAACGGATGCTGATCATCTCGGCCGGCGTGGTCATGAACATCCTGCTGGCGGGCACGGCGTTCGTCGTGGCCTACCTGAACGGTGTGGAAGAGCAGCCGGCCATCGTGCAGTCGGTCGACCCCGGTTCGGCCGCCTGGCGGGTCGGGGTGCGGCCCGGCTCGGAACTCGTGAAGTTGAACTCGGTCGACAAGCCGTGGTTCGACGACATCCGGCCGTCCGTGAACTCGACCCGCAAGGGCGAAACCGTCGATGTGATTTTCGACTACAAGGGGCAGGCGGAATCGTACGCCGTGGAACCGTTGAAGTTAGAAGGGGCGTTGTTCCCGCAACTCGGGATTTCGCCTCCGCAGAGCATGACGCTGTTGAAGACGCGGCGCGATTCGATGCCGCCATTCGACTTCGCCAGCGCTGCGGCCAACGCCAAAGCCGCCGATGGTTCCGGATTCCAAGCGGGCGACCGTATCGTGGCGATGACCGACCCGGCCAAGGCGAAGAGCGTCACCCCGCTGGAAGCGAACCGCGACGGACTCCCGGGGGCGCAGTTCGACTTCCGCCGGCGATTGATGCAACTCGCCGGGGAAGAGGTCAAAATCCATGTCCTGCGAAAAGGCGAGCCGGATACGGCGGCACCCACGGAGTTGTCCGTGCCGGCCGTGTTTCGCAAAGACACCGGTCTGCGGATGAAGATGGGGCCGATCGCAGCAATCCGGTTGAACTCCGCAGCCGCTAAGGCCGCGCTGAAAGCACGCGACGTGGACGGCGACAACGAACGTGAGTCGGGTGATACTATCGCCGCCGTGGAGGTACTCGATGTTTCCGGGAAGCGTCTGCGGTACAGCATCGATCCAAATGAAACGACTGTCGACCCCAACACGACCGTGGAACTACTTGATCCATTGAAACTGCCACTCCTTCTGAATAATTGGGCCGACCGCTGGACGGCCCAGGCGAATCCGAACCGCAAGGTGACCATTTCGGTACCGCGCACCATCGATCATCGTTCGCAACCGGTGACACTCGAACTGACTTGGGATCCGGACTACCGGGAAGACTTCGGAGGGCTGAGTCTGCCGGGGACACCGGTGCCCCTCGGTGGGTTGGGGTTGGCCTACCGCGTATCAGCGGAGGTGAATTTCGTGAAGCCGAACAGCCCGGCCAAGGACGCGGGAATTTTGGCCGGCGACGTCATCACCCAAGTGCGTTTGAAAAGCCCTCCGGCGCAACCGATCACCGGCGTCCTCCCCAAATTCTTCCAGTGGGTTCGCGACCTCAGTGGGAAGAAAGAAGATGGCAAATACGAGGATGTCGAACGCAATCCGACCGAAGACAGCAGCAAACCGAAATACTTCCGCTGGGCCTTTGTCGATTACAAGTTGCAGATGCAAACGCCCCATGCGTTCGATCTCAAAGTGCATCGCAACGGGGAAGAAAAAGAGTTCCTCAACATCGCCGCAAAAGACGACGCCAGTTGGCCCGTCGCCGCAGACGGTTGGTACTTCGGCAAGGAGCTGCGCGTCCAGAAGGCCGAGTCCGTCGGCGAAGCGTTGCAGATGGGGTTCCACCGGACGACTCGGGCCATCCGCAGTATTTACCAAGGGCTGTACGGGATGGTCATCGGTCGCATCTCGGTGACGACCATGAGCGGGCCGATCACGTTGGCGCGGGCGTCGTACATCCTCGCCGGCGAAGACACGTGGAAACTGGTTCTGCTCATCGGCCTTATCAGCGTCAACTTGGCGGTGGTCAACTTCTTGCCGATCCCGGTCCTCGACGGCGGCCACATGGTCTTCCTGATTTATGAGCTGATCCGTCGCAAACCGGCCCCGGAATCGGTTCAAGTGATCCTCACTTGGATCGGCCTGGCCATGGTGCTCTGCTTGATGATCTTCACGATCGGCTTGGATATCTGGCGATTGATCGTGTAAAGTCGGCCCCAGTGGAGTACGGGCGGTGTTCAAATCGAACGGCGCCCGTACTCCACCGGCCCTGCCAGAGTACCCATGAATCCGGATCCCGCCGCCCGACCCACCCGCGTCCGATTTCTCATCGTGGCCGTCACCTGCATCGCCGCGATGTTCATGTACATCGACCGGGCCTGTCTCTCGCAAGTGCAAATCAAAGCCGATGTGCAGCGCGATTTGAACCTCGAAGACTGGCAGATGGAGTGGATCTTCAGTGCCTTCTTCTGGTCGTACGCCCTCACGCAAGTCCCGTCCGGGTTCCTCGGCCCCGCGCTCGGTTTGCGTCGTACCCTCACTATTCTGCTGTTCACGTGGTCGCTCTGCACCGCCGTGTGCGGGCTGACGACCGGCTTCTTCGGCCTCTTTGCAGCCCGGCTTGCCGTGGGAATTTCCGAAGCGGGTGCCTACCCTACGGCGGCCGCACTGGTGAAAGGGTGGTTCCCACTCTCGGCACGGGGACGGGCAAATGGCATTGTCTCCGTCGGGGGCCGCGTCGGATGGGCGGTCTCGTACTTCCTCACGCCCCTGCTCTTGAGTCTGACGTTCGATTGGCGCGGCGTGCTGATCATCTACGGCGCCGTCGGGATGATTTGGGCCTTGGTGTTCTGGTGGATCGCACGGGATACCCCACGCTTACACCCCTGGAGCAATGCCGCGGAAGCGGACTACCCCGGCCCGATGCCACTGCCCACCCCACCCGGCCAAGGGTGGGCCGATACCCAGATGGCCTTCTCCGCCCTGGCCACGAGCCGCAATATGTGGCTCGTCGGGGTGACGCTTTTCGGCATCAATATCGGTTGGGCTTTCTTGATCACCAAGTTGCCGACGGTGCTCAAAGAACGATTCCACGCGGTCGGTTCGGACAACGACACCATCGCGTCGATCCCCGCTTGGGCCGGCATTATTGGCATGTTTGCGGGTGGGTTCCTGGGTGATGCTTGCGTCCGCCGCTTCGGGCTGCGCCGGGGGCGGGCTTGGCCCATCGGTTCGATGCTCATCGTCGCCAGTTTGGCCTACTTGGCGTGCACCCAATTCGAGAATCCGTGGTCGGTTGCCGTGGCACTCGGGATCATGGCACTGGCCAGCGATATCGCCATCCCGTCGATCTGGGCCTTCGCCCAAGATGTCGGCGGACGCTACACCGGGGCCACCATCGGCTTCGGGAACATGATCGGCAACTTCGGCGCGGCCGCGTCGCCGATCTTGCTCGGGTACATCCAGAGAACCCATGGCTGGAATGCCATGTTTGTGAGCTGTTCCGTCTGCTTCGCACTCGCCGCAGTCGCCGCACTGAATTTGAATGCCACAAAACCAGTGATCCGGGACGATCATTGAATCAGTGAACCGGGTGGGGTCGTCGATCAAACTGCGTGCCCGCACGGTGAAAACGGGTCGGGCCTCCTGCGGTCTGGCGGGCGCGCCGGTGAGCTGCGGTCACGAACAACGAGTCATGCCCCGACGGCGGCTGTAACGCCCGGTTCGGCGTCGCCCGCGGCAACGTCGTACTGCGATTCCCGCTCACAGTCGTCTTGCGGGCTGACCCACTGCAAGACGCGGACCAGCACTCCGGCGTCTGCCAGCGCCTCGAAGTCGCGCCACCCCCAGCCGTCCGGGCACGTCAGGGACACGTCCCCGCCGGCGACCGTGACCCAGTGGTATTGACCGAACGGCAGGTAGCCCAGATACTCCGTGCGGTAGACGACCCGCCGACCACCGGCGTTCGCAGCCGCGCGCTTGAGGCTCCGAGCGAGTTCCTGCTGCAACGGCGTCACCCCGCAAGCCCTCTGCCGCTGAATGACCCAGCTCAGCAGCGGCGGGGGCCGAGTGAGCTACACGTCACGAAAAGCCTACATGCCCCCGCCGTATCCCCTGCGGCGCGTGGTTCGGCGTCCTGGGCTGCACCCAACCACGCCAGCGCCGCCCGCCAGTACTCCAAGTCAACGGCGATCGGGCGGGCCCCGGCCAGCCCGTAGTACACCCCGAACTCCCGCACTGTGTCGGCCCACTCGGCCAGTCGCGGTTGTGTGGGCTGCCCGGTCGGGCTCGGCAGGCCGTTGACGACCATGCTCTGTAGTGTGTCGATGGCGTCGAACAGCTTGGTCGGGATTAACCGCCCCTCGCACCTCGGCATGTCGACCGTGTCGAGGATGGCGTGCATCCGCACGCAGATGCTCCGCAGGTCTGCGTCGGTCAACCGGGCCGGGTCGAGTGGACCCGCCACCACTACACCATTCGCGACTATGGGTCGGGCCAGCCACTCCACGCCGTTCTCCTGCCGCCGAGCTTGGAATTCGACAGAATCAATTCTGCCCAATACCGCTGTGATTCTGTCTAAATCCAGATTGCACCGGTCGGCGAGAGTGACTACCTGCCATTTGACGCGGTGAATTGTCTTCGCCTTCGCAGCGGGTGTCAATCGAAAAGTGTCTGCAATTCCGACGAGTTCCCCGAACTTCACAATCGCCGGAATTGCTCGATCAACGTCACTCCCCTTCACACCCGAGCAAATCTCGCAACGCGAATTCCAACTCCGGAAAGCGGAACGCGAACCCGGCGGCCAAGGCTTTGGCGGGATGGCCCAGCTCAGGGCCGGTAATTCGTCAGTTTCGCACCGACGGCTCACGTCAGTCGGCTTGCCTTTTCGATGAATCTGCATGCTCGCACGGTAAACCGGAGTGAGGCGAGCCGGCCAGCGTGAGCTGCCGGATTCTGTAAGCGTAAAAGAATCCGGCAGCTCACGCTGGACCGGATCGCCACGTCCTCCCACTGACCAGCGACACCAGTACCAGCACAGCGAAACTCAGCGGGATCGTCACGATGCCCGGCTGGCTGAACGGCACCGGCGACTGCTCCGCCGGCAGGCCGTACACGTCTTTGAAGGTATCGCCACTGAGCAAAATCCACGCCAGCGACGTGAGCATCCCCACCACGATCGAGGCGATGATTCCCGTTGCGGTGGTGCGCTTCCAGAAGAGCAACATCACCAGCGCCGGCAGGTTGGCCGACGCCGCGACGCTGAAGGCCCAGCCGACCAAGAAGTTCACGTTCATCTTTTCGAAGACGATGCCGAGTACGACCGCGATCAGGCCGACGCCGATGGAGGCGAACTTGCCGATGCGTACCTTGGCACCGTCGGTGAGAGTCATTTTCAGCGTGCCCCCGAGCAAGTCGTGGACGATGGCCCCGCTGGCCGCGACGATCAATCCGCTCACGGTGCCCAGCACGGTGGTGAAGGCCACCGCCGAGATCAGGGCGAACGGCCAGGTACCGAAGCTCTTGGCGAGCAGCGGTGCGGCCATGTTGGAGTTGGTGACATCGAGCATACCGCCGGTCATGGCACCCAAGCCGAGGAAGAGTGTGAGAATGTAGAATCCGCCGATGGTAGCGATACCGACGACGGTGCTTTTCCGCGCTGCTGCGGCGTCCTTGACCGTGTAATAGCGAATCAAAATGTGCGGCAAGCTGGCGGTACCGCAGAAGAGGGCCAGCATCAGCGAAACGAAGTTCAATTTTGCCGGCAGCGAGTCCCCTTGAATGCCCTTGAAGGTCGGGCTGTTCCCCGGTCGCAAGACGTCGGCTCCGGCGGTCGGTTTCGGGGTGTAAGTCGTCGTCTTGGTACCGTCGTCGGCGGTGGTGGTTTTCGCAGTCCAGAGTACGACTTCACTGTCACGCAGGGCGCCCAGAAACTCGACCGGGTTCAGCGGGCCTGTTTCCGATTGGCCCCCCGGCAACTTCGAGATGTGCCCGACGGGCCGCAAGTCGGTTTCCCCTTCGCCCCGGCCCTGCGGTAGGCCATTCACCAGTTTGGTGCCGTCGGGTTGGATAGTCACCGTCTGCGGTAGCAAACTTTCAGCACTGGCGTCGGCTTTGAAGCCACGTTGCAGAATCAACACTGTCAACCCGGCGGCGAACAGGACCAGCAACCCCCCTTTGATAAACTGCACCCAAGTCGTGCTGGCCATCCCCGCCGTGGCGACAATGAGGGTGACGACCGCCCCGACGATGCAGACCCCGGCCCAGTGCGGGAAGCCGAGTAACGGGCGAATCAGCACCCCGGCGCCGACCATTTGGGGGATCAGGTAGAAGACGCTGACTACCAGCGTGCTGATGGCCGCCGCGAGCTTGATCCCCCGTGAGTTGAAGGCTTTATCGAGAGCATCGGCAAAGGTGTATTTGCCGAGCCGTTTGAGCGGTTCGGCGATCACCAGCAGTGCCACGACCCAACCACCGAGGTAACCGATGGAGTACAGAAACCCATCGTAGCCGTAGACGGAAATCATGCCGCAGATGCCGAGGAACGACGCCGCCGAGAGGTAATCGCCAGCGAAGGCCACGCCGTTGACAAACCACGGCACGCCGCCCCCGGCCGTGTAGTAACCGGCGGCGCTGCGCGTTTTGCGACCGAGGTAGAAGCTGAGGGCGAGTGTGAACAGCACGAAAGTCAGGAAGACGATCACGGCGAGCGTCGAAGGGTCGTGGATCATCGCGCTGCTCCGTGCGGCTTGCGGCACAGGTACGCGTACACCAGAGCCAGAATCGCCGCACCTAGGATCAGTGCGAACCCACTCACGACGGCCACATTCAAGCCGCCGGCCAGCACCGTGTCCATCACAGACGGTGCGAAAGCATTGACCGAAACGAAGCCGAGATAGAACGCCAAATAGACCCAAAAGAGTCGCAAGCCGACCCGAGCGTTGCGCTGTTCGGTACCGGGGTCGCGGGGTTCTTCCGCAACGGCAATGTGATGGGAGGGCATCGTATTCGGTCATCCATCCGGATGGGGAGGTAGAGAGAAGACGATACCGAACGGCTCGCACGAAAACAACCGACTACCACGTTGCAGTGTTTGAATAGCCCCTGGCCTTTTTCTGGTCGTACCTCGACAGAGTCACCCGGGCGCCCTACCGGCGCGGCTCTGGGGAAATAGGATAATTGTGTGTGGCTCTCCCGCGTGGTTGCGACCCGCTCACCCCCCACACTTTATCCTCCGTCGTTCGCCGAGGTTCCGATGACCCCTCCTGCCGGGCTTGATGCCCCGCCGCTCGCCCCGTCCGCCAACGGCAAACATACCTACCAAGAAGTCGAGAGCATCACGATCCGCTTCGCCGGCGACTCCGGCGACGGCATGCAGCTCGCCGGGACGCAGTTCACGAACACGTCGGCTCTCGTCGGCAACGACATCGCCACGTTCCCCGACTTCCCCGCCGAAATCCGCGCCCCCGCCGGTACCCTCGCCGGTGTCTCCGGGTACCAGCTGCACTTCAGCAGTACCCGTATTTACACCCCCGGCGACGTGCTCGACGCCCTCGTCGTCATGAATCCGGCCGCCCTCAAGACCAACCTGCGCGACCTGAAAAAAGGCGGCATTCTTGTCATCAATACCGACGCATTCGGCCAGAACGACCTCGACAAAGCCAAGTACAAAGTGAACCCGCTCGACGATGGTTCCCTCACCGGCTATCGTCAGATTCGGGTGTCGGTTTCCAAGCTCACCCGCGAAGCGGTGAAGGAATGCGGGCTGTCGCCACGGGAACAAGACCGCTGCAAGAACTTCTTCGCTCTGGGCCTCGTGTACTGGATGTACGAGCGGCCGCTGGAAGCCACCATCAAGTGGATCAAAGAAAAGTTCGGCCGCAAAGCGGAACTCATGCCGGTGATGGACGCGAACACCCGGGCACTGAAGGCGGGGTACAACTACGGCGACACCGTCGAAGTGATGCCGGTGCAGTACACCGTCGGCAAGGCGAAAATTGAACCGGGCGTCTACCGGAAGATCACCGGCAACGAGGCCATCGCCATCGGACTGGTCGCGGCGGCCCACAGTGCGAATAAGACGCTCGTTTATTCGGGTTACCCGATTACCCCGGCCAGTTCTGTCCTCGAAGATCTGTGCAGCGTCGAGATGCGCCGCCACGGGGTCAAGACCCTTCAAGCCGAGGACGAAATCGCCGCTTGCGGAATCGCCATCGGCGCCAGTTTCGGCGGGGCCATCGGCGTCACGGGTACCAGCGGTCCCGGCATCTGCTTGAAGTCCGAAGCCATCGGCTTGGCCGTGATGACGGAACTCCCGCTCGTGATCATCGACGTGCAACGCGGTGGGCCGAGCACCGGTTTGCCGACCAAAACCGAGCAGGCCGACCTGCTCCAAGCGATGTTCGGCCGCAACGGCGAAAGCCCCGTGGCCATCATCGCCCCGCAATCGCCGGTCGATTGTTTCGACATCGCTTACGAGGCGGTGCGGATCGCCACGCAGTTCATGTGCCCCGTCTTCCTGCTGTCCGACGGCTATTTGGCGAACGGGTCCGAGCCGTGGAAGCTGCCCGATTCTGCGACACTGCCGAAGATTGAGATCACCCACCCCACCGGCCCGAACAGCGATGGCTGGAACGGCCCCGGCCACGAGGTCGGCGAAGGTGCGGCGAGCAAGTACCTGCCGTACAAACGAGACCAGCATTTGTCGCGGCCTTGGGCCATCCCCGGTACGCCCGGCCTCGAGCACCGCATCGGTGGTATCGAGAAGCAAGATGTGACCGGGAACATCAATTATGAACCGGCGAACCACGAGCACATGGTTCACACCCGATGGCAGAAGATCGAGAACATCGCCCTGACGATCCCCGATCTCGAAGTCACCGGCCCGGACAACGCGGAACTGCTCCTCATCGGTTGGGGTGGCACGTTCGGGAGCATTTTCACGGCGGTCGAGCGGGCCCAGCGCAAAGGGTTGAAGGTGGCGAGTGCCCACCTGCGGTATTTGAACCCGATGCCGAAGAACACCGAGGCCGTGCTGAAACGGTTCAAGAAGGTACTCGTACCAGAATTGAATACCGGGCAGTTGTGCTGGCTGCTGCGTGCCAAGTATTTGGTGGACGCCAAGGGGTTGAACAAAGTGCAGGGGCGTCCTTTCTTGATCAGCGAGATCGAAGAAGGAATTGTGCAGGCGTTGAAGGGATAGCCCATCATTACCCCGAGGTCCAGAGGATTTCCGCGCTCTGCGGCAGGTTCACCGGTCGCAGAGCCAACGGTGCGCCCATGGGGTTCGATTCTGCCTGTGTAAATTGTCGGGAACAAGTGCATTCTAGTTGGTAGTCGCCACACTCCTCGGTTTCCAATGCCCAACGGATGGGATCAAGAAATGCGGTACTGGAGTAGATTAAAACTTTCACAATAGGGAATTCTTGTCGCCTTCTTGAGTTTCCACGTCCGAGTCACAGCCTATTTGCACCCGCCGGATCAAACCAAAATTGGGATTGGCCAGCTTGATCGTGTAGGATAGCGGCATGATTGCTTTCGGCCCTGAAGTTTGGGATAGAATGGTGTCCGCCGTGGAAGCAGTCCGAGACCGATTGCGTCGATCCACAGCCGCACTCGAAGCGGCCGGCATCGACTATGCTGTCATCGGCGGCAATGCCGTTGCGGCCTGGGTAGCCCGGATCGACCCCGCCGCGGTGCGGAATACCCAAGACGTACACATCCTGCTGAGGCGGGAAGACATGCCCGCCGCCAAAGTGGCCATGGAAGCGGTCGGCTTCGTCTACCGCCATGCGGCGAGCATCGTCATGTTCCTGGACGGGCCGAGCAAGAAAGCCCGCGACGC
>JANXWE010000088.1 GCA_025351325.1 Fimbriiglobus sp.
GAAAGCGGACGTGGGTCGGATCGAGGGCGAGGTTTGGAGGTGTAGTATGTATCGGCGTATCCGTTGCGTTTTGGTTGTTGCTGGTCTACTTGTGGTCGCTGATACCGGGGTAGTCCGCAGAAGCCGAACCGGGCGCCGCAGCAGACGGCGGGGGCATATCAGCTTTTCGTGACATGTAGGTTCAGCAGCCCCCGCCGCTGCTGAGCTTGGTCGTTCGGCGGCGGAGGTCACCCAAATGGGCAAGTTCGCGGATTTCTACGCCGTCGCTCCGGCCGAGGCGGGACGCGCCGCTCGGTCGATGGGCGGGTCGAAGCGTTGGCCGCACTACTCGATCAAGTTCCTCGACGTGTTTCAACTGGCCAAACTGTACGACCTGCTCCGCGGCCAGTCGGGCACAGAGACGTGGAAGGAGTTCCGGCAGGATGTGGAGGCGGACGGCGACGACGAGGAGGACATGGACGGGCCGATGTTCATGATCACCACCTTGCCCGACCCGATGCTAGCGCTGCTGGCCGGGCTGGACGAACTCGGGCGGCAGGCGGCTGAGCGGTGGCAGGCCGAACCGGAGTTCTTCTGGCGGGACAAGCCCGGAACCGCGGCGGCGGTTCTGCTTGAGCTGTGCCGGCTAGCGCGGACGGCGTCGGAGCGGGGCGAGTCGGTCGTGCTGGTCGAGTCGGGCGACTAATCGGTGCGGGCGTCCGAGGCCGCCCCAAGAACTTCATCGGGCGGTGAGTAGTAACCCCATCGTTGTGACCGATGCTCGCCATCCATTTCGGCCCGCGCAACCGGTTGCGCGGGCCGTCGCCGGCGTTTTGACGCGGCATCGCTTTCTGAATTGTCAATTCCGTCTCGCCAATCGTCACTCAGGCCATCCCGGGTATCGGCTCGTCGTTTGCCAGTGGGCGATGCACTTCGTAGCCCAAATCTTTGGCCCTGCGGTGGAAACTCTTTTCCTGTCTGGCGTGCTCTTGCTCGGCGTACTCGGCTTCGGTCTTTTGCATGTATTCGACGCCGTATCGCATCAGTTTGCAAATGATCCGCGCCAGCTTGTGCGCCGCCGCCGTGATCGCCTTCGGTGCGCCCAGCCGCGAACGTTGCCGACGCAGGTAGGCACCGAGGTCACTCTTGCTTCGCATCAACGACCAAAGACCAACGACCACGCCGCCAAGCACGACGCGGTGGCGGCGCGATTCTTGTCTCCCTTCCCCTTTGTGCGCCGGAGCGCATCCCGTATCATGTACCACGGCGTCTGATCGTGCGCCGGCCCATTCTCCCGACGGATCATTGCGAAAAGGGTAGGTTGCTATGGCCGAGACGAGTCCGAAAGCCCCCGCCGCCGAGATGAGCGGAGCCGATATCCTCGTGCAGAGTCTCATTCGTCACGGCGTCGAAGTCGTCTTCGCCTACCCGGGCGGGGCGAGCATGCCGATCCACCAGTCGTTGACCAAAGTCACCGACCAACTCCGCACCATCCTTCCGCGCCACGAACAGGGCGGCGGATTCATGGCCCACGGCTACGCCCGCACCACGGGTAAAGTCGGCGTCTGCATGAGTACGTCCGGCCCCGGTGCGACGAACTTCGTGACGATTCTCGCCGACGCCAAGATGGACAGCGTACCGCTGATTGCCATCACCGGGCAGGTGCCGACGAACGTGCTCGGCAACGACGCCTTCCAAGAAACCCCGATGGTGGAAATCTGCCGCGGCATCACCAAGCACCACTACCTCGTGACGCGGACCGAAGACCTCACGCGGATCATGAAAGAGGCTTTCCACATCGCCACCACGGGCAGGCCGGGACCTGTGATCATCGACGTTTGCAAAGACGTGCAGGTGAAGAAGGTCGTGCCCGATTGGGACGTGGCCATGAACCTGCCCGGCTACAAGCCGTACCGCCGGGCCGGCCGCAAGGAACTCGAACCGATCCTCGCGGCACTGCGTGCTAGCAAGCGGCCGATGCTCTACGTCGGTGGCGGCGCGATCCACAGCGGCGCCGCCGAAGAGCTGCGGAAGTTCGCCGACCGTCTCGGTATCCCGGTGGCGATGACGCTGCACGGACTCGGTGCATTCCCCGCCGATCACTACCTCAGTTTGCACATGCTCGGCATGCACGGCACCGTCACCAGCAACTACGCGGTGAACGACGCCGACTTGCTGTTCGCCTTCGGGGTCCGCTTCGACGACCGCGTGACGGGCAAACTCTCCGAGTTCTGCAAGCACGGCAAGATCGTCCACATCGACATCGACAACAGCGAGATTCACAAGAACAAACACGCTCAGATCCCCGTCCACGGAGACCTGAAAACGGCGCTCGCTGACCTGAACGCGATGCTGACCGAAGATACCTACGCCGACCTCGTGAGCGGTGGGCGCTACCCCGATTGGCTCCGTCAGATCGACGAATGGCGTGAAGCCGAGCCGATGAAGGTGCCCGAACGGCACGACGACCTCATCATCCCGCAGTACGCCATCCGCCGACTGTACGAACTGCTGAAGGAACGCGGCCAACTCGACGACACGATCATCAGTACGGGCGTCGGCCAGCACCAAATGTGGTCGGCGCAGTTTTTCCAGTTCAACCAACCGCGCCATTGGGTGACGAGCGGCGGTCTCGGCACGATGGGCTTCGGCCTGCCAGCCGCGATGGGGGCCAAAGTCGCGCACCCGAAGAAGATCTGCATCGACATCGACGGCGACGGTTCGTTCTTGATGAACATTCAAGAACTCGCCTGTTGCCACACCGAAAAGATCGGCGCCAAGGTGATGCTACTCAACAATCAGCACCTCGGCATGGTGATGCAGTGGGAAGACCGCTTTTTCAACAGCAACCGCGGCCAGACGTATTTGGGCGCCGGCCACGACGAAGAACCGTACCCGAACTTCGCCCAGATCGCCAAAGGGTTTGGCATCCCCGCCCGCACCGTGAGTAGCCGCAAGGAACTCGACGAAGCGCTCATCGAGATGATCGAAAGCGAATCGGCCTTCGTGCTCGACGTGCTGGTGCCGCACCAAGAGCACGTGCTGCCGATGATCCCGAGCGGCATGACCGTGAAGGACATGATCAAGGCGTGAGGTTGACGTCATGGAACTGTATCGAATCATCACGGTGGAACCCGGCAAACGCAGCGGACAACCGTGCATCCGTGGAATGCGGATCACGGTGCGCGACGTGTTGGAATACCTCGCCGGTGGTATGACCGTCGACGAGGTATTGACCGATTTCCCCGAGTTGACAAACGAAGATATCCGGGCCTGCTTGGCCTACGCGGCGAATCAGTTACCGAGGGCCGCGTGAGCCTTTTGTTCGACCAGAATTTGTCCCGTCGATTGCCAGCCGTACGGATTTTCTTGGCCGACCCATCGGCGATTCTTGAATTGCCTTGAGATGTAGAATTCACCGCGAGACGAACGTCGAGCGCGGGCTAGGGTGTGCCTACCATTCCTTCGGGAAAGACCCTCCGCTTCCGCGCTCGACGTTCGTCACGCGGCGAATTCATAATCTGGATCCACCGTCATGCCGCCCGAATTCAGTTGGGTCGATAAACCGCGGCTGGCGGCGCTGGCCCTCCCGGATGCGGAGGATCTCGTCTGGCTGCGTCGCAACGGGATCGATGTCGTCATTTCCTTGACCGAAGATCCGCTGCCGCGCCGATACGTCAACGATGCCGGCATGATGGCCATCCATCTGCCGGTGCCCGACTTGCAAGCTCCGACCGAAGATCAACTCCAACAAGCCGTCGATGCCATCGCCCGGGCCGCTCAATCGGGCATGGCCGTGGCCGTGCACTGCACGGCGGGTAAGGGTCGCACCGGCACCGTCCTCGCGGCGTATTTCGTGAATCAAGGGCTGAGCGCCGACGCCGCCATCCGCCGGGTTCGCAACCTCCGCCGCGGCTCCATCGAGACGCCGGAACAAGAAGAGGCGATCGTCGAGTTCGCCCGGAAACGCAAAGCCTGACGTTACTTTCGCTCCCACACCTTCACGGTTTTGTCTTTGGAGCCGGTGGCGAGGCGTTTCCCGTCCGCCGCGAAGGACAACGCAGTTACATCGTCGGTGTGCCCCTTGAGTTCATAGAGCAACTTGCCGGTCTTGGCGTCGAACACCCGGCACGACTTGCCGCTGGCCGTGGCCACTTCCTTGCCATCCGGGGTGAACGCGACCGCGTTCACGGTGCCGTCGTGCCCTTGGAGATCGAACAGTTCCTTGCCGGTCGCGGTGTCGAAGAGTTTGGCGAACCCCTTCTCGCCGATGACCGCGAGCTGTTTGCCGTCGTCGGAGAGCTTCAGTCCGATGAAGACCGTTTTGACAGGCAACTCGATTTTGGACTCCGACTGGAACGTAATCGTCGTGTCATCGGTAACCCGA
>JANXWE010000124.1 GCA_025351325.1 Fimbriiglobus sp.
CCGGCGACGCTTCGATGATCGCCTGGCGGATGCCGTCGATGTTGCCACCGGTCGACAAATCCATCACCGTGTCCGACCCGAGATGCACGGCCATGTGCAGCTTTTCGAGTTCGTCATCGACTTTGCCGGTGACGGCCGAGTTGCCGATGTTGGCGTTGATTTTGCACTTGGACGCCACGCCGATGCACATCGGCTCGAGTCCCTTTTTGAGGTGCTCGGTGTTGGCCGGGATGACCATGCGGCCCCGTGCGACTTCGCTGCAAATGAGTTCGACGTCGAGGTCTTCGCGCGCGGCGACGAATTCCATCTCCGGCGTGACGGTGCCGGCACGGGCCGATTCGAGTTGGGTGAGTTTGGACAAAAGAGAAGCCCCTGAGGGGCGGAGACGCGAACGACTGCGGGACGATTCGACCGCACTCGGCTGTTCGCTTTCCCCGCCGGCATAACCCGGTTGAGGTCCGAAGGGTGTGATCTCAGCTCCCGGAACAACCGGGGGCACCCCTAGCGACAACCAAATTATAGGCGGAGTCGCCGAAGTGGGCAATCCGATCAATGCTTTAGGGGCGCCAACGATTGTTGAGTCTTTGTAAAAACCCAAAGGAACGCGGATGACGCGGATGATGCCCGAGATGAAGAAGATCGGAGAGAAATCAATCTGTCCTATCCGCTCCATCCTGCCTTTTTCCGCGTCATCCGCGTTCCTCTTGGTCCGGGCTAGATGACGTCGTGATTGAACAACCTCAATGTTGAACTCCAACGAAGAATTCAGACCTTTCCCACCTCGTTAAAACCGCACGCCCAACGTCAGCATGATGTTGATGTCTTGGATGTTGCCGTCTTGGGGCGGGATCAAATTCGTCCAGTTGTAGCTGTACTCGGCGCGGATGCCGGCGAGGAAGATCCAGCCGCCGATGTTCCGTTCCCAGTCCAAGTGGGTGCCCAAGTACACCCCGTGGTAGACCCCTTGGCGGCGGCGGTAGCCTTCCGGATCGTCTTGCGGCTCGAAACCGACACTCGCGGTGCCCCAGCGGCCGCCGACATCGGTCCCGAAGCACCAGTTGCTCTCGGGAGCCTGCCCCACGTTGCCGGGGCCATTCAGAAACCAATCGCGGCCCAAGCCGAAGTTCAGACTCGTCCGATTCATGCTGCGGATCCCGAGCGGCAGCGTGAAGTTGCTATTCGGGTTACTCCCCTTCAAACTGTTGGCCGACACGTCGATCGGATTGGCGAGCCGATTGCCCCGGTTGAACGTGTACCCCAATCCGAGGTCGAGAGTCCACGCCGCATCGCTGGTCGGGTTGAAGAATAACGTCCGGGCACCCGTTTGGACAACCCAGCCCGTCCGTTGCAAGGCCCCGTTGAAGCCGCCCGCTTCGCCCAAGATCGACGGTCCCGATCGCAAATAATTTTGATACGTGACCGATCCATTGCCACCGACGCCGTCGGATCCGGCAGGACGATCCCCACACCACGGGCTGTATACTGCACCGGGAATTGGCTGCGACGCCAGACCAGTACTGGGTGCCGGCTGCAACTCGCTCGGTTGGAGCATCGTCCCCTGACCCGCCACGGGGAGCAGACCCGTCGTGGGCGTCGGCGCCGCAACTGTCGGTTTGGTGTTGAACAGAGACGTTTGGGCGGAGACCGTAGCCGAGCCACAGGCCACACCTAAGCCCGCGAGGAGAATCCGAAACGCTTTCATGCCGTGCCTCGTCTGCTCGATTCCACCGCGTGCCTGCGAAAATACGAGCAGCACGCGCTCGACACTCTGGTATCGACCGAAACTTGGGCAAACCTTAACGATTTTTGCGGTCGCACCGATTCCCCGGTTTGCCGCGCTCGGTATAACACTCCCATGAAAACGGTCGAACTCCGCGATGCCACCTCCGCCCGCGAATATTTGCTCCAAGGGCTGTGGTTTCAGCGTGTCTTGAAGCCGGGCGTCGAATCGGTGAAACCGGCGCTCGAGTGGGCGCTCGAAGTGACCTCGTCGGGTCAACCCCTTCCACCCATTGGCTTTCTGGCCGATCTCGGTGCCATTGCCTTCGGCATTGAATCTGGCAAACTCCCCAAAGACTCCCCGGCCATTCCCGGTTGGCCCACCGCGGCCGCACGAACTTACGAAGACTTCTTACTCGGTAAGATTTACGCCGATTGGACGTTCGAGCGGGCCTCTGAGGCCCTGCGCCGCTACACCGGGCACGACCGTGCCAAGGGGCTGGCTTACATCGTGAAGCAGTTCCGCGACCGTGCCCATCTGGGCGGGGTCGAACTGTCGCCGGGCGTGATCCGTGGACTGTTGGCAAAGTCGCCCGAAGACAACTGGCGCGAAGGGTACGACTTGCTCGTCCGCGACGGTGCGTCGCCACTGCTGCTGAACCAATACGAGGAGCTGACCCGCGCCGCCCGCCGCATCGGCGACATTCTCGGTGGCGAGGATGTCATCGCCCTCGAACAGCGCACCGCCCTCGCCGACATGGGGGCGTATGTCGCCCATCGGCAGATTCTGCAAATGGCCGCGAAGTTCGAAGAACGCCTGCCGTTGCGGCCGGTGCGCCCCTGGGCCGGGCGGAAAGAGGTGCCGACGCGGGTGCTCGATGAGGATCAATACCCCGTGGGCGGTTATTCGTCCATTTCCAACCGGGGATCGATCGAAAGCTTGCTGCACTCGCAACTGGCATTCATGGAGACCGAGGAATCGCCCGACCTGTTCGATGTCAAGTTCGTCCGCGACGAACTCTTCTTTTACGCCCGAGACGAGAACCAATTTCTCCGCCGTCGCCGGGTCTTTGTGTTCGTGTTCAATCCGTCGCTGGCCGAAGCCCGTTTCAAAGACGCGACTCTGCCCTGCCAGCGGATCGTGCTGGTGCAAGCCCTCGTGTTGACCCTGATCCGCCGCTTGTCGGACTGGTTGAGTCAAGATGCCTTGCGCTTCTTGCTGTTGTTCCCCAAGCCACCGGAAACGTGGCCCCTGCTCGACGAAGCCAAGCTGATGGACGTCCTGCTCATCGAACAGCGGGGCAGGGGCGTGGTGACCTTGGCCCACCCGACAGGGTTGGACGTCCCCCCCCAACCGCTGGCCGCGATTCTCGATGGCCCGGCCGCGGTGTCTCATTTCTGCGATCAACTGGCCCGGACGAGCCAAGTGCACGTGCTCGAGATCGGCACCTATCCGCAAATGCCGGACGTCGAAGGCCCGGTGCTGCACACGCTGGTGGTCAACGCGGACAAACCCGAGTTGCGCGAAGGCTCCGGGATCGTCCAGGAATGGATCGCCGACGACCCCTTCGACGATTGGTGCGAAGCGCTGATGCGGATTCTGCAATTGTGGGTCTGATGGCGAGCCGAACCGCGTAAGCGGTCGGGCGAAGCGATCCGGATCACCCACTCACCATTTCACGCTGTATTGAATCCACAAAGCACTCAAATCACGGGCGGCGGCTGCGGTCGCAGCCGTATTGCGAATGTAATCCCCAGCGAACAAATGGCTATACCCGACAAAGAAAATCTGGTGCCGGTCGATGTGGAACTGCACCGCGGCACTCACCGCATTGCCGATGTCGGTACCCGCCTTGCCCGTTTTATCTTGCCGAACCACCGCTCCGGACGGACTGTAAAGCGCATCCTTGGCGTTCGCCAATGTCATCGCGTGATAGCCGAGCGTCGCCCGCATCCAGTTGACCGGGAACACGCCGAGTTCCAAATGGAAATCGTGGATGTTCTGCCGGCCGATGGCATCCAACCCGGCGAAGTACGAGTGACCGAACGGAAAGAGTGTGCTGTACGTTCGGTGAACTCCCGTGCTATTTGGGTTCGGGTCGCCGGATGCGAAATCGTAGTAAGCCCAGAGCGTCGGTGCCATCGGCACGGCCTTGAAATAGTACCCCAGTCCGGCCACAGACATGCCCGCGAGGATCGATTGGTTCGCCCAACGACCGGCTTGGATGGCCCCTTCGAAGTCGTAGAGGAACTGACGATACTCGCCGACGAACCGGCTCCCGAACGTGTTCACGCTGAAGCCACCACTGACACCGCCTTGCCCCTTGGCGACACCGGGATTGTCGTTGTCGTACAGGATGTAATACAGGTCGGCGCTCGAGTCTTTGGTGAAGCGGTACTTGAACCAATTCCCCATCAAAAGTTGGTTCCGATCGATGCTCGAAATGCGAACCGGATCGGGGATCACCGGGTTCACGAGGAAGAAATCCTCTTCGATCTGGTCGCTGTGCCACGACCCGCGAACCCCCTGGAAGGCCCGCCGACTGTTCGACCAATCCGACGGCGACAACGCCCGTTGCGAGCCGAAGAGCAACTCCTGTCGACCGATACGGGCGTAGACACCGTGGTCGTCCACGGTGAACAGTTTGACCTCCGCAAACAGGTTCAAGAAGTCGTTGTGGAGAACATCCGAACTGGCGAACGGGATCGCCTGCGACGATGAGTGGGCCGTGATGAACTCGGCGAAGACGCGGAACTCATCCCGGTACCAAAGATCGCCGTAAATTCGCGTGCGGAACAAGTTGAAGTTGTCCGTCGCCCCGGCTTGCGGCTTGCGGTTGAACAACGCCGCGTTCTGAATCGTGGCATAGCGGTCGCGCACCTCGCCGCCGGTCGAGAAGAGCCAGTTCTCACCCAGATGGATGCGTTTCAGCGGATCGAAGCGATCCACTTCTTTGTTCTTCGGATCGTCGAGATAGCGGAAGTCGAGGTTGAACGACGAGTTCGCATTCTGGCCCCATTGCAAGAACGGTGCCTTGGGCCTCTTCTCGAGTTGCCGTCCGTTCAGTTGATCGAACAGGGTGTAATAGCCCGGCCCCGTGGGGGCGATGAAGAAGTTCCCTTGCCGGGGGAACGGCTGGATCGGCGGCACCGACTCCCAGAAGGTCTTCTCGGCCTTCGGTTTCTGCGCGGGGCCGGACCACGATCGTTCGGAACCGGCTTCCGCAGCGGTTCCAGGAGGGGAATCAACTACAGGGACGATTGGAGCTTGAGCGCGGGCTGTCGGAGTGCAAGCGAGAATCGCAAAGAGTAAGACGAGGCCAGACCTCACCCCCCGGCCCCCTCTCCGAGACGGAGAGGGGGAGAAAATCAGTCGATTCCGGTTCCTCCTCTCCGCTTCGGAGAGGGGGCTAGGGGGTGAGGTCTCCGTAAGAACTTGCAATCTCATACTCCAGTCATGGTAACCTCTCCGCAACTGTTCATCGGCATCTTCCCACCACTCACGTTGGTCAAAAATCAGCCGGCCGGCTTGGGACTGCTGTCCAGGAGCACTTTGACCCTGCTTACCATCGCTTTGATGTCTTCGTTGGAATCCCCGTCGTAGAGCGTGCGGATCTCGAACCAAGCCTCGCGCACGTCGCGCTTGGCGACGCGGGCCTCGGGGTCATCTTTGACCAGCTCCCAATCGGCGACCGACTTTGCCACCGCCTTGCGAACGGTCTCGACGCGGCTCTTCTCCAATTCCGATTCGCCGCCTTTGTCGATGATGATTGTGTTCCGCTGTTGCGTCGCCACAATGTGCCACAGGTGCTGGTTCAAGTCCGACTCCGTCGCCTTGGCCAGCGTGTCCCACTCTTTGCGAGCCTTCAGTTTGTCGCCGAATTGCAACAGCCACACGGCCCGTATCGCTTGCAGCTCCGGGTCGGTCGGTTCGGCGCTTGGCATCTGCTCCGTCGCTTTGGCCAACCCAATTTTCCCTTTCAGTTCCACCAGCTTCTTGGGCACCGATTGAATCTCGGCCAGTCGCTTCTCGGCAATCCCTTTTAAGCCGATTCGGTTGGCCGAACTCTTCCCCTGGTACTGATTCAAGTCGAGTGGCGGACTCTTGTCTTGCACCGCCCGCCAGTGGTCCGCCGCCCGTCCGAGATTGCCTTCGTTCTCCGCGTCGAATGCCGCCAAGATGTTGGCCATCACATCCTTGTCTTCGTCCTCGAGTGGTTTGATGAGCCTCGGATACCGGTTGAAAAGCTGTTGCTCGCCATTCTTGACAATCAGTTCCCCGAACAGCGCCTTAGCCTGATCGACAATTGGATCGGACTTGCTCCCATGCTTCTTCAGGAACTCCGCCACCGCATCGAGCTTGTCGTCCGGCGCGGCCGCTTCCACTCTCGCATACGCCTTCGGCAACGAGTCCGGCCAAGCGAGCCAGATGCCGACGCCGAGGATCGTCGCCAAGATCAAGCCCAGCCCGGCGGCTTTGGGCCACGTCTTCTCGGCGAACGATATCTTGTCCGGCAATTTCTTCTTCTTCTTTTTCCCGCCGCGGAGGAGCCGGGCCGCTTCCCGGTCGGCGTCGCTGAGCGCGGCGTCGTTCACCTTGCGATCCACCCGTCGGGCGTTGGCCGCTTCGACACCCGCACTCTTCTGATTTTGCACTTTCTCTTCGATGTCGACGATCATCTTCGCCACCGTGCGGGCGTCCAACGGCCGCATCTCGACCTTCTTCTCCATCAAAAACATGATGAGGTTATCGGCCCAGACGGGCAGGTCGGGGATGTACTTCGTCGGCCGCACCGGCACTTCGTTGACGTGCTTCAAGAACATGTCCATCGTCGTTTCGGCGACGAACGGCTTGCGACCGGTGATCAGTTCATAAAAGACGACGCCCAGCGAATAGAGATCCGATTTCGCCGAAAGCGTCTTCTCACCCCGGCACTGTTCGGGCGACATGTACGCCGCCGTGCCGATGGTGCTGTTGGCACCGGTCAACGCCGTCACGTCGGTGTCTTTGGCGATGCCGAAGTCGGCGAGTTTCAGAACGCCGTCGCGGGTGAGCATCAAGTTGGACGGCTTCAAATCGCGGTGGATGATCCCTTTGTCGTGGGCGTGCTGCAGCGCGTCGCAGAGTTGCTTGCCGTAGCCGAAGACTTCGTCCCAACTCAGTCGACCCCGGCGCTGGAGCGCCCGATCCATCGGTTCGCCGTCGACGTATTCCATGGCGATGAACGGCGTGTTGCGATACTTCCCCGTCGCCAATAAGCGGACGATGTGCGGGTGCCGGAGCTGCTTGAGAATTTGGGCTTCGCGTTCGAAGCGAGCCATGGCGGAATCGTTCCCGAGCAGGCCCAGGGAAATCACCTTCAGGGCGATGGCGGTCACTTTGCCTTTGTTGTCGAACCGGGCGCGGTAGACGGTGCCCATCGCCCCGCTCCCGAGTTCTTTCTCGATGTGGAACGGGCCGATAGTTTGTCCGATCAGCATCTTCGACCTCCC
>JANXWE010000171.1 GCA_025351325.1 Fimbriiglobus sp.
ATTGCTCCACGAATACGGGTTGGTCTGAGCAAACGCCTTGGCTTGCCGGTAGACGTTGTCCTGCTCCATGTTCGGCAGAATTTGATTCTGCCACGACCACGAGCCTTCGTACGGTGGCGAATACGCATTGGCCCAATCGGAATTCCCCTCCGGAAACACGAGGTAGGCGTCGTGGTACGCGTGCAAGGCCAACCCCATCTGTTTGAGATTGTTGCTGCACTGCGTCCGAGCGGCCGCATCGCGGACTTTTTGCACCGCTGGCAGAAGGAGACCGATGAGGATGGCAATGATCGCAATCACCACCAGTAGTTCAATCAGCGTAAAGCCACGGCGAATGGAAGAACGTACGAAGACCATGACACACCTCCTATAGACGTGAAACCACACGACCCAAAATGGGCTAAAAGAGTGCCGCAAAGGTTACGGCGGTAACGCCAAAGTTAGAAAATCAAAAACTCAAGAACGTGTGATTAGTAATGTAGTCGATCCACCCTAAGTGTCGTCAAGAGAAATTCTCGAATATTTCACAAATTCTAAATCTGACGTTGTCTGTGGCAAATCGCAGGCTTGATGCCAAAGGGCAGTGTAATTTCTGAAATTGCAACAAGACAAGTTGTAAGTCGTTGGTACAAAGCCATTTGGGCTTGCCAAATTCGTAGAACGTTGATTCGGAGCTTGCGTCTCACACGCATTCCACTGCATAAAAATTCGGCGTTCCACGTTGAAGCTCGCAGCGGAGATTTCTGATAGGCGACTCAGAAACGACATGACATCTACAAACGAAGAGAGCGAACTGAAACATCAGTTCGCTCTCTTGAAGTGATCATCCCCAAAGAAGTCACTCAGCAGATCCCGGCTTGACTGGAGTACCCGGACCTTGTGAAGGCGGTCCGGGTTTACCGAGCTGCACTGGAGGTTTACCTGTCGGACTCGGAACCGTTGACGTTGAGCCGGCCGAACCGGTCTTGTCGCAACCCGTGGCGAGGATCGTCAGGGCGAACAGAAATCCTGCAACCAACATGACCTTCCGCATGAACAACACCTCGTGGGAGAGACTGTGAAACTGTTGGTTGATAATTACTGACCGACCAAGCTGAAATCGATGACTTGACCATCGCGGTAACCAGCAATGGCTTGCAGAACATACCAATCCGAAGAACCGACCGTCGAACCGACACCCTTACGCATCGAGCGAACCGAACCGTCACCGAAGCCGAACTGAACGATACCGGTGTGTTTGCTACCGAACGTATACCAGTCTGGATCGGTTGGCAAGCCCCAATACGTTGGGAGTGAACCGGCACCCATCCAGGTCAGAGCGAATTGGCGGACGCCGGATGACGTACCACCGAGAGCTTCGCCGAACATGGCGGTATTCGAAGTTCCATCCACAATCGACGTGATCTTGGTCTTCGAGTTGGCGTAGTACACACCAACATATTCTGGAGCAACGTCTGGAGAATCACCGAATTCACCGGCAACGCCGATGTAGTTCGTACGACCCGCACCGGACGCATTGCCACCGTTGGCGTTGTAGTAACCGGTCAGCGTTGAACCGACGGTGGTCATGCTGATGAAAACACCAACTGTTTGGGTTTCAGGATCGTCCGAGGGGCACAGGAAGGCTTTGATTTTCGAGCGTGCGGCAATCACGCAAACCCCGTTGGTACCGGCACCGTTCGGGCCGCTCACGCTGATCGAACCCCACCAGGTCGGGCCACCCGAGTTGTAAGGAACGATCACTGGGTTCTGGAATGCTTCTTGCGGAATCAACTTGAAGATGTTGTCTTGTTCCATGTACGGAAGCAAGTACGTCAACGCGCTCATGGAGTTGGCGATCACGCTACCGGGGCCACCGGGCTTTTGCAGGTTGAGACCGGGAGGGAACACTTGGTTCGCACTCTCGTAGTTGTGGGCAGATAACGCGATCTGCTTCAGGTTGTTGCTACAGCTCATGCGGGCGGCCGCTTCGCGGACTTTTTGCACCGCCGGTAGAAGGAGACCGATGAGAATTGCGATGATCGCAATCACCACCAGCAGTTCAATCAGGGTGAAGCCCCGACGGCGGATTGAGGGACGAACGGAAGCCACTTGACACCTCCTCAGAAGGAAAAGACACTGCCCAAAAGGGCTGAGAATAAAGAAAAGCCGCAACGGCGGCAAATCGCCAAAGTCAAGAGTCGGACAAAGAGTGGATGCTGTGAAGAAGCAATAATAGCAGACACTACACCACTTCCTACAAGACCATTCTGAACAAAATTAACAGATTTTTAATTAGCAGAGTCGGTGCCAAACGTGATAACCAGTGGATTTGCAATGCGGTTATGAAGTGCTAAGTCGATACTGGATATGACTTTACTATCACTCAATATTCTGGCAGAAGGTCGGAAGTCCAGACGGTTTTGCGCCATCCTGATGCCCAAAAATCTGGCAGAAATTTCATGCGATGCCGAGAGTTGAAGCGTCAAGAACGACTGTAAACGGGTCACAAATTGCACTTGTCGTATTTTGAATATTGAAACAATCTGGGTGAGAGTGGTTATTTTCAGCAAGCTTGTCAACGAAGTGAGCGAACTGCAAATCAGTTCGCTCACTCGAGTCGTTCATCTCTCGGAGACATCACTCAGCGAATTCCCGTTTCGACTGCATTACTGACCGACCAAACTGAAATCGATGACCTGACCGTCACGTTGGCCGGCGATGGCTTGCAGAACGTACCAATCCGCAGAACCAGGGGTCGAGCCGACCCCTTTTCGCATCGAGCGAACCGAACCATCCCCGAAGCCGAATTGAACGACGCCTGTGTGCTTACTACCGAACGTGTACCAGTCTGGAGCCGTTGGCAAGCCCCAATACGTCGGTAGCGAACCGGCACCCATCCACGTGAGCGAGGTCAGTCTTGTACCGGTTGCGGTGCCGCCCAGAGCTTCGCCGAACATGGCGGTATTCGAGGTACCATCGGTAATCGACGTGATCTTGGTCTTCGAATTGGCGTAGAAGATACCGACATATTCCGGTGCAATATCGGGCGAGTCCCCAAATTCTCCGGCAACGCCTAGATAGTTTGTACGACCCGCATTTGAAGCATTGCCACCGTTGGCGTTGGTGGAACCTAATAACGTACTTCCAGCGACTGTCAAGCTGATGAACACGCCGCTTGTCTGGGTTTCAGGATCGTCAGACGGGCACAAGAAAGCCTTGATTTTCGAGCGTGCGGCAATCACGCAAGCCCCGTTGGCACCGGCACCGTTCGGGCCGGTCACACTGATCGAACCCCACCACGTCGGCCCACCCGAGTTGTACGGGGCGACGATTGGATTCTGGAATGCTTCCTGAGGACTTAGGCGGAAAACGTTGTCTTGTTCCATGTACGGAAGCAAGTACGTCAATGCACTCATGGAGTTGGCAATTGTGCTACCGGGGCCACTGACTCTGAGGTTGAGGCCGGGAGGGAACACTTGGTTCGCACTCTCGTAGTTGTGGGCAGATAACGAAACCTGCTTCAAGTTGTTGCTACAGCTCATACGGGCAGCCGCTTCACGGACTTTTTGCACGGCCGGAAGAAGCAGTCCGATGAGGATCGCGATGATCGCAATCACCACCAGTAGTTCAATCAGCGTAAAGCCGCGGCGAATCGAAGGGCGAACAGAAACCACCTGAACCTCCTGGGTAAAAACAACTCGCAGCCTTGCAGGGGCGAATCGACAGAAATGCTGCGAAAACAGCAGATCACCAAAGACGAAACACAATAAATACTCCTAGTAGAACCTACATCACGAAACGGACGTCATTTCATCGAATCTTAACAAAATAGCAAAGCAAATTCTGTGCCAGATATGATTGCCAAGATAAAATCGGTTGATCCGGCCTGTCGGGCCTATGTGGCTCGCCAGGTAGCCTATTGTTGAAAATCAACCAGATGCAAATCTGCGATCAGATAAGCCCGTGGCGGTGGCAAAAACGCGATTGTGGGTAAGCCCGGTTTCAGTTGTGGAATTGAACTGCGAAAATTCGACCACCAAATTCATTTCCCGCAGATTTTTCCTGAACTGCATCATCCGGATAACCGATACCACTCTCAGCCAAGGAATACTCGGCATTCCACGAGGGGGAATCATGACCAAGTCTATGACCAAGCAAGGCGTCGCCGTTGCCGCGTTGCTGTTGACGATGACCACCGGTTGCGTCCAGCCGTGGGTCGCCACGCGGATGGAAGAGAAATACAACCACAAAAACGATTTCCGAACCCCGCTGATGCCGCCAATCCGCGACGGTGCTCCGGAACCGCGTTGTGAAGATGCTCCGACTGAGCGAGAAATTCTCCGCAGTCTCCCGGCCCAGATTCGTGGCGTGCCGTTCATCTACGAAGAATTCCGTGACGACTTCACCTTTGCTCGGAACCGTTTGGTCGACAAGATCGACCCGCCCCGGTTCTTCCCGCTCGTCGGGATGGCTCAACTGCACCACTGCCATTGGGAATGTGCGGTGTACTACAACGAAACGATTCAGTCGAGCTACCCGAACCCGGTTTACATCAAGAAACCGCGTGTCCAAGTGGTCGCCATCGACAAAGACCACCTGCACTTGTACGTCGGGCCAAACGCCGACACGCAACGCGATGTGTTGCTGGAAATGACCAAGTACAACTAATTTGAACCCCTCCGTCGCCCCGGCGATGCGAAAGGGCCGGCGATCCGCAAGGATCGCCGGCCCTTTCTTTGTGCCTGTCCGGGATCAAGACTGTTTTACTGGAGCGCACTCTCGATGCGCTGCAACGACACAGCCTTCCCCAGGATCGCCAAGGTATCGAACAGGCCGAACCCGACACTGCTGCCCGTCACGGCGACCCGCACCGGGGTCACGACGGCGTTCGGCTTGACCCCCTTAGCCGTGGCGAAATCGTGCAGCGCCTTGTCGGTGGTCATCGCGTCGAACGGTTCACAACCGCGCAGAACGTCGGCGAACTCCGCGAGCAATACCCGCGCATTCGGGTTCTTGGCATCGGCGAACGCTTTCTGCACCGCGAAGCCGTCGTACTCGATCTCGTCCTTCAAAATCGGTGCGGCGAAGGCCAGCACGTCACTGAATAATTTGATGCGATCCCCTGCCGCGTCGATCACCCGAGTGAGCTTCGCCCGCGTGGCGTCGTCGCAGGTTTCGCCGATCAACTTGGCCCGCCGCAAGAACGGCAGGCAGCGCTCGAGTTTCTCCGCCGTCGGCACCAGCTTCATGTACTCGCCTTGCAGCCAGAAGAGCTTCTTCGCGTCGTAGTTGCCGGGGGCGTCGGTCACCCGTTCGAGGCTGAAGTTCGCGATCAACTTGTCGAGCGGGATGAACTCCGATTCGCCGTCCATGCTCCAACCGAGCCGGCACAAATAGTTGATCAGCGCTTCCGGCAGGTAGCCGATCTCGCGGTAATACGCGACCGTGGCGATGTTCAAATCTTCGCGGCCTTTGATTTCGTCTTCGGTCCAACCGCAGGTTTTGAACTTGGCGATCTCGTCGGCGCTCAGCGGCGGCAGGTTCCGCTTGCTCATCTTGTTGCTGTTGTAGTTCACCAGCGGAATGTGCCCGAACGTCGGCGGCGTGACCCCGAGCGCTTGGTACATCAGAATCTGCGTCGGCGTGTTCGACAGGTGCTCGATGGCGCGCACCACATGGGTAATGCCGAAGTCGGTGTCGTCCACCACCGTGGCGAAGTTGTACACCGCCCGGCACAATCCGCTGCCGTCGGGGCCGCGCAGCAGCATCGGGTCGCGGAGCGTGTCGGTGGAAATGTCCTGCTTGCCCTTCACCGCATCGGCGAACTTCACCGACTGCCCCGGTTCCACTTTCAGCAGCAGCGGCGCGGGTGCCGCAGCATATTGCCGGACGTTCTCCTCGGCGGGTACTTCACGGTTGGTGCCGCGATGCACATACGGCTTGCGGGCCAGGTCGGCTTGCTTGCGAGCCTCGGCCTGCTGATCTGGGGTGGTGTAGTCTGGGTAGGCTTTGCCTTCGTGCAGCAACCGCAGTGCGGCGGCCTCGTACTTGTCGTTGCGCTG
>JANXWE010000192.1 GCA_025351325.1 Fimbriiglobus sp.
TTTCCAACTTGTCGACAAGTTGGAAACTTGTCGCCACGTTCGGTTTCTGCCCATTCTTCTGGAATCTTCACTTCGGCCAGAACACTGGATTCATCCTCTTGGGGCTGGCGGGCTTCGTGCGGTTCCGTCCGTCACGGCCGCTGCTCGCCGGTGGCTTCGCCGCGCTCACGGCCATCAAACCGCACCTGCTCGCCGTCTTCGGCGTGCTGCTCCTTTGGGACGCTTGGAACCGTGATGGCCGACGGGCGCTCTTCGGAGGGGTCGCAGTTCTCGCGGGCGGTTCGTTGTTCGCGGTCGCAGTACAGCCCCAAATTTTCCAATGGTTCGTCGATGCGCTGCGCCGACCGACAACGCCAGATGCGATCCGCCTTGCCGACTGGGACGTGCCACTCCTCAGCTACGAATTCCGACGAGCCATCGATCCGGATCGCTTCGGGCTTCAATTTCTTCCGCTCGGGATCACGTGCATCGCCGTCATCGTTTGGAATTGGAAACGACCGATCCATTGGCCCAGCGCCTTACCGTGGATCGTCTTGCTGTCGTGCCTCGTGGCGCCCTACGGTGGCTGGATCTTCGATCTGACCGTGTTGGTACTGCCGGTGCTGGCCCTTTTAAGCGGTTCCCGTGACCCCCGGTTGACGCTCCTCGCCCTCGCACTCATTTCCTGGTTCGGCTTCCGAATTGTCGGGCTGGCAGAACCGATCTGGTTCACTCCTGCCGTCGCCGTCGTCCTCGGCTATCAATGGGTTCAGTCGCGGTCGCAAACTTCGTAAAATGGGATCGCAGTCGTACCCCAAGAGAGAACCGTCAATGAGCAGTGTCGCGCCAGCGAATCGGGTCGTCATCATCGGCGGAGGCTTCGGCGGACTGACGTGCGCGACCGACCTCCGCAAATTCCCCGGCGCGATCACGCTCATCGACCGAAGGAACTTCCACCTCTTCCAACCCCTGCTCTATCAGGTGGCCACGGGGGCACTCTCCCCGGCGAACATTGCCGCACCGTTGCGGTCGATTTTGAAGTACCAGAAGAACGCCAAAACGATCCTCGCGGAAGTCGCCGGGTTCGACCTCGTCGCCAACGACGTGCTGTTGAAGGACGGTGCCCGCATCCCCTTCGATATCCTCGTGGTATCGTCGGGTTCGACGCACCATTACTTCGGCAAAGATGCCATCTGGGGGCCGTTCGCACCGGGTCTGAAGACCTTGGAAGATGCCACGGAAATTCGTCGCAAAGTCCTGAGTGCATTCGAGCGGGCCGAGGCCGACCCCGACGTGGCCAACCGAAAGAAACATCTCACCTTCGTGATCGTCGGTGGTGGGCCGACTGGGGTCGAAATGGCCGGGGCCATCGCGGAACTCGCCCGGCAAACTTTGCGACGCGACTTCCGCAGTATCGACCCCGCCGATGCCCGCGTGATCCTCGTCGAGAACAGCGAACGGGTGCTTCAAAGCTTTGCCGAAAAGCTCTCGAAACGGGCACAAGACTCGCTGTCGCAGATCGGTGTCGAACTCTGGTTGAACTGCCGGGTGACCGACATCACCGCCGACAAAGTGACCATCGACCGGGGCGGGATTATCGAACCTGTGGCCACGGAGTGTGTCGTCTGGGCGGCCGGGGTGAAAGCCAATCCGCTCGGGAAACTGCTGGCCGAGGCCGTCGGTGGCGTGACACTCGACAAAGCGGGCCGGATCGTCGTGAACCCCGATTGCACCGTCGGTGCTCGCAGCGATATCTTTGCCATCGGCGACATGGCCTTCATGAAAGATTCTGCCGGGAAGCAACTCCCCGGCGTCGCCCCGGTGGCCTTGCAACAGGGCCAATACGTGGCGAACACACTGCTGCGTCGACTCAAAGGCGAGAGTGTGTTGAAGCCCTTCAGCTACTTCGATAAAGGCAACTTGGCGACCATCGGCCGGTCCCGTGCCGTCCTCGAAAGCAAAGGGATCAAGCTGAGCGGCTTCATCGCTTGGCTCGCGTGGCTGTTCATCCACATTCTGTACTTGGCCCGGTTCGAGAACCGCATGATGGTACTCTTCCAATGGTCCTGGAACTACATCACCCGCAACCGCACAGCCCGGCTCATCACGGGTGAACGAGCCAACCGCTAAAAACAAAACCCCGAGGTCGATCATGCCCCTCCGCAATTGGCTTTTAGCCGGCTCGTGTGTCGTTGTGGTCGGCGCACTCGCTGTGCTGATGAGGACGACTTCGGCCACAACTCCCGACGAGAAACCGGTCGTTCCGGATCCGGCGACAACTGCGAAGTTCGTCATGGAACCGTACCTGCAATTTGCCACGCGAACGAGCATCGTGGTGATGGGCGAAACCCCGACACCGACGACCTGCGAACTGGAATACGGCACCGTGTTTCCCACCGACAAAGTCGCCAAAGTGGACAAGGCCGACACGCTCCACGAGATCAAGCTCGACAACTTGCAACCGAAAACGAAGTACTTCTACCGCATGGTCTGCACCGACGCCGACGGCAAGAAATTCGTCGGCAAACCGTCCACATTTTTCACCGCCGTCGACACCGCCGACGCGTATTCCTTCACCGTGATCGGCGACACCCAACGCAACCCCGTGATCACCGGCAAGGTGGCCAAGTTGATGTGGGACCGCCGACCGAACTTCGTGATCCACCTCGGTGATGTGGTCGACAACGGGCCGGACTTGAAGCAGTGGACGGACGACCTGTTCAAGCCGTGCCAAGAGCTGTTCGCCCATGTGCCGGTCTACCCGTGCATCGGCAACCACGAGAAGAACCACGCCCATTACTACAAGTATTTTTCGCTGCCGAAACCGGAGTACTACTACTCGTTCCAGTACGGCAACGCCGAGTTCTTTTGCATCGACACCAACAAGCCCGTCGACGCGGACAGCGAACAATACAAGTGGCTTGACAGTGCCCTGGCAGCGTCCGACGCGACCTGGAAAATCTGTTACCATCATCACCCTTGCTATTCGTCGGACAGCGACGATTACGGCGACACGGCGAAGACCAACTCGACCTACGGTGCCCTCAAACACAAGCCGCTGATTGCCCTCTACGACAAACACCACGTCGATTTGGCGATGAATGGCCACATCCATGCGTACGAGCGGACGTGGCCCATTCGGGCCGGGAAAGTGGATCGCAAAGCGGGCGTGACCTACGTGACATCCGGTGGCGGCGGGGGAACACTCGAACCGTTCGAACCAACCCCGGCGTTCTTCAAGAACCAGAGTCGGGTCGATTTCCACTACTGCTATTTCACCG
The DNA here is from genome assembly GCA_025351325.1 of Fimbriiglobus sp. Classification (GTDB taxonomy): domain Bacteria; phylum Planctomycetota; class Planctomycetia; order Gemmatales; family Gemmataceae; genus JALHQU01. The sequence goes on from JANXWE010000192.1 coordinate 3,261, forward strand.
TCCAGGGCGGCACGCTCGACTGCAAAGTGTTCGATCACGAGGGGCGACTGTTCGACCAATTCGGTATGAAGAAAGACTAAGCCAAGTCGAAGAGGATCACTTCGGCGTCGGCGATTCCGACCAATTCCACGGATTGTTGCCCTTCGATGGCGACCGCGTCCCCGGCGTCGTACCGTTGGCCCTCAATGGTCAACGAGCCGGTGGCGACGTGCAACCATCCAGCCCGACTGCCGTCAAACTCGTGGCGGAGAACCTCGTTCGGAAGTACCTTGGCCGCCAGGATGCGGACGTCTTGCCGGACGGCCAACGACCCTTGGCGGGCATCCGGCGTGGCGACCAGCATCCACGCCCCACTCGGCTCGTCTGCGAACGACTTTTGATCGTAGCGCGGGGTGTACCCTTTCTTGTCTGGGACGATCCAAATTTGCAGCAGGTGCACCGCCTCCGTCGGCGACGGGTTGAACTCGCTGTGTTGCACGCCCGTTCCGGCCGACATCATCTGCCATTCGCCGGGGCCGATCACCGAGCCGTTGCCCATACTGTCGCGGTGCTGCAACTGCCCCGTCAGCACCGTGGTGAAGATTTCCATGTCCCGGTGCGGGTGCGTGCCAAAACCCTGCCCGGCATCGATCCGGTCATCGTTGATGACCCGCACCGAGCGGAAACTTTGGTGGGCCGGGTCGAAGTAGTCCCCGAACGAAAAGGTGTGCCAGGTGTCGAGCCAACCGTGCTGGACGTGGCCCCGTTCGGACGATTTGCGAATGGTGAGCATGAAAATCACTCCCGTGTCCCTCGGAACTACTCCGGTGGACACAGGTACATACCAAATTGCGAGGGTGATCTTTCACTTAGTACCGACTACCTCGCAGCTGGCCACGCTGCCGGAGCCGGTGGCCCCGCAGAGTACGAGCATCCGACCGTCCGAAATGGGAACCATGCGGTGCACCCAGCGTGGGGTTTTCACCGCGGTGAGTTCGTCCCATGATTCGCCGTTCAACCGGTACACTTTGCCGTCGGCCGGGTTCAAGTACGCTTTGCCATCGACGACACACGCGGCCGGGGTGAAGGCGTTCATCCCGGCTCCGGGGATTTTAGGCCCGGACGTCCATTTGCCGGTTTTCGGGTCGAAAATGTTCACCGAGTGATCCATCGTCCCTTCGCTGTTCATCCCACCCATCACCATCACCCGGCCATCGAGCACCGTTGCCGTCAGCGCCCGGCGGCTGAACGGCTGCTCGATAGTCTTCCACTGTGCTTTGGCGTCTGCCAAGTCGAGCGTGCACCCCGTGGTGAGCCACTCGCTCTTGGCGGCACCCTTCATGTTCCAACCACCAACCACAATCAGCGTATCCCCGACGACCACGGCATCGTGTGACGAACGCCCGGCAGGCAGATCGGCCAAGTCGGTCCATTTCAAAGTTTTCAGGTCGAAGCTCTGCACGCCGGCCACCGAGTTGTTGTCGGCTTTATCGCCTTTGGCGTTGCGTGGCTCCATCCCACCGACGCGGAGGATCGACTGCTTGTACCCGACCAACGCCAGGCCCTGGAGGTGCTTGCCGGCGGTCAATTCTTCCCAACCTTTGGATGCGTCGGCGACGTTCATCCGGCGGAATTTGCCGAGTGTTGTCTCTTGCGAATAGGAATGCGTTTTGCCAGCGTGGCCACCGTAAACGTAGACGAAACCGTCGACTGTCCCCGCACCGAAACTGCTGAACGCTTCCGGCAGATCGGGCATGCCCGACTTCGGCTCCGCAGCGGCCACATCGACCACCAACGTGGCATAATGGCGAATGTCACCGTACTTTTTACCGTCGTGTTCGCCTTCTTTCACTTCGGCGTGCTTGGCCCAGGCGGCGTACCGTCCAGCCCCTTCCAATTTCGCGGTTGAACCTTTCGCATCGGTCTTCAACTTCTCTTTTTTACCGTCCGGTTTCAGCACGTTCACTTCCGTTTCCGCGACCGGTTTTCCGGCCGCGAGGAGGCGGAACTGCACCGAACCGGCCGTGAGCACGGGTACCAATTCGGCAGGGACAGTTTCACCGAGTGTCGACGTTTTCTCGTCGCACCCTGCGAACACGACCTTCGGGTGGTAGGCCAGCAAACTCGATTTGTCCCCCTTAGTAATGAGTCCGTATGTCACACTGCCGAAGGCCACTTTCGGGATACCCGTCATGGTTCCGGTCAGGCAATGGTCACCCTTCTTGCATTCGTAGGTGGCGTCTTTGCCGTCGCCGGAGCGACCGGTGAGTTTCAGTCCGGCAATCTTTTCCACGGTGACCGCGTCATCGGGTTCGAGCGTCTCGCTGAACACCACTTGGAACGATTTGCCGTCCTTCGCCGGGACGAGGTACACGAAGTGCGCTGGGGCGGCGACGGTGCCGAGAACCAAGGCCAGTAAAGCCAACACGTTGCGGATCATGGGTACTCCAATAGGTGGTATCAATTGTGAAATTCACCGGCACCGGACGTCATCGTTTCGGACCGTTCGGGAAATCTTTTTTGCGACTCGGCAGTAGCGTCGCGCGGTTGAACGCGTCCCAACCTTCCGGGGTTTCTAGTGCCGGGTCACCCTGTTTCAGTCGTTCAATCGCGTCCGGCTCGTACTTTTGTTCGACGGGCAGCAACTTCCACTCGGCCACGGTCAACGGGGTTGGCGGCGTCTTAGCCGAATCCGATTTTACTCCACAACCGACCAATCCGAATACCAAAACCATCATCACCAAGAGTCGATACGTTCGCATCATCACCTTTCGGGTTCGTGGTCAATCGAGGTTGGCAACTTCGCCGCCGCTACGGGTACCGTATGCGTTGTAAGTTTCGGGGGTGATCGACTCACGGACAAATCGCACCGATCCATCCGTCAGGGCGAAGTTCGCCCCGCCGGTGTGCTCGCTCCGGAAGGCCCCGTAAACGTTGGTCGTATTGTTGTGCTTGTTGAAGGGCACAAACGTCGTACCCCACGAGTAGCCGATATAACCGTACGCCCAAACACCACCGTACGACGACGATCCTACCCCACGCGGTTTGAAGTCGGTTTCGCCGGCGAGGAACGTGTTCGACGTGCCGTCCGAAATTCCGGCGATGTTCGTCACACGGTTCGGATTGGTCGGCTCGGTCGATTTATCCTTGAGCGGGACGATCACACCATCGAAGGCGGGCGGCGTCGGCAACCCGTACGCTGACCAATAGGGGTGCAGCGTGACATCTTGGGTACCGCTGGCCAAGAGGTAGCTGCAATACGCGCGGTTCTCGGTGCCGCCGAGTGGCCCCGTCGGGGGCGTCATCGTCGGGCAGGTGTAAGCCGGGATGACCAACTTCTGCAAGCTGCTATTCGAGTAGCCGAGCGTCGGCTCGGTGCTCGTGTCGTTGCGGGGGAGTTTCGCATTCCAACGGCGGGCCACCGCATCCTGCTCCAAGTACGGCAGAATGAGTATGAAGCCGGTGACGTAGCTCGAAGTCAGTTCGCCCGGTTGGCGATCGGTGGTGGCGTACGGGAAGCGTTCGTTCGCGTCGTGGTAGCCATGGTTGGCGAGGGCAATTTGCTTCAAATTGTTACTGCACTTCATCCGGGCGGCCGCTTCACGCACCTTCTGGACGGCCGGCAAAAGTAACCCGATGAGGACGGCGATAATGGCGATAACCACCAACAACTCAATGAGCGTGAAGGCGCGACGACGTAGGACGGGAACCATGGGAATCTCCGTGAGTGAAAAGGTTTCGGACTCGACCGGAGCCGCACGCGACGGAAGGTGAGCGGCCGAGAATCTCGGCGCATCCCGAACGGAAAGCAAAGCAGGCTCAACAATTGATTGCTGAGATCAATTCTCACCAACTTCCCTTTACATTATCCGCCCAAGAACTACAGTCAATCCGTGTCTCGAAAAAAGAGTACAAATTTTGTGCGAGATGTTCGATGCCGGGTCAACTGCCTGATATTCAGTCTCAAATTGAGTCAGTGGACGATTCCTCTGCCACGGCCGCTAACGTGTCCGACGTTGAAGTTGTGCTTCGATCCGAGGATCTATTCGCATCGAAAAAAGAGATCGTGATTGTTCACAACGGCGAGCGGTACCGCTTGCGTCTGACACGCCGGGGCAAGCTCATCTTGCAGAAGTGATAGAACACTCCGGAGCCGATTCCCCGAGGTGTACTCCATGGCCGCTGCCGCGAACGTGTCGCACTCCCGTGTTCTTCTCGGGTTGATTCTGGGAGCGCTCGTCGGCTCGCTCGTCAATTACTTCACTACCCCGGCTGTGCCACCTCCACTGTCCGCCGAACAGCGCGAGGCGGTATCGGCGATTTCTGGCAGCGCTGTCGTGCAACCCGAACCGGAATCCGTGAAACGGGCACTGTGGGTCGAGTGGAGCGTGAAGTACGTCGCCAAGCCGATTGGCGACCTGTTCATGAATTTGCTGTTTTTGGGAATCATCCCACTGGTGTTCGCGTCTCTGGCACTCGGTGTCACCCGTCTCGGTGGTTCCGGGGATGTCGGTCGGGTCGGAGCCAAGACGTTCGCCTATTTCATCGTCACCATGGGCTTCGCGGCGGTCATCGGGCTGACGCTCGTCAATGTCTTGCGACCCGGTGATCAAGTCCCCGAAGCGCAGCAGAAAGAATTGCTCGCGCACTACGCCAAAGAAGCCAAGGGGAAGCTCGATGTCAAAAGTGACTTCGGGATCGACACCTTCGTGAACGCGGTGCCGAAGAACCCGTTGAAGGCCTTCGTCGAAAAAGACATGCTCGCCGTCATCTTTACGGCTATCCTGGTCGGGATTGCCCTCACTCAGATCGAAGCGACGCGGGCCGCCCTGCTGATCCAGTTCCTCGAAGGGGTCAACCAGATTACCGAGTTCATCATCGGCCTGGCGATGAGAATCGCACCCGTCGGCGTCTTCGCGTTGATCTACAGCACCACCGCGCTCTTCGGATACAAATTGTTGTTGGCACTCGGGGCGTTCGTCTTCACCGTGCTCGGCGGATTGACCATCCACTTGGTGGTGGTGCTCCCGCTGCTCGTCTGGCTGCTTGGTGGTATGAACCCGTGGTTCTTCTTCCGGGCCATTTCGACGACGCTCGTGACCGCCTTCAGCACCAGTTCCTCGAGTGCGACGCTCCCCACGGCCATCAAGAATGCCGTCGAAGATTTGAAGATTCCGAAGTCGATCGCCCACTTCGTGCTGCCGTTGAGTGCGTCGATGAACCACAACGGGACGGCCCTGTTCGAATCGGTGACGGTACTGTTCCTCGCCCAAGTCTTCGGTGTCGATTTGACTCTGGAACAGCAGATTATTGTGCTGGTGCTCAGCATCCTCACAGCGACAGGGATGGCCGGGGTACCGGGTGGATCGCTGCCGCTAATCGGGATGGTTTTGGTGACGGCGACCCACGATAAAGTGCCTGCGAGTGCGATCGCCATCATCCTCGGTGTGGATCGCATTTTGGATATGTGCCGCACCACGGTGAACGTCGCCGCCGACATGACGACCACCGTATTTGTGGCGCGCACGGAACGCAACCGGCTGACCGAGTGACGGTCAACC
>JANXWE010000196.1 GCA_025351325.1 Fimbriiglobus sp.
AGTTCGTGGATGAAAATGATGAAGCTCAGCCCGAAGCCGGCCACTTCACCGCGGCCAAGCTGTGTGACGTCCACGTTAAGACCTTCAGCATCGGCTTCGGCCCGGCGCTGCCGTTCTGCTCGTACAAGTACGGCGAGACGACGTACAAGGTGGCACTGATCCCCCTGGGCGGCTTCGTCGCGATGGTCGGCGAGGGCGACGGCCAGAGCGGCGACGTGGTCGCCGAGGAGACCGAGGACCAGAAGTCCGACCCGCGCAACTTGAAGAACAAGACGGTCCTCCAGCGGATGTTCATCATCAGCGCCGGCGTGATCATGAACGTGATTCTGGCGGCGTGCCTGTTCGTCGGCTGCTACCTGCACGGCGTCGAGGAGTCGCCCGGCGTCATCGCTCAGGTCGAGGCCGGCAGCGGGGCGTGGAAGGCCGGCATCCACTCCGGCAGCGAAGTGCGTCGCATCAACAGCCGCGAGAACCCGTGGTTCGACGACATCCGGCCGATCGTGTTCAGCACCGACCGCAACGCCAGCGTCAACCTCGACCTCGAGTACCGCGGCACCCGCACCGTACTCGATGCGGAGCCGTTCAAGCTCGAAGGCGGCATGGCCCCGATGCTCGGCATCGCCCCGCCGAACAGCCTCGAACTGTTCCACGCCAAGCGCGACCCCGGCCTGCCGTACCTGCCCGGCAGCGTCTACGCCCAGGCGAGCCGCACCGACGGCCAGCCGGGCTTCCTGCCGGGCGACACGATCGTCGGCATGACCGACCCCGCCAACCCCACGGCCGTGACGCCGATGGACCCGCGCGCTAACGGCATGCCCGGCGCGTTCTTCGACTACCAGAACCGCCAGCGGCTGCTGCTCGGCAAGCCGGTGACCTACGACCTGACCCGCCGCGCCATTGAAGGGGCGGTGACCGACGCCGCGGTGGTGCGCGTGACCGTCCCGGCGGCGTTCCACTACGACCTCGGCCTGCGCATGCGCATGGGCGAGGTGACGGCCGTGCGCCGCGACTCGCCGGCGTCCAGGTCCGAGTTGATGGCCCGCCAGCCGGAGACGAAGAAGTCCCCGCTGACGCCCGGCGACACGATCGTCGCGGTCGAGTTGCCCGAGGCCGACGGCCGGACGACGCGACTGACCACCGACGCGACCGAGGCCCCGCCGACCGACGCCAAGGTGGCCGTCAAGCCGCTCGACCCGGTGCGGCTGCCGCACGACCTGTCGCAGTGGGCCGCCCGCACCGCCGCCGGTCGCAAGCTGAAGCTCACCGTGCTGCGGACGGTCGAGCACTCGCCGCAGCGCAAGACGCTCGACCTGGCGTGGGACGACGCCTACGCCGACGAGGTCGCCCCGCTGTTCGGCTCCGGCACGCCGGTGGCGCTCAACGGCCTGGGGCTAACGTACCAGGTGCTCGCGGTGGTCCACGCCGTCGAGCCGTTCGCCGCCGCCGAGCGGAACTTGCCGGCCCCGGAGCGCCGCACCCCGTCGCCGGCCGCGAAGGCCGGCTTGCAGCCGAACGACAAGATCCTGGAGGTGAAGTTCCGGGCGGTCGATCACCAGGGCAAGGAGGCCGACACCAAGTTCGAGCCGGTCAAGCCGCACCAGTGGCCGTTCGTCGATAACACCCTGCAACTCCAGGCCCCGCACGTCGTCGAGTTCAAGTTCGAGCGCGACGGCCAGGAGCAGACGGCGGAACTCGCGGCCGACCTCGACCGGAGCTGGCCGCTCTTCCCGCTGGGCCTGAACTTCGCCAAGGCGACGGTGGTCCAGCGGGCCGACGAAATGCTGGGCGCGCTCAACATGGGCGGCTACCGCACCTACCGCGGCATCCGCATGACCTACCAGGGCCTGTACGGCATCGTGTTCGGCGACGTGTCGGTGAAGTCGATGTCCGGCCCGATCACCCTGGGCCGCATCTCGTATCTGATCGCGGGCCAAGACGTGTGGCACCTGCTGTTGTGGATGGCGATGATTTCGATCAACCTCGCGGTCGTGAACTTCATGCCGATCCCGGTGCTGGACGGCGGCCACATGGTGTTCCTGCTGTACGAGGGGATTCGCGGCAAGCCGGCCCCCGAGTCGGTACAGGTGCTGCTGACGTACGCCGGGTTGGCGTGCGTACTGAGCCTGATGCTCTTTGTGGTCGGCCTCGACATCTGGCGACTCTTCGTGGGGTAACTCTGTGGCGAGCCAAGAGCGTGAGCGACTGGAGTTCGGGTCGGCCCGCTCTTAGCGAGCGGGGGACGACAGTCCCCCGAGTTCGCCCCCAAGGGGATGTCACAACTGCCTGCCGGGGTGCAAGTCCATCGGTGTGACATCGTGAACGCACTGCGTTCGCCCCGAGGACTGCCCGATGCCGACGATCGATGAACTGTGGCACTCGAACGACCCGCAAGTGTGGGCCGCCGCCCTGGAGCGATACTGGGACTACGTGCAGCCGGCGAACCTCGCGCTCGAGCGGTCGCTCGACCGGCTGGACCTGGAGCGGGTCCGCGACTTCGATGCGCAGGCTTGGTATGACTTCTTGCGCGACGAATACTTCCGCTGGAAGTACACCGCCCCGAACCGCTACGCCACGACGACCCAGAGCCTGTCGAAGCACGTCGCCGAGCTTGGCGGCCTGGACGGCCTGCACGGGATCAAGGACCAGTTGTTGCACCTCGACCCGACCCAAGTCCGGGCGGGCCTGGCCGTCGCTACCAAGATCGGCGGGCTGGGCGTGGCCGGCGCGTCCGGCCTCCTGGCGCTGATGTACCCAGCACACTTTGGTACCGTGGACCAGTTCGTCGTCAAGGCGTTGCGCGGCGTCAGTGACTTGCCCGAGGCCGTGGCACTCGCGGCCATGAACCCCGAAGGGCTGACCGTGACCGACGGCGTGACGCTCATCGCGATCATGACCCGCCAGGCGGCCGAGAACAACCGGCGGTTCGACACTGCCGAGTGGACGCCCCGCAAGATCGACCAAGTTGTGTGGACCTACGGCCGGTAGCCGGACAGCCGTCCGCCGGTGGATTCCCATCGCAATGGCCGCTGCGTTCGAGGTATACTGCTGGCGAATTCGGACACCGGGGGAACCCATGAACGACTCGATCGATCGACTCAAATCGCAGGCCCAAGACCTGTCGGCGACTGAACGCGCGGACCTCGCGTCGTTCCTGCTCGACTCGCTGGGGCCGGACGCGGCCGTTGAGGACGCCTGGCGGGCTGAGATCGCGCGGCGGGTCTCGGCCGCCCGCGCGGGCCGCGTGACCGGCCGGCCGCTCGACGACGTGCTAGCCGAGTTGCGTGAGACTTACCCGTAAAGCCGCTCGCGATTGATCCCGACGCGGAACACGAACTGCGTCAAGCCGCGGCCCGTTACGACGCGGAGAAGACGGGCGTCGGCGGGCAGTTCTTGCGGGAGTTTAGTGCCGCCGCCGCAAGGGTCCGCGGCAACCCGCTGGGCTACGCCGTGGAAGACGGCATGGATGTGCGGCTCTGCCCGCTGCGCCGCTTCCCTTACGCGATCGTCTACTTGGACGAGCCGGCGCGAATCTGGGTCGTGGCGGTCGCCGACCTGCGCCGCCGTCCGGGCTACTGGGCGCGTCGGTTACCAGGTTAACAGCACGTCACCACGGCCAGGCTTCGGGCGGCAGGAGGCCGACGAGCTTGCGGTACAGCGGCAGCGCCCAGTCGGGCAGCAGGCGGGCGAAACTGGAGCGCCGTGTCTCGCCGACGACGACCTCGTCGGACGCCCGCAGGATTACGTTCGTGCCGTGGTCGCCCCCGACGACCGCGGCGGCGTCCACGCGGAACGCCTCGGGCGGGCCGCCGCCGGCGACGTTCGGCCGCAACACCGTCACGTCGCGCAACTCCGCCGACCCCGGCTTCAGCGCCCCGGTCCGCCAGAGGAAGTCGAGCACCGGCTCCGGGCCGCGGAACGCCACCGTGCGGCGCAGGCGGTTTTCGGGGCCGGTCACGTAGACCCGCCCGGCGCGGCAGTCGGCGAGCGTAACCGTGACGCGGCCCGGCTCGACCTTGGCGACCTCGGCGACCTTGGCGCGGGCGTCGTCGAGGCTCAAACCCTGGACGTGCGGGCTGCCGGCGTCGCCGAGCGGCACCCGGCCGTCGAGGCCGACGCTCGCGGCGCAGTCCCACGCGGGGTGGTCGGCGAAGGCGACTTCCAGCACGTCGGCGCAGCCGAGCGCGTAGCCGGCTTCGCCGAGGGCGCAGGCGGTCTCGGCCGGCAGTTGCGGCGGCCGGCGGCACAGGCCGGTTTCGCAGCACCCAGCCAGTGCGAGGGCCAGAACGACGATGGGCGAGTGCGGTTTCACACAGTCGAAATCGGCATCCGGCGGGGGCCGACTGTAACGATTGTGCCGACGAAAGTCGGCGAAGATGGAATGTTAGCCGCAGAGAGCGCGGAGCAATCCAAAACATTGTGTTTTGTTTTCTTTGCGCCCTTTGCGTCCCTGCGGCAAAACTGTTTTTCGGCACCAGGTCCGCTCGAATAGCCTCACGTCCCCAACACGCGCTTCAGCAACTCGTACATCCCCCCCAGCGACTCCTCGCCGCGCTCGGGCTTGAGCCGCAGGTACAGGCTCTTGTCATCGACGACCTTGAGCCGGCCGGCGGAGAGCTTCGCCACCTCGTCGGCCTTCTTGCGGTTGCGGTAGGTGAACACCAGGTCGGCGTTCTCGCGGTGGACCGCCGCGATCAGCCACTTCACGCACAAAATGCGGATCTCGGTCGCCTTGAGCAGCCACTCCGCGGCGTCCGGCGGGGGGCCGTAGCGGTCGGCGAGTTCGGCCCGGAAGTCGTCGAGCTTCTTCTGGTCGCGCAACCTCGCCAGGCGTCGATAGACCTCGATGCGCAGCTTCTGGCCCGGCACGTAGTCGCGCGGCAAGTAGGCCGGCCAGGGCAGATCGACGTTGACCTCGATCGCGGCCTTGGGCGGCTGGTGCTTCAACTGCCGCACGGCGTTCTCGAGAATCTGGCAGTACATCTCGTAGCCGATGGCGGCGATGTGCCCCGACTGCTCGGCCCCCAAAATGTTGCCGGCCCCGCGAATCTCGAGGTCGCGCATGCTGATCTTGAAGCCCGCGCCCAACTCGCTGAACTCCTCGATCGCCTTGAGCCGCTTCTGGGCCGTCGGCGAGATCATTTTGTGCGCGTCCACAATCAGGTAAGCATACGCCCGCAGCTTGGTCCGGCCGACGCGGCCGCGCAGTTGGTGCAGGTCGGCGAGGCCGTAGATGTCGGCCTCGTTGATGATCATGGTGTTGGCGTTGGGGATGTCGAGGCCGCTCTCGATGATCGTCGTGGCGACCAGGATGTCGGCCTCCTTCTTGACGAAAGCGACCATCGCCTTTTCCAACTCGGTCTCGGTCATTTGCCCGTGGGCAATCGCAATCTTGGCATCGGGGACGATGTACGCCAACTCGGCCGCGATGTCTTTGATGTCGTGGACGCGGTTGTGAACGAAATAGACCTGGCCGCCACGGTTGAACTCCCGGTTGATGGCGTGCCGGATCATCTTGTCGTCCCAGCTCACGATGCGCGTTTCGACCGGGTAGCGATCCGGCGGCGGCGTTTCCAGATTCGAGATTTCGCGCACACCCAAGAGCGCGCTGTGGAGCGTCCGCGGGATCGGCGTCGCCGTCATCGTGAGGATGTCCACGGTCGTGCGGAGCCGCTTCAACCGCTCTTTGTGCTCGACCCCGAAGCGCTGCTCTTCGTCGATGACGACGAGGCCCAAATCTTTGAACTTCACGGCATCGCTGACGAGCCGGTGCGTGCCCACAACGATATCGATGGTGCCGGCCGCGAGGGCTTTGATCGTCTCTTTCTGCTTGGCGGCACTCTTAAAACGGTTCAGCACTTCGACCCGGAAGGGGTACTCGGCAAGCCGCTGCTGGATGGTCTTGTAGTGCTGCTCGGCGAGAACGGTAGTCGGCACGAGGATCGCCACTTGCTTGCCGTTGTCAATCACCTTGAACGCCGCGCGGATGGCGACTTCGGTCTTGCCGTAGCCGACGTCACCGCACAAGAGGCGATCCATCGGCTTCGGCTTTTCGAGGTCGGCACGGATCTCTGCGATGGCCGTGAGTTGGTCGGGCGTCTCTTGGTAGGGGAAGGCCCCTTCGAACTCCTGCTGCCAGTCGGAGTCGGCCGGGTAAGCGTGGCCCGGAATGGCGTTCCGCACCGCTTGCACTTGGATCATCTCGGCGGCCATGTCCATGACCGCTTCGGAGATTTTGTCCTTCTGCCGGCCCCACGATTGCCCGCCGAGTTTGGAGAGTTTCGGCTCACCCTGCGAGCCCCCGACGTAGCGCTGGATCAGGTCGATCCTGGTGGCGGGTACGTACAAAAGTACACCGTCGCGGAACTCGAGAATTAGAAACTCCTCGAATGCGGAGTGCGGAGTGCGGAGTGCGGAATCGAGGAGTTCGGTGTCTTCATTCCGCATTCCGAGCTCCGCACTCCGACCTTTTTCCAGAGTCCGCATGCCACGGAAGCGGGCAATCCCCTGGGCCACGTGGACGACGTAGTCGCCGTCGTTGAGGTCGAGGAAGCTGTCGATGGCCCGCGATTCGATCTTCCGGCCGGTGGCTTTGGTCGACTGCTTGGCCCCCGGCGGCAGCAGCTCCTTGTGGAAGAGTTCGTGGCTACCGAGCACCAACACGCCGAGATCGACGAGCCGAAACCCGGCCTTAACGTGCCCCGAGACCAACGTCACCCGGCCGGTTTCCGCGAGTTGGCCCGCCTGGAGGACGTCGGTGAGCCGGTGGATTTCGGATTCGGTCTGGCAGGCGATCCAGACGTGGGTGCCGGTGTCACCGCTGCCCGCAATCGCGTCCAACTCCTCGCGGACGCGCAGCACGTTGCCACTGAACCGTTCGATACTTTCTACGCGCAAATGGGCCGTCGCTTCGACACTCGGTCGTGGCATCGCGGAGATGGCCACCGTCGGGAGTTTCATCAACTGCTCGAACGCGCCGGCGGGGCTGAACAGACCGGCGGGGTTGGCGACACGCTCGAAGAAGTGCCGACCCTGTTCCTTGAGATCACCCGATTCGACTAGGGCGACTATCGAACCGGCCGGGAAATAGTCGAGCAGGAATCCCAGCCCCCCCCGACCGGCGTGCGGGTCGAAGGCACCCAGAATCAGCAGTTCGGTCTTCTTGTCGAGGCTGCGTTGGGTCTGCGCGGCGAACTGGCGGATCGATTCCAGATCGTCGCCGAAGAATTCGAGCCGCACGGGGTCGGTGGCGTCGGGCGGGAAGAGATCGAGGATGCCACCCCGTTTGCCGAATTCACCGGGGTACTCCACGGAGTCGACCCGTTGATACCCGGCTGTCAGCAGCCACTCGGCGAGTTCATCGGGTGGCAACGATTGGCCGACTTTCACCCGCCGGCCGCGCTTGGCGAGTTCGTCCCGCAGTGGCACCGATTGCAGTACGGCGGCGAACGGGGCAATGACCAACTTCGGCGCCGCGGCACCGGCGAGGTTCTGGAGGACGCGCAACCGCTGTCCCGTTTCCGGGGCGATCTTGCCGGCCTTTTCGACGGGGGGCCAAGACTCGTACGCGGGGAAGATGGCGGGGCGTTGTCCGAAGGTGGCGAGGTCCTCGGCCCACGGGCCGACATCGGTGAGGTTCGGGACCACCAGCAGCACCGACGCGGGCGTTTCCCCGGCCAGTGCAGCCACGGCCAGCGCCGCCGAGGACCCCCACGCCCCGTCGATGCCACCGGCTTGCTTCTGTTTCAACGCGGCGCGCAAGTGTGCCCACCCCGGCAACGTCGCCAGCCGGGCGGGGAGATCGGTGAGGGAAGGTGGTGCGACGACCCGAGCCATACGAAGTTATGATAGGAGCTTATATTCCGCCAATACTCACTTACATTCCATCCTCTCGTGCCGACAGCCAAGCCAAATGTCGTTCTCGGAGTGTCCGACAGGCTTGAGGTGATTCGGAAAGCACGTCCATCCCACCGTCGTAGGGGTGGAGCATCCACCGGCAGTCCGGGGCGACGATCAGCACGTCGGCCATCGCATCGGCGGCGATCAAACGAACGAGGGGATCGAATTCGCCGGGCCGCCAGACTCGGATGCTGGTGTAAAGATGCCAGTAGTTCGGTTCGTCGAATTCATCTTCCGCCTCGTGCATCGGAATCGTTCGCCAGAGGCTCGCGTTCGGATTGATGGGCGAGGGAGACTCGGAATATTCGGTCGTCACCAACACGACGTCGTGTTCGGGATCGGTCAACTCGCCGAGAATGATATTGTGCCGAGCGAGGACTTCAGCGTACTCGGACTCGTTCTCGGGATAGCGTTTGGAACCCGGCAGACTGTGAAACCGTACCCATCGGGCCGGAAACGCCAGACGCAGCCGATGCCCGAGTGGTGGACAATTCGGAAAGCAGTGATCCCAATCGGGTGACATCGGCTACTTCTTCTTGAGCAGGAAGAACGAGTGATCCGTTCTGGGCTTTGTGATGAAGGCCGTCGGGCGGTCATCCGGTGGCCCGACGCAAAGTTTCAGGTGGTCTCCGGTCAACTTGTAGATACCAATTTGACGCGCGTTGCCCCGGAGGAATTCGATCTGCCGGGGGCTTTTGGTCGCGTCCAATTCGAATGTCCCCTTCTTGCCCAGCACCGTGGCATCATTCCCCGAAAAGGTAAATTTGCCTCCATCGAGCAGCCCGGGTGGCGGAAGCTCGCCATTCGACTCCGACGAAACGACATCCCACTCCCCTTGTAAGGCGATGTGATCTTTCTGAGACTCGGCATCCTGCTGCTTGGCCAACTCGGTCTTCTTTCGGGAACAGGCCGGTGAAACCAGCAACGACGCTGTGACAAAGACCAAAAACATGTTGCTCCGCATGTCGCACTCCTCGCACCGGGTAATCGCATCGCCAGACTACAACTTTTCTAAAACCCATGAAATGCCGGCCGCGCCGGCTACAATTCCGTCGTTCCGCTACTTCCCACCGAAAGGCCCTTCCCATGCGTTGCCGTACTCTCGCGTTGTTGGCACTCTTCTTGGCGGTTCCCGCTCAAGCCGAAGAACCCGCCAAGGAATTCTTCTTCAAACCCAACGACCGCATCGTCTTCCTGGGGGACAGCATCACGCAGCAGTACCAGTACAGCTCGTACATGGAATTGTACCTCACCACGCGGATGCCGAAAGGGAACTTCGTGTTCATCAACGCCGGCATCGGCGGCGATACGGCCCAAGGTGGGGCCGGGCGATTCCAGAACGACGTGCTCAACGAGAAGCCGACGGCCGTCACCATCAACTTCGGCATGAACGACGCCGGCTACGGCAAGTTCGACGCGGCCAAGAACAAGGTGTTCGTCGAAAAGACCAAGGCGATGGTGGAGATGGCCAAGAAGGCCAACGTCCGCGTGGCCCTCTGCTCGCCGAATGCCGTCGATAAACGGATCATGAACAACGGTAAAGAATACGTCGAAACGCAGAAGCAATTTTACGCACCACTGAAGGAACTCGCGGCCGGCCAAAAGATCAGCTTCGCCGATCAATTCACACTCACCCGCGCCGCCACCGACAAGATGGAGACGGTCGACGCCGGTGCGAAAGTGGCCAAGCCGTATTACGATGGCTTCCACACCGCCCCTCCTGGCGGCATCCTCATGGCCCACGCCATCTTGACGGAACTGAATGCCCCGGCGATCGTCAGCTCGGCCACGGTACTGGCCAACAACACGAAAATCGCGGTGCCGATGCCCGTCGGTTGCACCATCAGCGACGTTGAAAAATCGGAGACCGGCGTCACGTTCACCCGGCTCGACGACGCGCTGCCGTTGCCGGTGCAAAAGGACTGGCTACCCATGCTGCCGTACATGAACGACCTCAAAGACCTCAATGCTTACGGCCTCACGGTGATCGGCTTGAAGGACGGCAACTACGACGTGTCCATCGACGGTGCCAAGGTGAGCACGGCGACCGCCAAGGAACTCGCCGCGGGCGTGAACCTGGGCAACCTGACGACGGGGCCGATTTTCGAGCAGAGCAACAAGGTGCTCGTGGCCATCGACGCCAAGAACCGCATGGTGATTGATCGCTTCTTCAACGTCGTCCGCTTCAATGTGCCCAACTGGGTCGAAGACGTCGCCCCCGGCGTGAAGACCAAAGAGTTGGCCAAGCGCATGGAGAAGATCAGCGCGGCCCAAGCCGAGATCTACAAGCTGGCCACGCCGAAGTCGCACAAGTTCTCGGTGACCTCGGCGAAGTAACATGCCCGTGACCGCGACCCTGGTGCCGGATCGTCCGACGATCCGGCTGTCGAGTTCTCTCACTCTGCAAGCCACGTTGCAAGGGCCGGCTCCGCTGCGCATCGAAGTGCCGGCGCAAATTCTCGCCGAGGAATCAGCCCCACTTTGGCAGGTTGTCCCCGTCGGTTCCGCCAAGCTCGTCGATCTCCCCGATGGCCAACAGCGCTGGAGCCAAGAGTACCGCGCGTCCCCATTCAGCCCCGGTTCGACCGTCCCGCTGGTATTCCGCGAGTTCACCGTCGCCAGTGGCAACGATGTCACTTCGAAGTCGGTGGCATTTCCCACCCTGACCATCCGTGTTGAAACGACGATCAAAACCGTGAAAGCGGACGAGGCCCGACCCGCCACCGGGATCGAAGAGCTTCCGCCGTTGCCCACGCCCCCGGCGGTTCCACCGGGTGTCATCGGGTTCGGAATTGCCGTCGCTGTCTTGCTCAGCATCGGATTATTCTTCGCCCTGCGTCGCCGCAAACCGGTGCCGGACCCGTTACCCCGAATCGAAGCGCTGCGTGAATTGGAATTGCTCGTGGCGGACGGAACGGCCCCGAACCGCCTCGCGGAGATCGTGCGAACGTTCGTGGGCCAGCAGTACCACGTGCCTGCCGAAACGATGACCACCGCGGAGCTGGCGACGGCCTACCCCGACGGCGAGCTGCGAGAAATTCTGGAAGAATGCGACCGCGTCCGTTTCGCCGGTGTACCATGGCTACCCGACGAACTCCAGCGGGCTGTGGAACAGGCCCGGTCGTGGGTGTCGAATTCCAACGAGCCGGGCAAGACGGACGCCCGACCGACGAATCACCAGCATCGTTTCCCTCCAGGTTGAGGATCCATGGCCGACCCCGCACTCGACTCCTCGTCTCGGCCCGTCACCGATTCGCAAATCCTCCGCTGGGGCAAGGCGTCGTCGCCGGAGACGGATCTTGTTCCAGAAACCAAGTTCCTCCAAGGCCCGCAGCCACGCGGGTTGGAACTCTGGCACACCTTCCAAGTGATGCGTGAGATGATCCGCGGGTTCCGCAAGCTCAGCTTCGTCGGCCCGTGCGTCACCGTCTTCGGTTCCGCCCGCTTCGACGAAGACCACGTCTTCTATCGGCAGGCCCGGCTCATCGGTCGCCGGCTCGCCGAGAACGGCTTCACCGTGATGACCGGCGGTGGCCCCGGCATCATGGAGGCGGCCAACCGCGGGGCCAAGGACGTGCCCGGGGCGCGTTCCGTCGGCTGCAACATCAAGTTGCCGAAGGAGCAGAAGCCGAACCCGTACCTCGATAAGTTCGTCGACTTCGAGAACTTCTTCGTGCGGAAGTTGATGCTGGTGAAGTACAGCTATGCGTTCATCGTCTGCCCCGGCGGCTTCGGCACCCTTGATGAACTCTTCGAAGTGCTGACGCTCATGCAAACGGGCAAACTCGCCGACTTCCCGGTGGCCCTCGTCGGCCGCGACTACTGGGCGCCGGGCATCGAGCAGATGCGGAAGTTCGTGGCCGAGAAGACCATCGACCCGGTCGACTTCGAGAAGCTGTACATCGGCGACGACCCGAACGAAGTGGCCGAGCACGTGACGGGCATCGCGATGAAGAAGTTCGGACTCAGCTACGGCGCGAAGATGCGCCGCCGCTGGTGGCTGGGGGAGTGAGGTTGGGGAGTTGGGCCCCTTAATGTGACAATGGGACAAATGGATTTGGTCAGGATAACAGGGCGACCACGGAGTTGAGTGTCCCTGCTGGCCGTTATAGCACCTACTCATTCAGATGCCGAACCGCCGGGAGGCTGAAGTAAAGCCTCAAAATCTTTGAGGAGTTCTGCCTTGATAATAAGCCCAAGGTTGTTCGGTATCCGCGAGATTGCAACCGGCTTGGACACAGTTGGAATAGTTTCAATTACAATCTCCCCCGTCGCGGTGTGCTGAGGGCCTGCGTAAAGCACACCCATCAACATAATGCGTGAGCCGAATATTACATTTCCCTTACGGTTCGTGTAGTTTCCGCTGTTGTATAGGAGAACTGGAGAACCGCTCGAGCCGGGGAAACAGGCAGCATCGATCATAAACTCCCTGCGACCACAATAATCCGTGTTCGGGTGTGTTGCAGTTACGCCGCGTCGGAACAGGGGCATGTTGTTGACGTGATCCCAAATCCCGTTCGGGTATCCAACCATCACAACTTCTTCGATCGCCGTCAGATCCGTCAAGTCTGTTTCCGATAGTAGCCAACGCTCATCCATGGGGATGTAAAACAGCATCTTCCCCTGCTCCTCAGAAAAGCGCAGTAGGTGAGAGATCGGCATGACGCACAAATCGATGTCTGCATTTGGATGGCCAATCCAATATGTCTGAAAATCGGTTACTATGAAGTCTGTATGCGTCGTCGGAACGGAATCCGAGTTCTCTGAAAGATGAAGGTGAAAGCGTCCTGTGGTACTACCTGCGATGACATGTTTGTTGGTAACGATTGCGGGCACGCAATGATCGCCTTTCCGGCAGAATTCAAAGTAGAAGCCGGTGCCGGTAGACCTGCCGATTGGGGTATCACATTCAATGCGAACCGTGGTATAAGGAAGCTGCTCTGAAGGTGATAAATCAATAGGCATAGTTAGAATTCCTGGCTGTTGATCTACCCAAATTCCAAAACGATTTCACCCGGTTAGCAATCGTTTTGCGCAGAAATTACCCCCCACCCGAATAATCCAACCCAATATCAAATGCGGGCGCCGAATGCGTGAGTGCGCCGACGCTGATGCGATCCACACCTGTCTCGGCGACGGTGCGGAGGGTGGCCAGGGTGATGCCACCGGAGGCTTCCAGGAGTGTGGCCGGTGCGAGTTGGTTCCGCAGTGTCACGCAGGCCCGGAGTTGATCCACGGTCATATTGTCGAGCAGGACAATTTCGGGTTTGGCGGGCAGCACTTCTTGCAGTTGGGCGAACGAGTCGACCTCCACTTCCACCGATAACCCATGGTTGCCGGGGTAAGCGCGGGCCAGTTCCACGGATCGCCGCACCGGAGTCGGGCCGGGGATACCGGCAATGTGGTTGTCTTTAATCAAGATGGCATCGTACAGCCCGACCCGGTGATTCGTGCCGCCGCCCATACGCACGGCGTACTTTTCGAGCAGCCGCCAACCCGGCGTCGTTTTGCGGGTGTCGAGGATTTTCACCGGCAGCCCGGCCACGGCATCGACGTAGTGCCGCGTGAGTGTGGCCACCCCGGTGAGGCGTTGCAGGAAATTGAGGGCGGTGCGTTCCGCCGCGAGAATCGACCGGAGCGAACCGGAGAGTGTGGCCAAGATCGTCCCGCGCGTGATGTGGGAGCCGTCGGACAATTTGGGAATGAAGAGCAGGTGCGTATCGACCGCGTGGCACACAAGTCGGGCCACCGGGAGACCGGCGACGACGCCTGTGTTGCGGGCGAGGAACTGCACCGTGGCCAAGGTGTCGGCGGGAATCGTTGCCAGTGAAGTGCGATCGCCGAATTCACCGAGATCTTCGGGCAGTGCCAAAGAAATTAAGGATCGGGCGGACGATTCTTCGGCGGCGGTCAGTTCCATCATCGCATGGTGGCCGTGGTGTTGATCAATTCCATCGCTTTGGCGATGGCGATGGTCAGTTGGCGCTCGGGATCGACCTCGGTGATGTGCGGTGTGACCCCGATTCCATTGAGGGGCTGGCCACGCGGCGAGAGCGTGCTGGCCACCGAAAGGACGAGGAAGCCGGACTTCCCCTGGGTTTCGGACGTGTCGAGCGATTCGAGCCGGATCGGCGATTGCACGAACCCTTTGCCGAACGTCGGCAGTCCCACGAGGATCGCGCGGCCGTGATCTTTCAGCCCGGCCACAAAGATTTCGGCCGAGGACATGGTTTTGGTGTCCACCAGCAGCACCACCGGCATGGCGTGGGCACTCATGCCCGCGTCCGACGAGAAGATGCGGTTGCTGAACTCGGCCGACTGACCCAGGGTGGTCACGATGATGCCGTTGGGGAGGAACCGCTGGGCGGTGGCGATGCACGCCGAGAGGGAGCCACCGGGGTTGCCGCGGAGATCGAGGATCAACGCTTTCATGCCCCGAGCCTTGAGAGACTCGATGGCCTCGTCGAGTTCGCCTGACGTCTGGTTTTGGAAGCCTGCCAAACGCAGGTAGCCGATGCTCCCCTTGAGGATGCCAGCCCCGTAAACGGTCGGCAGGGGAGTCGGCAGGCGGAACTTCAGCCCCGCGTCTTCGGAGTCGGTGGCCGCGAGTTCGAGGTCGTGCCCGAGCGTGGACGTTGCGGCTTTCATCGCATCGCGGAGCCGGGCGGGTGTGGCGCCGTTCATGGACTGGTCGTTGAGCTTCGCCAGCCGATCCCCCTTGTGGAACGGACTGTGCAGCGCCGCCCACGAGTTGGGAACGACGGTTTCAATAACGATCCCCTTGGCGTCGAAGGCGACGAGCAACCCGTACCCGGCGAGTTCGAGGATCGGCGCGGCGAGTTCCGCTTGCGGGCCCGAAGGCACCACGTAGGCGGTGTACTCGTCCAATCCACTGCAGGCACCGCAGAGCAGTTCCAACACGATGGCCGAAGGGTTTTTCACGCCGAGCGACTGCGCCCCCTGCACCACATCGCGGGCCACGCGGCGGATTTCACTGGCGTTGCTCGGGAGTTTCGCACGCCATCCGTCACGCAGCGACTGGCGGAACTTGGCGACTTTCTTCTCGCTGGCTTCGGGGAGGTATTGCGACCGAAACGCGGAATCGCTCAGGGCGTGTTCGAGTTCGTCCAAACTCCCCGCCATCAGCTTTTCATACGTCGCCCGTTCACGGTCGACGTACAGCGTTTGAATTTTGATCAGCGCTTCGGTGTAGAGTGTCAGCGCGTCGGCGACGGGGAGCGTCAAAATGAACTGTTGGAACGCCGGATCCCGGTGCCGTTGAATCTGGGTGACGTTGCGAAGGCAGGTGCGGATTCGATCGCGCAATTCCGGAGTCGGTTTGCCACTGAGGTACAATTTCAAATACAGATCGAGGGCCGCGTCCCATTTGCCGGCACGCTCGGCGGTTTCCGCATCCGTCTGAAATTTGCCAGAATCGAGGCTGGGTGCGGAAAGCTTCGGAGCTTCCGCAGCGATTGCCAACTCTGCCACCAGCAACTGTGCCAGAGCCAGAGAACCGAGTGTGAACCAGCGCGGTGCAACAGGCATGTCCCAACCTCAAGCGGCGAGAAAGTCAATTCGGTGCCGAGGCCGTGAGGTTGGGAGAATTCTCACGACAAGGAGAATAGTACCGTGCCCCGGTCATAGGTGTCAAATATCTGTTTCGAATTGTGACACGTTCGTTACGTGGCCAGAACCGTTTCGCGGTCGAAGAGGCGTTCCGATGACTTCCAGAAGAGCCACGAGCCGAGCGTCAGGCCCAGTGTCACGACGGTCATGACGATGGCCCAGAGTATCCAATGCGGACGGTCGGCCCAAGTTGTCACGACCACCGGGAAGAGTACCAAGAACCCAGTCACGGGCAGGAACCACATGATGACGCGGTTCACGTTGCGGCAGCGGATCGACAGCCAAAGGGCATAACTGGTGGCGAACGGCAGCATTGCCAGAAAGTAGATCACCCCGGGGGCGAGAAGCACCGGCGCATCGGTGGCGAGCAGCGCGAAGAGCATTACCCCGCCGGCCGGGCCACCCCACCACCAACCCCGCAGCAGACTGACGACCCACTTGGGCCAAAGGATCGCCGACCGGGGCACGGGGATGGTCAGCAGCGATTCCAACGTCAGCCGTTGGCGCTCCCGGCAGATCGCCCCGCCGGCGGCAATGCCGATTTGCAACAGGTGGATGAACACGCCGGTGCCGCCCGTGGTGAGCAAGAGCCATTTGATGACGGAGCGACTGTCACCCCCGCCGTTGTTCGCCATCAACGTGGCCGCCGAAATGGCCAAAATGAACAACACGACGACCCCGAGGACGGCCCCGAGCAGATACATCATCGATTTCATGGCGTCGTCGTCTTCGTTCTTCAGTGAGCCGGTGGTGAAGCGCTCCTTCCAATAAAACGGGTCGGTGGTACCAATACTGGGACGGTCGGCGGTCTGTGCCTCCGTCAACTCATCCATCTGTTGATTGCGGCGCCGCTTCGGTGTTTTGTCCTGCTTCACCGGGAGCAGGACTTTGGGAATCACTTCGTTGCGGGGCCGAATCTTCGAATGTTTCGAAACGGGGGCCACGGGAATCCGCTTGGCTCGGGAGACCGCTTGCGGAACCACCTCCGCGGTGACCTCATCGTCCGGCATCAACACCATCGGCACGTCAATGGTCGGCATGTTGGCGAGTGCGTTCCGACGGAGCCGCTCCGATTCAAACTGGGCGGCCCGCAATTGCTTCGCCTCTTCGAGGAGTTCCTGATTGCGATCATCCTTGCGGTAGCGATCCATAATCCAGGGTGGCGGCTTCGTCGACCGGCGAATCAATCGGGCACGCATATTTCGCACGGATCGGACGGCCATCCCGACGGCAATACCCGACAGCACCAGTTCGCCGACGGTGTAGGCGGCCGTGATGATCCAGAATGTCCCGGGGCTGTCCGGTTCGACCACGTACAGCACGGGGATGATGCCGAACGGCCCCGCATAAGGCCCCAACCCACAGCCGGTCAGCACGATGATCGCGGTGAGGCCGTACGAGCGGAACATCGCTCCGCGGAAGGTGTCGGCCGAGCAGGCGCAGGCGGCGCTCACCGCGGCGAGGAAGATCACCGTCGTGGCCGTGATCGCGTAGCTGCACAACAAGAACTTGAGGGTGACACCGCCGTGGAGTTGCGTGATCGCCAAGATCGGCAGGCCGGCGAAGAGGATGCCGAGCAGGAAGCCGACGCGGCCGAAAAACTTCCCGAAGACGATCTCGCGGTTGGACAAATCGGACACGAGCAAGAAGACGAGTGTCTTGCGGTCCTTCTCTTCCGCGATCCCCCCGGCCGCATAGGCCGGTGTCAGCAACACGAGAATCGCGAGCTGGGCGATCAGGAACGTCAATGAGAACGATGACCCGAACGCGGACGTTTCCGCGATGCTGAGCTTCTGCGAGTCACCGAAGAACAGGTCGGCGGGGGCGGTGTTGCTGAACCAGATCATGCTGAACGCGGTGAGCACCAGGAACAGCAAGAACGCGAGGATGAACCGACCGCGGGCATCTTGGCCCCGACGGGCCAGGCGGAAAAGTTCCCACGAAAACAACGGCCCGATCAAGCCCGCCCGCGGCGGCTTTTTGGTCTTTGATTTCGCAGTGGTTTTGTCGGTGGGCACGGAGTCACTCAGCGTTTGGAATCCTGCAACCCCAGAGCCAACCCAGCGAGACCGAAGGCCCGCAGGTTACCCTTGCCCCAGCTTTCGTACTCTTTGGCTGGGGCGCGATCACCACTGAGTGCGGCGATGTGCCGGGTGACCACCAATGCGGTGAGGGCCGCCGACACCCGGAGTTTGGCGGGGTCGTCCGGGCGGTCCACCTGCGACAGTTCCGCTTTCTGTTTCGGGTTCGCGGCCAGTTTCAACCGGAGGGCGTCGGCCTTGGCCCACGTTCGCAGGCCATCCTCGGTGAGTAAATTGCTGAGCACTTCGACTTTGTCCATCTGCCCGGCTCGTGCGGCAGATTGGGCGATGCGGAGGATGGCATACTGCGGCGACGTTCTGCTAAACGCGGCCCGCTCCTTCGAGACGATCTCGAGCGTCGCATCGACCGCCTCAATTGAAGTTGGCGATTGTTCCGCGATCATCGCCAAGGCCAGCAATCGGTCATCGAGCGGCCCCGGTCGCACGGCCACTGCCAGCGCTTCCGGCCCACGATGCGTCCCGACGGCGACCAGCCGAGTATTGCGGGTGATTTCCCCGACGCCGGGTGGTCCGACGATCGTCGGGGCGCCGGGGGTGCCCAATTTCTGCCAAAGCACTTGGGCCGTGATCGCTCCCGTGGTCGCCTTCAACTCTTCAGCAATCGCTTGCACTTGTGCTGGCGTGGCACCGGCATTCAAAGCTTCCAGTGCCACTTGGGCCCGCGCTTCGGGGAACTCCGAATCCGCAAACGCTTGGCTCAGAATCTCCTGGAGAAGATCGGGTTTCCCTGCTTTGGTGAGTTCCCGAGACAGTCGGCGGGCGATCCACAAGCGCAGGTCGAGGTCGTCGGCTCGGGCGTCATTCTTCAAAATGCTCAGCACCCGGTGGAGCTGCTGCTGAACGTAGCCCATGTCGCCGCCGATGGGCGAGCGCGTCGCCTGTTGATCTTGGGGCGACCAACGGATCTTCACTTCCCGCAGAACTTGATCTTCATCGCCACCGAGTGTTAGCAGTGCGAGCGCCAACTCGCCGACGAGGAGATCCCGTTCGGGCGACTTCGGAGCTTTTGTCAGTTCGTCGCGTGCCGAGTTGAACTGACCAAGCGCTTCCTTCAATTTCTCTTTGGAGTCCGACCGTGCCGAATACTCACCGGCTGAAATCAGCAACAGCGCCCGACAGAGGGCCGGCTGCCCCTTCGCCATCGGGCCGTCGTCCTTGTACTCCGTCAGTTCTTTCAACGCCTCGGCCATGTAAAGGTTTTCTTTACCGTCGCGCCGACTGTTGAAGTAGAACAGCACGCCGAGGCTGACGGCCACCAAGGCGGCGGCCGCGAGGAAGCCCCACTTCAACTTCGCCATCAGCGGCATCGGCTCCACGTCGTCGGCGATGGCCCCGGCTTGCTTCAAACTCTCGAATTGCGCTTGGGTCGTGCGCTGCGCTTTCAAATCGTCGGGAAGTTCCGGGCCACGGGCACCACCCGGTTTGTCGGAGTTGGGATCACGCCAGTCGGCCTTCTTGATTTTGCGTTCGGGAATTTTCTGCCGGTGCTGGCACTCCGGGCACATCACATTCTTGCCGATTTTGCTCGAAGGTTCGAGCCATTTGTGATCGCACATGGCGCAAATCACGTCGACTTGCTGTTCGACCGCCGCGCCAAAACCGGCATTCGGATCGTCGCTGAACAGCGACGCCGCCAGGGCTTCCGCTTCAAACTGCGACCGGTCATCCGCGAGTTTCTTGACGGCGCTTTCGGGCACGGTGAAGCGCTGACGGCAGTCTGGGTTCGAGCAAGTCGCTCGCTTCCCAGCCAGTTCGTCTTTCAGGCGGTACTTCTTTTCGCAGTGCGGGCAAGCGGTGTCAATCGGCATGGATGCCTTCAAAGCCGGATGGAATGACCTGATGATTCTATTATGCCCCGTTCCGAGGAGCTCGGCAATACTCTGGTTCATTCCACCAGTTTGGCTTCCGCCCAATTCACGTCATCTTGCACGTCGCCACCGCCACCATATTCGACGATCAAAGTCAGTTCCTTCGCACCGGTCACATCCAGCCGAATCGCCACGGCGGCATCGGCGGTCAACCCCTTCAGCCCGGCGATGGTTTGTTCGCGACCATCGAGCAGAATCCGGACATCGACGTTTCCTTTTCGCCCACTGACACGATCCAAGCCAACCGTGCTGCCGAAGGTGCGGTATTTTCCGGCGAGGTCGTAAACCACGGTGGTCTTCGAGTGCATTCCCAAGCCACGGTCGAAGGTCTCTTCCCCGAAGCGAGTCGTCAGCCGGAGGGGAGCTTCTCGCACCGAGCGGTTCACCGCGACGGGCCAGACGACAGTCCCGAATGGTTCGACCTTCTGGCTCTTCGCCGGACGCTCGGCCAAGAAGGCCACTTTGCCACCGACGGTGTCGAGTGCCACCAGGTCATCTTGGGGCATGGTGAACTTGGCGCCGGTCGAAGTTGCACCGGCGAACGCCGTACCGTCGAACGATGCTGTGGCCAGAGTGAGCCGCGAACCGCTGCGGGTGACGATGCGAAAGGACTGGCCGACGGGGGCCTTCATCCGACTCAACGATGGATCGAATGCGACTGCCGCGACCTTGTTCAACTCGAATGGTTTCGCGGTGGTGTCGCCGCTGGCTTTGAACCGCAGTGGCCCACTCGCGGGGGCGAAGCGTTCCAGGGTTCCGCGCAGGACGTCGCCGTTGCGCAGCTTCAGGGTGTCCTGCTTTTTCGTGGCATCGATCCACGGATATTTCAGCGCATCGAGCGGGTGATCCTGCGGAGGCGGTGTGAACCAGAGCACCGAAATCGTACTGAGCGGGAATGCCAATTCCGTGCTCTTCCCGGCTTTTCCGAGCATCGCCGCCACCCGGATCGTCAATCCATCCCCACCGAGAACTTCCCCGGCGATGCGATCCCCGTTGGCCAACACGATGTGCGCTTCCGTTGGCAAGGGTGGCAACGGAACCGTGGGCAGACGCAGCGACACGAGATCTTGTACGGGTAACGTCGTGCCATCGAAGGTCAGTTTGCCATCGGGTGAAAGGACCGCCGCGACCGTGCGTGATTCCTTCGGATCGGTCGTTTGCAATTCGTAACGACCGACCGGCTCTGCGGCACCCACCCGATGGGAACCGAGGAGAAATATCAATGGGAAGACGATGCGAAACAGCATGATCATGCCTCCCCCATCAACACGATCGGCCGGCGTTCGGTGACGGGGAGGCTGGCGTCGACCCCCACATAGACAATCTCGGCATCGGTGACGGGGATTTCTTGGGCACCCCGTTCAGCGATCACATCGATGTGCATGGTCGCGGAGGTGCGGCCGATTTTGATCAACCGTGTCTGAAACTTCACCACGTCGCCGACAAGTACGGGCTGTTTGAATTCGACGCGATTGATGGCCACTGTCACGAATGAAGCGCGGGGATTACCCCCCCGCAATAACACCTCGCGGCGAGCGCCGATCGAGCCGGCCGTGTCGATGTGGCTGAGGATCACACCGCCAAAAATGGTACCGTACGGATTGGTATCGCGCGGCATCATGACAACTTGGATGGCGGTGTACGGTTCGGACATGCGAGCCCCTCGGGGGTGATTCTTCGGTGTCCCGTCATGATACGCCACCCAGTTTTCATGGCGAACTCGACAAACAAAAACGCGACCGGGATTACCCCCGGTCGCGTCGTTTTGTTTCGTTCTATGACCACTCAGCTCAAAACGGGTCGGGCGGCGTAGCGGTCGAAGCGATCCGACAGGATGAAGAAGGTCGGTGCCCAGAGGCCGACGAAGATGCCGAACCGTTCCCCGTGGGCGAGATCCGGGTCTTTGGACATGGCCCAAATGGCAATGGACGCGAGGATCGAAACGAAGCCCATGACAAAACAAATGGTGCTCAGAACTCGCAGTAGGCTCGGCGACATGGCAAACTCCTGGTCGGAAATTGGTGTGCGACGTTCAATTCCTAGGCGGACACTTCCTTCCGGTTCCAGTCTGAACTCACTTCTTCAGTTCGGCATACACCACCCGGAAGCCGATGGCGTTGGTGCTGCTGCGCGGGTCATGGTAGGCACGCGATGCCGAGCGGGCCTTGGCGGCAGTCTCGTTCCAGGCGCCACCCCGGATGACGCGGACCCCGCCGGCGGAGTCGCTCGGGCCAACCGGATCGGTACGTTCGCCCGGCGGATACGACTCCGAATAGAAGTCGCTGCACCACTCCCAGAGGTTCCCGTGCATGTCGAACAGTCCGAACGCGTTCGGGGTGCGGCGCAGATCTTCGTACCCCTTTTCGGTCGGATCGCCGTCCTTGGCGGCCACGGGGTAGGGCTTCGCCTCGCGCTTCTTCCCGAGCAGTTCCGGGTTTGATTCCCAATACAGATCCTCGGGTTCTTCCAGGAAGATCCCCTGCTTCTGAAAGACGATCTTGGTGCCGAAGGCGAACGGCGTGCTCGTGCCGGCACGGGCGCAATACTCCCATTCCGCTTCGGTCGGCAGCCGGTAGCCCCAACCCGGCCGGCGGTCCTTCTCTTTCTTGGTCAGCTTGTCGCAGAACTCCACCGCTTTGTCGTAACTGACGTTGTCCACGGGAATCCGGTTGGTCAGTTTCGAGTTGAAGTTCTTAGAATTGCGCGACGGCGAATCGCCCATGAGATTCAGGTACTGGCCCTGCGTGACTTCGGTGGCCGACAGATAGAACGCCTGCGTCAGCTTGACCGTCTCCATTGGGCCTTCGTTGTCTTCCCGGCGCACTTCGGCATTCGGGGAACCCATCGCGAATTGGCCCGGCTCGATCTTCACCATCGTCATCCCGAACGAATTGTCGAACTTCGCTTCCAGTGGCCCGACCACCTTCTCCGGCTCCCCGCCGAAGTACCAAATCCCAATACTCCCCAAGCTGACGAACATCACCATGACCGCGATGCCGGCAAAAATCACCAGAGGCAGATTCGACCGTTTCTTCGGCCGGCGTACTTGGATGTTGTCAACCTGCCCACGCTGATCCGACTCAGCCTGTTCATCGTCGGCGGACTCCTGAACGCTCATATCCGAAAATGGACTCGGTGTGGCCGCAGCGTACTGTGCTGGCACTGGCATAGCCCCGCGGTACGCCGGAGGCTGGCCCGGCACCCCGTTGATGGCCACGGGCTGCGCGGTGAGTGTGGCCCGAGCAAATGGTTGCGGAAACGGGGCGGGCGTTTGCATCGCCGACGTCGGATAGCTACCCGGTTGAGGGGGGCAAAACGGCACGAGCGCCTGCGCGACCACGGATGGCATCTGCGGGCGATCTTCCGGACGCTTCGCCATGAACCAGGCAATGAGCTGATCGAGCTGAGGTGGAGCATCCGGCAGATAGTTCCGCACGCTCGGTGGTGGCTCAGTGACATGCTTCAACAGTTTCTCAGTTGCGGTTTTCCCCTCGTACGGAACACGCCCGGTCACCAGATAAAAAAGTGTCGCACCCAGTGAATAGACATCAGCGCGGATATCGACAGCCGTGGAGTTCTGCGCTTGTTCCGGTGCCAAGAAATCTGGAGTGCCGAGGACGAAACCATCTTGCGTCACCCGGGTGGCGTTCTCTCCACCCGCGAAGGTCGGATCGTGCAACAGGGCCAACCCGAGATCGAGCAGTTTCACTTGACCCCGTGGCGTCAGCAAGAGGTTGCTCGGCTTGACGTCGCGGTGGACGAGCCCACGTTCAAAGGCGTGTTGTAGTCCGGTGGCCGCTTGGCGGATGGCATCGCAGGCGGCCGGGATCGACATCGGCCCCTTGGCTCGCACGTGCTTGGTCAGGTCGATTCCTTCGACGTACTCCATCGACAAACACAGTCCGCCATCACCCGCTTCTTCGGCGTCGAAGGCCAGCACCACATTGGGGTGCGACAACTGTGCGGCGGCGTGAATTTCTTGACGGAAGCGACCGACCACGGCCGGGTTCGACAATTTTTCTTTGCGGATGACCTTGAGCGCGACATCGCGACCGAGCCGCAAATGCTTCGCTTTGAAGACGCGCCCCATGCCGCCTTCGCCGAGCAACTCGAGCAGCCGATACGAGCCGAGGGTGAGTTCGCGCGCCCGCCCTTTGGAGGTCTCCTTCGCTTGGAACGTCGTGAGCCAGCCACGCCGGATCAACTCCTTGGCCAGGGCCGTCGGATCAGGTTGGAACTCAGAGATCCACGACCGCATCTCTTGCAATTGCGACGCATCCAGCAGTTGCGCGTGCCCGAGTGAAACGAGGAACGCTTCGGCGGGGTCGTTACTCATCGGGAATCCGGTCTGAAGGCAGGTCGATACTCACATTATGCCGACAGTCGGCCACTTCTGCGAGACAAGATCCGCACGGAGCTGGGACGGCACCGAATTAGCCGCGACGCGAAGTCTTCGAAGCGGAGCGCGGCCCGTTGACGAACAGCGACCAGGCGGATAACTTTAAATTATAAGTAAATTTAAAGTTATCCGCCTGGTCGGTGGAGACGACGTGCGACAGCCTAAAAAATCACCTTCGCTCCGGCAAATTCTGAAACAGCAAACCATCATGGCCGGCCGGATTGGGCTTTCTTAAACACCTGCTTGAGGTACGGCACGTAGGTGGTCTGCTGTTGAATCCCACTGTTGCGGCCGATGATGTTGCCGCCGTCGAGTGCGACGAAATAGGGGTAACCGGTGGGAGCGTACGCGGTGACGTACCTCTGATTTCCGGGCGTGTCGATGTCGTATTCCCGAAACTTCACCGTCGGGAAATCGAGCCGCAACTTCTTCAACAGGGCCGGAACCTCGGCGCAATAGTGGCACCAAGAGGCCGTGAGCACCCGCACTTCGAACCGGTTCGCCTCGATTGGCAAGTCAATCGGCGGTGGCGGGGAGACATCCTTACCTTTGATGACGTTTTGCAGGTCGCACCCGGTGCAGCTCAGAATTAACAACCCAAGCAGAATTCGCGCCCTGGCATTCATGGTTTCTCATTCCTATTGTTGAACGTCGCATTCGAGGATAGCACGGAAACCGGCAAAAAATTTTGGCACCCGGTTCGCCGTCGGGTGGAGTCTGTAAATCAAATTCATGCAACTGAACCTCCACGAAGTGCTGAACCGCTTGGCCGAAGAGGCGTTCCGTGCCGGACGGGCCGACTTGGCCGGCGACCTGTTGCGACAGGCCGTGCGCACGCCTCACCATCCGGCCGACGACGCGGAGCGTCTCTACACCGAAGCGATCCGACTTTTGAATGCCGACGACCCGCGTGCGGCG
Organism: Fimbriiglobus sp.; assembly: GCA_025351325.1. Classification (GTDB taxonomy): domain Bacteria; phylum Planctomycetota; class Planctomycetia; order Gemmatales; family Gemmataceae; genus JALHQU01. Next base: position 24,813 of record JANXWE010000196.1, read on the forward strand.
GAGCCACTTCTGCGGCAGGCCTTACAACGGAGACCCGACGTTCCCGCCTGGCACGAAGCACTGGGGGTGATCTTCGCCAAACAATCCCGTTTCGGCGAAGCGGCCGCGACGTTCCGAGTGGCCGTGCGCCTAGCACCAACGTCCCCGCGTGGCTGGCACAATTTGGCGATGGCCCATCAAGACTTGCAGCAGTGGCCCGCTGCCGAAGCCGCCCTCCGCGAAGGGCTGAAGCACGATGACGGCACGACACCGACGCTGCACCTCGCCCTCATCCACGCGTGGAACGAACTGAAGAAGAGTGCGGAAGCCATCGAACTGGCGCAAGCGGCTTCGCTGAAGTTCCCGACCAGCGCGGCCGTCTGGACGGCACTCGGAATTCTGCTGTCGAAGTCGAAGACCCCCGAAGAATCGATTGCGGCATTTCAACGTGCGGTGAAACTGGAGCCGACCGTGGCGGAGGCCCATTCCAACCTCGCGGCGGCGCTCGGCAAATTGAAGCGCTGGCCCGAAAGCGAAACGGCTTGCCTCGAAGCCATCCGCTTGAACCCGGCGCACGCCATGGCCTGGGGGAATTTGGGGAACTGCCTACGCGATCAAGGGCGCTATTCGGAAGCGGAACCGGCCCTGCGGGAGACGCTCCGTTTGAACCCCACTGATGCCGATGCGGCTGGGAACTTGGCCCTGACGCTCGCCACCGTCGGGCAGCACACCGAGGGGTTGACCTGGTACGACCGCAGCTTGCAGTGGAAACCGGCGAACGCCGAAGTCCGATTCAATCGCTCGCTGACCCGTCTCGCTCTGGGCGACTTCGAAAATGGCTGGCCGGACTACGAAACCCGCTGGGAGACCGAACAACTGCTGGGCAACAAGCGGACGTTTCCGGTGCCACTTTGGGATGGTAGCTCTCTGACGGGCAAAACGATTTTGCTCCACTGCGAGCAGGGGGCCGGGGACACCATTCAATTCGTGCGGTTCGCCACCGTGCTGGCGGAACGAGGGGCCACGGTGCTGGTGCAGACCACGCCGGCACTGGCTACCTTACTGCGGACGGTGCCTGGAATCACCCGTGTGATTGATGAACCGCGTGCCGAAGTGACATTCCACTGTCACTCACCGTTGATGAGTCTACCGTACCGGTTGGGGGTGCGGGTGGAAACGATCCCGGCGCCGGTGCCGTACTTGGTGGCGCCCGTGGATTTGGTGGGAAAGTGGCGCGAGCGCCTCCGTTCGGTAACGGGGTTCAAAGTGGGCATCGCCTGGCAGGGGAACCCCAAACATATCGGCGACCGGTGGCGGTCGGTGCCGCTGGCTCAATTCGCACCGCTCGGGGAGATTCCCGGTGTGACGCTGTGCAGCTTGCAGATGGGGCCGGGCCAAGAACAACTTGAGGATTCCCCGATGCGGATTCTCGATCTGGGTTCCGAAATCACCGGCGACTTCGCCGACACGGGCGCGCTGATTGCCAACCTCGATTTGGTGATCGCCGTCGATACGTCGGTGGTGCATTTGGCCGGGGCACTCGGCCGACCGGTCTGGTCGGCCATCGCGTTCAATAGCGATTGGCGCTGGCTCAAAGGGCGCGACGACACCCCGTGGTACCCGACGATGCGTTTGTTCCGCCAACGAAAGCTAGGGGATTGGGACGAGCTGTTCGCGCGGGTGGCATCTCAGTTGAGTTCCATCTCCAGAACCTCGCCGTCTCGAAACGCGGCCGTCGGTGGGTCGTAGACCCGGCGCGTCATTGTCAGGGTGCGTCCATCAATGTGGTAGCGATTGAAACAATAGCGGTGCTCTTGGGTAGCGCTGCCCGAGCAGATCACGGGGAACGGAATCGCTGCGGTCGGGGGCAACGCGAACGGCTTGTGAATGTGCCCGTGAACCCAGAGGCCGATGCCGCAATCCTCCGCGGCAGCGAGTGCGGACACATGGTCGCGCAAGCGATGGGAAGCTCGTTCAATGTTGCCGCGCGAATCGCGCAGCGGATAGTGCGTGACCAAAATACGCGGGCCTTCAGACAACCCGGCGCAGAGCGTTTGCAACCGAGCTAACTGCGCGGAACCGATGGTGCCACTGGCCCCGATGCCGAAGCCCTGATAGCTGCTGTTCACGCCGATGAGCCAAACGGTGCCGACGCGGCGGGCGAACGGGTACATGTGGTCATCGACTCGAATTCCCGTCTGCCAGGGGGCGAAGGCCCGCTCGAACCCGCCGGCACGTTCGGCGTGCTTGGTGTAGTAGTCGTGGTTACCGGGCACGGCGAAGCCGGGCGGCAATGTGTTATCCGTCACACCGAGGCGTTCGGCCGCGTTGGCGAACTCACGGGGCAGGGCCAGCATGGTAGCATCGCCGCTGAAGAGCAACGCATCGGGCGGAGTCCGGCGGATGTCGGCGAGCATGGCTTCGACCACCGCGTTCGCATGGCGGAACTTGTGGCCACGACCGAGCAGTTTCACATTCACCAGGCCGACGAGTTTCTTGCTGAAGAGATCAGAAGCGCGCCAGCCGCGCAGGGCACCGGGGAAGTGAACATCACCGAAGTGGAGCAGATCGAGTGCCATTGTGTTAAGCTATCAATCTGGGGTGTCCGACATCCAAGAGTTATTTTCGGCTCGAAAATTCCGGCATCGAGACTGCACTCCGACGATTGGTAGGGCGAGGTTACGCTGATATGAAACTCTTGCTCGGCTGGACTGCAATTCTGATCGGGGTTCTGTGGTTCTTCACATCTGCGACGCCGAGCAATCGCACGATCCAACGGCCCGTTTCGACTCGGGATCAACGCCCGCCCCGCGCCGTAGGGATGCCGGGCGAAACCGGGTTGCTGCTGGAACCGCCGGTCGATCTGTCCCGATTCAGCCGGGACGACTTTCTGAAATTCAGTGCGACCGTGGGCCGCGATAAGATCGGCAAAGGGTGGACGTCGGGTGTCACCGCCCTCGCCCCGCACGCCCGTGCGGATGTCTGCGGACTCACCGAACCCGAAGTGAAAGAGTACATGCTGCGCGTGCGGGATCTGTTCGACCGCGGCGACTCGGTGCCCGTGTCCGATGTCGGCCTCATCAGCACCCAGGAAGACGTCATCCGCAAACCGATGTTCAACCACGTCGCCGCGTTCTCGAATTCCACGGTGAACGTTTATCTGCTCGTCCAGACCATCATCGGCAACGGAGGTTGGTCGTATTTCTCGATCGTGCAAGACCGTACCACGGAGCCGCCGTTGAATTACTTCGCCGAGATTCAAGGCAAAAACATTAAGTTCGAAGCCAAGAGTTGCTACCAATGCCACTCGTCCGGAGCACTCGCGATCCACCCCGTGCGAGCGGATCTCGTGAGCGATGCCCGACTGATGCAGGTCGTCAATCGCCACATCGCCGACCAACCCGTATCTCGTATGTTCTTTCCGAAGAACGATCCCCCTAAAGAATACGGACAACCGCTCGGGTTGAAAGCCTGCGCGAAGTGCCACCAAGACGACGGGGAACGGGCTCCGTTGTTCCAGGCTCACTCCCACTCCATCCGCGTGCTTGTCGATTTCGGATATATGCCTCCGAAACGCGAATTGGACGCGGGGGAACTCGCGGAACTCAAGACGTGGCTGAACCGGAAACCTTGAATCCTCCCCACTCGGGTTGCCCCATGATCCGCTTCGATTTCACCGGCAAAGTCGTGCTCGTCACCGGGAGTTCCCGGGGGATCGGCGCGGCGATCCTGCGCCAGTTCGTCGATGCCGGGGCGACCGGGATCCTGCACGACTTCGAAGACACCGCCGGGGCGAATCTGCTCGCGGCCGAAGCTCTGGTGAAGGATTATCCGGCGGGCCGGGTGCGCATCTTCGCCGCCGACGTCCGCGATGCGGCGGCCATCGAAACGATGATGCAGACGGTCCGCGCCGAGTTCGGCGGCCTCGACATTCTGGTGAACAACGCCGGCATTTTGAAAGACCGCACGATCCGCAAGATGGCGCTCGACGAGTGGCACAGCGTGATCGAGACCAACCTCACGGGGGTGTTCCACTGCTGCAAATACGGCGCGGAGATTCTGCGTGACGGTGGCCGCATCGTCAGCATCGCCTCGGTGGCCGGCTTGCACGGTATCCTCGGGCAATCCAACTACGCGGCGGCCAAAGCGGGGGTCATCGGCCTGACCCGCGTGTTGGCGAAAGAGCTGGCCCGCCGCCAGATCACCGTGAATGCCATCGCCCCCGGAGTCGTGGCCACGTCGATGATGGGTGACATCAAAGAGGAGGTACGGGCCGAGTACCTGAAACAGATCCCGCTCGGCCGCTTCGCCCAACCCGACGACGTGGCGAACGCAGTGCTCTTCCTTTCAACCGAGGAAAGCGGGTACATTACCGGACAGGTGCTGCCCATCACGGGCGGTTGGCTGGTGTGATACTCGATGGTGGAAGGGGTGAGCAAAATGTTTCTGGCAGGCCGAGACATGTTGAACTACCGGCATTTTGTGATTTGTTGGAGTTCAACATTTAGGTTGCAACACCTTGGCCGCAGAGTGTCGATCATTTAGGTCGGGCCGAGTCGGCGAAGCCCGACCCTCGTCGACGTCGGAACCTCGAAGACTCGTTCCGACTAGGACAACCTAAAGGTTGAACTCCAACAAGAATAAACATCACTGCCAATCCGGAAAGCATGGTCATGACGCCCGCGACACGCGACCGGATTCAATCCGAGCAACACTTCCACGACCGGCAGGCGGCGGAGCGTGGCGAGAGCTTCCGCGTGGGTCGGGCCGAGCTGCGCTTCGACGACGACCTGTTCCTGAACCACGAGACGTGGATCCGGCCGGCGTTCGCGCAGCTCGGTGACGTTCGCGGCAAAGCCATCCTCGACTACGGCTGCGGACACGGCATGGCGGCGGTGGTGCTCGCCCGCGCCGGTGCCCGTGTCAGCGCGTTGGACCTATCCCCTGGTTACATTGCCGAAGCCGGCGAGCGGGCCGCAGCCAACGGGGTAACGATCGATTTCCGGGTCGCCGATGCGGAGCAGTTGCCCTACGCCGATGGCAGTTTCGATGCCGTGTGGGGCAATGCGATTCTGCACCACCTCGATTTGAACCGGGCCGGTGCCGAGTTACAGCGCGTGCTGAAACCCGGCGGCGTCGCGATCTTTTGCGAACCGTGGGGCGGCAACCCGCTCTTGAGTTTCGCCCGGCGTCGGCTGCCTTACCCGGGTAAAGAACGCACGCCCGACGAGCGGCCGCTTACCCGGGGCGATCTGGCTCCGCTGCGTGCGCACTTCCCAAAACTCCGCTGGAGTGGCCACCAACTGTTCGGCATGATCCGCCGGGTCGTGAAGTCGCGTTGGCTTTTGGTACCGGCCGATTTCGCGGATCGAGTCGCATTCACGGTCTGTCCGCCGCTGGAAAATCTCGGACGGTATGTGGTGCTCGTTCTGCCGAAGGTGTAAGATCGACACCTATGGCCACGGCTCCTGCTAATTCGCCGCTACCAACTTCACGGATGCCCCAATCCCGTTCGGCACAAAGTGCGCTCGCGGTTCTCGTGTTGGTCACCGGCCTGTTCGCCACGTACCGCCTTTATTTTCCGAGTTCGGCGGCGCATCCGACCGAAGACGGCGCACCCCGTCGGCAGATCGACCTGAACCGGGCCGACCGCCAAGAACTGCTGCAAATTCCCGGGCTGGGGCCGAGCAATGCCGATGCGATCTTGGCTTACCGGGCGGAACGCGGGCCGTTCGAAACCTTGGATGATTTGACCCACGTCCACGGCATGGGGCCGAAGACCACCGAGAAGGTGAAGCCCTGGCTCAACCTCAGCCCCGTCGGCGATGAACCATTGGAACGGTTGGAACGCAAGCCCGTGGCGATCCCTTCGGCGGTACCGACACCGGGGAAAGCGGGCAAGATTTCGGCGACGGATGCGAAGATCGATCTGAACGCCGGGACGGAGGCGGACTTCCTGCGCCTGCCCGGGATCGGGCCGACGTTGGCTGCGCGGATCGTGCTTTACCGGGCGAACAAGGCCTTTGCCAGCTTGGACGACTTGCGCAAGGTCAAAGGCATCGGCGCTAAGACGCTCGATGCCATCCGACCGTTTCTGGCGGTGAACCCGAAGTGAATCTCACCCGAGTTTCGAGCTGATGTTCACGAAGGTGTGGACGTGCGGGAGTGCCCGGAAGCTCCAGACGAAACCGGGGCCTTCGAGCCGCCAAAACGTCCATGGCTCTTTGGCCGTCGGTTGCCCTTCTTGGTAGAAGGCCAAGCTCAATTTCTCAAAGCCGCCGTTGGCCTTGATGATCTCCATCACCTCGTCGCCGTCTTCTTTGCGGTACGGGGAGACCAATTCTTTCATCACCGTTTGCGTCAACTCTTGCTGGTCTTTGCTCAAGGTGCTGTAGGCGACACCCGCGAGCTTGGCATCCTTCGCGGGCAGTTTCACCGAAGCGACTCCATCGACCCATTTGCCGGGGAGCACGCCGACTTTCTTCTGAGCGTCGTTCAACGAGCCGAAGATCTCCCCGACCATCTTGGTTTGATACTGGAAGACGTTCTTCGCGGAAAACCCGTTCGGGCTGTGCCCGTAATAAAGTGGCCCGCCGAACGCCGTGCTTTCTTCCGAATCACCGTCGCAACGCAACGTGATGTGGTGCCCGGCGAACACCAAAGAGAATTTCTTGCCCTCGACCGGTTCACCGTAGATCACCGCACCGATGCTCTCGAAGTTCCCGCTGTCATCGAAGCCCTTCTTGCGGCTCAGTCGTTCGTAGCCTTCGTCGCCGTTGCAGAGCGACTTGAAGATCGTGTGCAGCAGTTCGACCTGCTTCTTGTCGTACTGCTCGCCGACGACCGATTTGCCAACCGGGGCGTTGTGTGTCCCGAGTCGGGCAGCGGTGTTCCACGGCAACACGAGTTGCTTGCGTTGATCGGCGCCCATGGATCGGAACAGGTCGAACACCAAGCTCTCGGCTTCGGCCTGTTTCTTCATGCGGGCGGCCCGAGCGAGGGCCAACGGCGACAGGGGACTGCTCGGCGGGAGGACCGCACCGATGGCCAGTGCGGCGGCCGATGCCCCGAGGACGCGGAGGAAGTCCCGGCGGCCGAAACCGTTGGGGTCACCGGAACAGTCCGGACAATCGGGGGCGAGAGGCTTGGCCATAATCGGCTCCAAGAGACAGGAGGCGGAAGGCGAACAGATTTTCTGCCGTCATCCACCACGTTAACATCTTGCGAGTTCAACATGAACGATTATCGAGGAGAATTCTACTTTCCGACATTATCCCCCACCCCTCTGTGGAAAGTAGAATCCGCAAATAAAGCAGAAGCAAGTGAATCGGGGCATAATTTGCGCGTTTGAGAGTGGGATTGCGTCGCCGTCCCTGGGCTTCAGGTACCGTGAAGTAAAACTCAAAGAAGTTCAACTCTCCCCGAGCGTGATGAGAATCCGTCACTGGTTCAGTTTCATCTCGGTCGAGACGATCTGAACACTGACCGGGCCTTTTTCAGGTGTTTTCGTGATATGAGCTATTGCAATGACGTGATACAGCGTGTGTCCGGGAAATGCCAAATTCGAGTGTGCGCCCCAACGGTCAGGAAATGGAAATCCGAACAAAGCGATCGGACCCCAACTGTTCGGACGCGGAAACCCGAACGCAGCCCCAGTGGAGTCGACGACACCGCCTGGGACGGGCAAACAGTACAATGCGAAATTGGCGTCGATGGCAGAATCGAAATCAATCCCCTTCGGGGATGGAGCGCGGCCCGCCCCGATCATGACTCCGTTGGCATCGCGGACGGGCTTGCCGTCCGCCCAAGTCAAGAGCATCTCCGGGGCGGGGAGCGGCCCGATAATGTTGGCAGGAATCTCGATGAACTGTGCGGCTGTTGTGACCGTCTGAACCAAGGCTCCATTTTTAACATTGTGAAAGACCCATACTGTGTAGGAACCTTTTGGCAGTGGTTGGCTGGTCACAGTCCACATCCCAAGATTTGGAACACAACTTGTGACGACTACAAATTTTGAGCCTGGAGAGTTTTCGACAATATAGAGTCGCAAATCGACGGTCGCCCAGCCGGGATTTGCTCCATAAACTCCGATTCCCGTGACCGATCCGTTGTCGTTGACGGCGAAAGGAACCACCGTAATACTGGCTTGCGGCGCCGGGAGTTCCTGTGCGGGCAACAGGGAAGCCAACACCAGGACAATCCATCCACCGGCGGAAAAGCGGAGCATGATGAGTTCCTCGTAAATGATTTGAGGATGGTAATCCAATGCTTTGTTAAAGTCTAATGTTAAATTCCAGAATGTGATAGCCGTGTACCAACAATGGCATTCTTCGCTCCGACGGAGCGGCCGATTTTAGCCAAGCCCGGGAGGGCCTGGTCTCGGACGGACTGTTCTTAGCTCCGAAGGAGTGCTCGGTACTGCATCAAGACTCCGACGGCTCGCCCCACCACTTCTTTTCCCAATTTCTCTTGTAGAACTCCGCCGTCGGTGGGCACCATATCCTTGACGCCACCGTGAGGCCCCTGTGACTTCGCAATCGATCCTCGGAATCCTTCACTCCCTCGCCGCGACCGGGTCGCCGGTGCCGGACGGGGAACTGCTGCGCCGGTTCTTGGCGAACGACGAACGGGCGTTCGCGGAACTGGTTCGCCGGCACGGGCGGTTGGTCTGGGCGGTCTGTCGGCATCTCACGCGCTCCGATACTGAAGCCGACGATGCGTTCCAAGCGACATTCTTAGTGTTGCTGAAGAACGCGAAGAAAGTCCGCGATCCGGGCAAACTATCGGCGTGGTTGCACGGTGTCGCTTACAAGGTCTGCGCGAAGACCCGGCAGGCGGCGCAGCGCCGGCAGGCCCGTGAGCAAGCAATGGCCGTGCGAGAAGGGAACGGCTCCGCCGTTCCGGATTCCGCCTGGGATCGGGCGCTCGCGGCCGTGCACGAAGAGGTGGCCAAGCTGCCCGAGACCCTGCGGGTGCCGTTCGTGCTCTGTTGCCTGGAAGGCATTGGCGTCACGGAAGCGGCCGCGCAACTCGGGTGGAAACTCGGCACCCTCTCGGGCCGGCTGACGCGGGCCAAGGATGCGGTTTTAGTCAAGCTCGAAGCGCGCGGGATGACGCTCGGCATCGTCGCCACGGTCGGGGTCGTCAGCGTGCCGACAGCGGTGGCAGCCAAGGCGGCCGCACTTGCTCACGTTGGGTTTGCGGTTCCGATTACGATTCTTCAACTGTCTCAAGGAGTCATTGGCATGAGTATGAAATCGATGAAAATGCTCGCAGCGGCCGTAATGGTGACCTGTGGGCTGGGCCTCAGCGTCGGCACCGGCTGGGTGACCCACGCCGAAGCGCAGACAGGTTCGGCGGCTGGTACGCAAGCGAAGCCGAAGGTCGACGACCGCGTGAAGCAGCTCGAGGCGGAACTGAAGTCCGCGAAGAGACTGGTGCCCCCGGTGATGATCGATCCGAAGGCCGAGGTGGAGCGGTTGCAATCCGAGTTGGATCGAGCCCGGGCCGTCGCCGAACGAGAAG
>JANXWE010000225.1 GCA_025351325.1 Fimbriiglobus sp.
GATGGAGTTGAGCGTCTTGGCGAGGCAGTGCTTGGACCGGAGGATCCCGGACCTGGAGACTCTCCGCAAAGAAGTCGCCGCGTGGCAGCAGAAACGGAACGCGGCGGTGGTGAAAGTCGTCTGGCAGTTCACCAACGCCAAAGCCCGAATCAAACTGAAGAAGCTTTACCCAACGATTCAGCTTCAATGAACCACTAGGGCACCCATTCGAGCAGAACCATCTGGTGAACAAGTGCACAATCCCTATACTGTCTTCCTGGTAATCCCGCACTCGATTCGCGGTTCCCGATTATGCCCATGACTCCCGAGACGAAATCGTACACCGTTTCGCAAGTGACGGCCGCCGTAAAGGGCCGGATCGAAGAGCACTTCGCCGAGTTCTGGGTCGCCGGTGAGGTGACCAATTACAAGAAGCTTCCGTCGACGGGCCACATGTACTTTTCCCTCAAAGATGCGGGGGCCGTGCTGCCTTGTCAGTTCCGAAGCGGTTTCAACCTGCGCATGAAATTCGAGCCACGCGACGGCATGGAAGTCCTTTGCCGCGGAGGATTGACGGTCTATCCTCCACAAGGAAAATATCAGCTCGAAGTCCAGGAATTCGAACCCAGGGGTGTCGGCGCGGCCGAGTTAGCTCTGCAACAACTCAAAGACAAACTCCGGGATAAGGGCTATTTTGCGGTCGAACGGCGCCGGCCCATACCGGTCTACCCGCGGTGCATTGCATTGGTGACGAGTTCAACCGGCGCCGCCATCCGCGACATGATCGAACTCTTGGCCCAGCGCTGGCCGATGACTCGCGTGGTGGTGCGGTCGAGCCGGGTGCAGGGGCAATACGCTCCGGAAGAGTTGGCCGCGAGTCTGCGGATGCTCTGCCTGCTGTCGCGTAAAAAGTTGCTGGCACTCGATGCGATCGTCCTCGGCCGGGGTGGTGGTGCCGCTGCCGACTTATCGGCGTTCAACGAGGAAATCGTGGCCGATGCAATCTTCGATTCTTCGGTTCCAGTGGTCTCCGCCGTCGGACACGAAACCGATGTGACCATCGCCGATTTGGTGGCCGACAGGCGAGCCGAAACTCCGACGGCGGCGATTGTTCTCTTGACCCGCGATTGCCGTGAGGTCATGGATGATTTGAGGGCCACCCAAGCGCGGTTGAGAGATGCCATGCTGTTCCGCGTCCAAAATAGCCGGCAGCGCGTGCAACAACTTGCCGAGCGTCCGGGTCTCCGTCGGCCCCTGGATCGCATTTTGGTTGCCAAGCAGAAGATCGACGACCGGAGCACACGACTGGATCGTGCCGGGCAACTGCTGTTGAGCCGTGGCCACGAGAAACTCGCCGCGGCCACGCAACAACTGCAAGCGCTCAGTCCACTGAATGTGCTCACCCGTGGCTATAGTTTGACCCAACGAACCGACGGGACGGTTCTGCGGTCGTCGAGCGATGTTGTACCCGGCGATGTGATCGAAACTCGCTTGGCTGAGGGGAGCATCCTCAGTTGCGTCCTCGGGCCGAATTCTCCAACTCCGGATTCGAATCATGGCCAATGAAACCCCGCCGCAGAAGTTCGAGCACGCGTTGGCGGAACTTGATCGCGTGCTGCGCGAACTCGAAGACGGCACAACCACGCTCGAAGACGCCCTGACCCGTTACGAACGCGGCGTCGCGCTGGTGAAGCAGTGCTACGGACAGCTCCGCGACGCCGAGCACCGCATCCGCGAACTCACGGGCATTGGCGATGACGGCAAGCCGATCCTCAAGACCTTCGAGCACACGGCATCGGTCGAAAAAGACAATTCGAGACCAAATCGTCGCATTCCACCGCCAAGCGACACAGGGTATTGAAGTTGCACTTGAAAGCTTTGCAATACAAAGTAAACTGCTTTTCGCAGTCGGCGGCACTTTCGTTCCTATGATGGGTTCATTGTGAATTTGGACGTTTCGGGAACGAGGCCGGCCGGTGTCCGTCGAAATTTGGGACTATTTGAAACCGCGACAGGACGTCTTCGAAGAGAGCCTGCGTGCCACGCTCCGTGCGCTCACGGTGGGATCTCCTCCTGCACTCGCAGAGGCGATGCGTTATAGCCTGCTGGCACCAGGCAAGCGGCTGCGGCCGATGTTGGTGATTTTGGGCTGTGAAGCGACCGGCGGGACGATTCCGCAAGCGTTGCCTTCAGCTTGTGCGCTCGAAATGATCCACACGTACTCGCTGATCCACGATGATCTGCCGGCGATGGACGACGACGACTTGCGGCGTGGGCTTCCGACCTGCCACGTCAAATACGGTGAAGCCTTGGGGATTTTGGCCGGCGACGGCTTGCTGACACTGGCGTTTGAAACGGTGGCCCGAGGTTACCCACCCCGCACTGCAGCGGTTAGCATTGTGGAGTTGTCCAATGGAGCCGGGGCCGCTGGGATGGTCGGTGGCCAAGTGCTCGACCTTTCGGCGGAAGGGCGAATCGCCTCGGGGAACCAGTACGAATCGGGGTCGCCGACGCCGACCGTGACCGATTTGGAAGCAATTCACCGGCGGAAAACTGGCGCATTGTTCCGGAGCTCCTTGAGACTCGGTTTGATGGCCGCGCAGGGCGAACGGGACGGCGGGATCGACTATAACGCGATCATGTCGCTCGATGTCTACGCCAACGCATTCGGGCTGTTGTTCCAAATCACCGACGACTTGCTTGATGTGGGCAGTTCCACCGAGCAGACCGGGAAACGGGTCGGTAAAGATGCGGCTCGGGGAAAGTTGACCTATCCTGGGTTATTGGGATTCGAAGCGAGCCAACGACGGGCGGGCGAGCTGGCCGACAAGGCGATCTGGGCCGCAAATACCTTCGGGGAACGGGGCAAGCCGCTGGCGGATTTGGCGAGGTTCGTGGTGAACAGGGATCGTTAACAGAAGTGTGGAAAGCGGAGATCGGAGCGGACGTTTTGAACCGTTCTACAATTCCGAATTCCGAACTAAAATCAGTACCACGATGGAGTTCCAGATATGTCTCAGTTGCTCTCCAAAATCCAATCGCCGGCTGATCTGCACAAGCTCAGCGAGGAGCAACTTGGCAAACTGACTCAAGAAATCCGCGACGAACTCGTCCAGGTGATGACCGAGCGTCCGGCCCACTTCGCTAGCAACCTCGGGGTGGTCGAACTCTGTTTGGCGCTTCACCTGAACTATGACTTCAGCCGCGACCGTCTCATCTGGGATACCGGCCACCAAATTTACCCCCACAAGCTCATCACCGGCCGCTTCGACAAGTTCCGCACCATCCGCACCAAGGGTGGGTTGATGGGCTTCCCCAACCCGGCCGAATCGCCGTACGATTTGTTCGTGACGGGCCACGCCGGGGCGAGCGTCTCGACGATTTCGGGTCTGAAAGCCGGCGATGATCTGCTCGGTGAAACGGATCGCCACGCGGTCGCCGTGATCGGCGACGGTGCCCTTCCTTCCGGTATCGTCTTCGAAGCATTCAACAACATCGCCGGGCTGAATCAGAATTGCCTCGTCGTGCTCAACGACAACAAAATGGGGATCTGCCCACGCACCGGCGGCTTGGCCAAGCGCCTCGATAGCTACCGGTTATCCGGGTTCTACCAAAGTGGGAAGAAGACCCTCAACGACCTGTTGAAAGCCATCCCGCTGATCGGGGAGCCGGCACGGGCGTCGCTCGAAAGCTTCCGCGATGCCATGAAGATGTACTTCAAGGAAGGCATGCTGTTCGAAGAATTTGGCTTCCGATACTTCGGCCCGGTCGACGGCCACGATCTCAAAGGCCTGCGGCGGATACTGAAGGATTTGAAGAATCAAAAAGGGCCGGTGCTGCTGCACATCTTCACGAATAAAGGGCACGGCGTTTCGCAAGCCGCCGAAGACCCGGTGACGTTCCACAGCCCCGGCATCTTCGAGTTCATCGGCGAGAACAACGAAAACATCAGCGTGAAAAAGGGTGGAGCCAAGGCCTACACCGATGCCATGTCCGGTGCGATTTATCGGGCTCTGCAAGCCGACCCGAAAGCCTGTGTGATCACCGCGGCGATGTGCCAGGGGAACAAGCTCGAAAAGATCCGCAGTGACTTCCCGAAGCAATTCTTCGACACCGGGATTTGTGAATCGCACGCCGTGGCATTCGCCGCAGGCATGGCCAAGGCCGGGGCCAAGCCGATCGTCGATATCTACAGCACCTTCCTGCAACGCAGCTTCGACCAGATCTTCCAAGAAGTCTGTTTGCAGAACCTCCCGGTGGTGTTCGCCGTGGATCGTGCCGGCATCGTCGGCCCCGACGGCCCGACCCACCACGGCTGCTTCGACATCCCGTATTTGCGACTCTTCCCGAACATGACGAGCCTCGCCCCGGCCGACGAAGCCGACATCGAACCGATGCTGAACTGGGCGCAAAAGCAGCCCGGCCCCGTGTCGATTCGTTACCCGCGTGCCAATCTTGAAACGATCCCACGGGCCAAGCCGCACCAACCGATTGAACTCGGCAAAGCGGAAGTGCTCGTCGAAGGCAAGGACGGTTGTTTCATCGCCTTCGGCACCACGGCCACGTCGTGCCTGACGGCTGCGAAGAATTTGCGGGAAGATGGTATCAACGTCGGTGTCATCAGCGCTCGGTTCGTGAAGCCGCTCGACAAAGCGACCATCTTGAAAGCCATCGAGCATTTACCACTGGTGGTGACGGTCGAAGAAGGGACATTGGTCGGTGGCTTTGGTTCCGCCGTGTTGGAAGCCGCCAACGCCGCCGGTCTCGACACCCGCCATCTGGTGCGCCGGGGCTATCCGGACAAATTCATCGAGCACGGCGACCGCAACGAACTCCTCGCCGATCTCGGCTTGGACGCAGCCGGGCTGGCCGACTGCGTGCGGAAATTCCACGCCGAAACAGCCGACGAACTCCGCCCCGCCGGAGTTCGCTGACGTGGCCGTGATCCATCGGATCCGCTTGCGCGGGTGGCCTTCCACACCGACCGACCACGGCACCACCGTTTTCTCACGTTCCTTTGGCGCCCCACGCACGGTCGATCCCGAGGAAACGATCTGGCTAGTCTGCGAGAGTTCCCCTGCAAATGGTTCTGTGCTTCTGAATAGTAAGTTGATCGGCGTGATGGTGGAAGGTGGCCCGTTTGCCACGGAAATCACGACCGTTTTGCAACCGCGGAATCTTGTCACGTTCGAGGTGCACGGCGCTGAAGTTTGTGTACTGGAAGAAATGGTGCTTGAGTTCCGCAAAGGCTGACACTTCAATTGTCATGTCATAACTCTGCCGGCAGAATCAATTCATCACCCGGATTGGAAGCGATCCCCGAAGCGGGCTTTGAGGCGCAGGTAATCGGGTGACTCTTCCGGCACATCCAACACCAAGCATTGCAAAGCATCGAGAAACGGCGTTTCGATGAGTGCGCGGACAAAAGCGTCGTCAACCAAATTCGACCGGAGGTCGAGGAGCCAAAGCGACCGAACTACGGTTGAAGCCATCAAGGCGCGAATGTGCGACCCGTGAAGGTGGCAGTTAACGAGGCTCAAAGTCCGCAGGTTCGGAGCGTCGGCCGAGCCAATAGCTTCAATCGCTTGGTGGTTCAGCGGGTTACCAGCGAGTACCCATTTGCGAAGGTACGCGAAACCGGGCCAGCGTACTAACGAGGCAATGGCTGATGGGGTCAACTGACAAAAACTAACATCCAGGGAGAGGAGTTTCGGATAAGTGGACGTCTTCTCCAAGGTTTTCCCGATGAAATCGCCGAGCCGGTTACCATTGACATTCAACTGACGCAATTCCGGGAAATTCTGCGATGTTAGCAAATCTCCCGCTGACCGACCGGTCAAGAGCGATCCGGTCAAGACCGTCCCGACCAACTTGAGTTGCACCAGCCTCGGAAACAAGGCCGCGAGGCGGCTCTCGCGGAACGGGCCCGCATCGCCGTCGCCCAGATTGGCAACTTCCAGCTCTTCCAATCGGTCACTCGCGATCTTGACCAATTGATCCACCGCCGGGGTGACTTGGTGAACATTATCCTGTGAGGCGAGGCGCAACTTCCGGAGGTTCTGGAACCGGCCGGCGCGGATCGGAACGCCGAGAACTCTATCGCTGACGTCTAGCAGCTCCAACTCTTCCAACCCGTCTAAGTGTTCTCTCGTTGCCAGAGTTTCCAGCAGTCCCGGTATGTCGAGACCGTGTTGGATTGAAAGCTGCCGGAGCTGCTTGGTGTGGGGCGAGGCGAGAATCTCGCCAAAGAGATCCAGGGAGGAACGGCGGTATGAGGTGAGCGATTCGATGTTTTCTAACACGGCGATTTCGACCGTCCCCAATTGCCGATTTGCAGCGTACCGGCCCTGTTGAATGTCGGTGACCAAGTGCCGAATCGGCAGGTGGCTCCTCAGCTCATTCAACCGTTTGCACCACGTCGGCGCGAGTGAAATCCGCAAGAGGGTTCGCAGGCCTTTCACTGGCCCCATGTAGCGATAGGCCGCACCATTGACCTCGGGCAGTGACATAACCAGCCTGGTTTTGGCCAACGGTTCCAGCTCGGTCGCGCGGCTCAGCAATCGAATCGCACGGGCTGCCTGTGAATCGTGCGGGGCCACCACAGCCGGGTCGGGCCAATGAGGTGGATTGAAGTCGAGTCGATACGGTTCCACTAACCGGAGGTTCGCTAAGGCGTCCGAGTCCCACTCGCATTGAATGCGGATCAACTCCGCGTGCGCACGGTCGACGTGGTCGCCGTGCTCGTCGAGCCAGTCGGCGAAGACCAGCTTCGGCAGATCGTCTCGTGGACTGGCGCAAATCGCGGCGTACAAACTCTGGCGTTCCATGGTGATGTTGTACGTAGAACAGATGACATCACTGAGGTTCCGCCATGCCGTACACCCCGATCCTTGCCACGCTGGGTTATGTGTTTTCCGAAGATCGCCGGCGCGTGTTACTCGTCCATCGCACCGCACGGGGGGAATCCGACCCGCACTTCGGAAAGTACAACGGGCTGGGTGGCAAACTGGAACGAAACGAGGATATCGTCGCCGGGATGCGGCGCGAGATCCTCGAAGAAGCGGGGATCGTCTGCGAGCAATTGCACCTCGCCGGAACCGTGTCGTGGCCCGGCTTCGGCAAGAACGGCGAAGATTGGTTTGGCTTCCTGTTTCGCATCACCCTTTTTACCGGCACAATCCATACTGCAAACGACGAAGGCACTTTGAGTTGGGTCGAATCCGAACGGATTCTGGAGTTGCCTCTTTGGGAAGGAGACCGCTTCTTTCTGCCCCGGATTCTCGACCTCACTTCCCCACTGTTTCACGGAGTGATGCCATACGCTAACGGGCGTCCGACCGACTGGCAATTCTCACTGCTTTCGTCGTGATTTTTTGACCCGATGCGAGTTTCCGTGTGCTAGTCTTCATCGTTCAGCAGCATGGACTGCATTCGGACTGCTCCTTGGATTCGCGTCGTTGAAAGTAGGTGGTTGGGTGGCATCGTCGAAAGTGCGGAACGCGCCCCCGAGCACGTTCACACCCGAGGTTGGGGCCGAGCCGTTTCCGGGTTACCGGTTACTTCGGTTGCGCGGGCGAGGGGCCTTCGCCACGGTCTGGGAGTCGACAACGCCATCGGAACGCCGGGTCGCCCTCAAATTCATGTCGAGTCAAGCCGGTGCCACCGGGTCGACGACTTCCCGCGAAATCCGTTCACTCCAGAGCATCCAGGCCCTCATTCATCCACATTTATTACGCATTCACGAAGTCTGGTCATTACCCGGCAAGATCGCCATCGCGATGGACTTGGCCGACGCGTCGCTCCTCGATCTCATGCAGCTTTATCACGACGACTTCGAAAAGCACGTCGAACCGGAGAAGCTGTACCTCTACCTGAGCCAAGCGGCCAAGGCCCTCGACTTCTTGAACGCCCGGCGTCACCAAGTTGACGGGCGTTTGGTCGGCTATCAACATGGTGACATCAAGCCGAACAACATTTTGCTCGTCGGCGACAACGCCTTCTTGGCCGACTACGGTTTGGCGACAATGACTTCTGGGCAGAACACCCCGTGTCCCCGCCAGGGCACCATGGAATATGCTGCCCCAGAAATTTTCGCCGGCTACCTCACCGAGGCGAGCGACCAGTTCAGTCTCGCAGTGTCGTACCATCTGTTGCGAACGGGAACGTTCCCGTTTCCGCCGCCTCCGGCACCAGGAGCGTTGAAGAAGTCGTTCTTCCGACCACCGCCGGATTTGTCGAACTTGCCCGCGTATGAGCGCACCATCGTGGCCAAAGCGTTGGCCCCGATACCTCAGAACCGCTACCCGAACTGCAGCGATTTCCTGGCGGCGTTGGTGGCCGGGCACAAGAGTTTTGGCCCGCGGGGGGATCAAACTCGCACGCCACCTCCGACACCACCCTCGACGCCGACGCCCCGTAGCGAAGTGCCACTGGGCACCAACCGTTCTGGCACGATTCCCGTTGCGAAGCGAATTTAGGATCCGCGCATGCTCCGCCCGTTCTTCACGATTGCCATGCTGGCACCGGCCCGGCAACTGACATTTCGCCGCGTCGCCGTCGGACACGCACTCTTCATGGGACTACTCGCGTGGCTGACGGCGGCCGACGGAACCCCGCA
>JANXWE010000189.1 GCA_025351325.1 Fimbriiglobus sp.
CTGCATGCCGGCCACTCCTGATCGCCATCACTCCGGTACCGCCGCGACTTCGCCGCCGGCGCGGCTGGCGAGCGCGGGCATCACGCTGTTCGCATCGTAGCGGATCAACCGGACACTGCCATCGGCGAAGATGAAATTGGCTCCGCCGATATGCGGGCTCCAGAAGTGAAACATGCCACAGGGGTCGTCGAAGCAGCTGTCGGTGAACGGGTAGGCACCCGGGCCACACTTCGGATTGCTAATGATCGACACAATATGTTGCTCGCGGACGCCCAGGATTAAATCGGCCGAGCCTGTCAATTGTTGGCCGGCGCCCGCGTACCACCAGCCGTAATTGAAATCGACACTCGGTGGCCGTTCGCCCACCATCAACGTATTCGACGTCCCGTCCGTGATGGCCAGCAGGTGGAATCGTTGATCTTGAATGAAGACACCATCTTTGCTCGTGTAGTCCCTGCCGGAAACACCGAGGTAACTGGTGAACGCGGCCAAGGTGTTATTTAATTTGGAGCGATGTGCTGTGGTGACTCGCTCGTCGGCGGGGCACGTGTACGGTTTGCACACGGTGGACAAGCCGATGTGGGCAGGCAGGAACGGCAGCGGTTGATTCTTGAAATCTTCGATTGATCGGGAATACAAATTGTGTGCTTCGAGATAGGGCAAAATATCGAGCGTCCAACCGGAGAGCGGCCTCGGCTCAAATTGCGACAACGAACGGTGCCCCGCCGGCAGGCCGTTGTTGGCGTCGTGGAAGCCGTGGAGTGCCAGTCCGATTTGCTTCATGTTGTTCTGGCAAGTCACCCGCGCCGCTGTGGATCGAACGCGCTGCACCGCCGACAGAAGCAGCCCCATCAATACGGCCATGATGGCGATGACAACGAGGATTTCGACCAGCGTGAAGGCCGATCTATTTCTTGGCTTCGACGACCGCCACCGCCGTGCCGGCGACGCGGATGGTGACGGTACGAGTCCCGTTGTCGTCGAGATAGAGATGGATGTGAGCACGGAATTCTCCCTCGCGGACTTGGAGGATCAAACGATATTCAATTGTTTCTCCGGCGCCGACAGTTACGATTTCGTGGTGCTTCGAACTGAAGCAGCAGTTCTTTCCTCACGCTTCCTGCAGGCCGATGATTCTGCGGGCAGTGGACGCCGGGTTGGTGATGCGGAGCGTCAGTTCGTGTGCGCCTTCAGTGAGGTTGGACAATTTGAATTCCGTCGGGGTCACGATGAAATTCGGCTGTACGGTCGGTGGTCGGGTCTCGAGCCAGTAGGCGATCCCAGCAGCAGTGGTGCAGAGCAAAAACAGGGTCACGCAAATGGGTTGGAATCGTTTCATAGCGTCTTCGGGCTCGACGGAACCGAGACGGATGCCAGGGATTTCGCCCCGGCTCGCCGTTGCAGGAGCCAGCGGCAAAGGAGCGAAAGGAGCATGAGCCCTGCGGCACCCAGCAAAATCCAGACGTAATTCGGGATCGGTTTTTTCCAGGCGATCCCCTCGGGTTCCGGGAACCCGTAGTGGGTCAGTGTGAATTCCGAATCGGGAATCTTTGAATCGATCGTCGTCTGGAACTTGGCACGCTGGGTCAATTTCCGCTCAAATTTTCCTGATCCAGAAGTGAACCTGCTCGTTTTTTCCGCGAGTACAGGCACATCACCTTCGATCATTTCAACAGCATAGTTCGAGTGCGATGTGGATTTTCCGAACTGATCCGTATTAGTGCCGTCGCATTCGACGACCACCCAGCCTTTGGCCGGCGCCAAGTCCATCCAACCCACGAATAAACCGTCTTCGTCCGTAGCGGACGTGCCGTATTTATATTCCACCCGATATCGATCCGAACCCGCCGGCGACACCCCGAACTTAACGACTTGAAATGACGGCATTCCAAACAATTTCGCTAGCGGAATGCCCTTGAAATCCACGAGGTGATCGCAGACGGACGGTTGATCGAGAGATTCCGAAAACATTTTTGACATTTTGGGATCGAGCGAATCATCGCGGAGCATCATCGGGCCGACGTGGAGCCACTCCGTCTTGCCGTGCTCGCGTGTCATCCTCGTCCAATATTTTGTGTTCAGAATTTGAGTACTCGATTTGTATTGAGCAATTGGGTAGAAACCTGCTTCAGGCGAATTTGTCACTATGGCTTCGATCGAGTAGCAAATCGCATTTCTTTTGAATTTGGTCTCGGTGACCGTCACCAGACGATCGCCTTTGGCATTGTCGATTATTTCGGTTCGAGAAGTGAATTGCAGAGACGGGGCGAGCTTGAGCGATTTCGCCCACGTCGCTTCGACTCCGCTTTTGCATTGACTGAAATCCACCTGGGCACGGCCGATCGACCACTCGGACGAGATCAGATAGCACAATGTGAGGGTCGAGTAATAGAGGACGCCGGTGTATCGCATGGTAGCTCGGAAAATGGTTCGGAAGTGGAAAGGGAGTGGAGTTTGTCCATCCACTCCCTGAGACTGTCATCACCCACAGAAGCAAACTGTGCCTACAGTCGGTGTCAGTGGGCAGAGAAAGAACCAGCCACAGCTCACTGTTTGAGGGCAGATGGCTGTAGCATTTGGAGCAACACCGCAAACCCAGGGAACAATCGCAGTGTCGTCTGCCTTGGCTTCTCCGACGGGTACGGCCAAGCCTCCGAGAAGCAACGCCACGAGGGCGAGCCTCCGGAACGACTTCTGAGCGGCTTTCAACAACCAATCCATGAGATCTCTCCCAGTAGGGGTGAGTGTCAGCGGGGCGGAGAATCCGCACTCGCCAGAACTCGAGCAACAGTCCGCAGGCTGATTTTCGGCGCAGCAGGGTCATCGGTAAAGATTTCCACCAGCCGGGCCAATTCGCCCTCTTTGCCAGCGGGGAGGCGAAGTTTGATGGTCACTTCGGCTTCGGAATTTTCGGGAATTGTGATGGGTAAATCTTGAGTGACCAAACAACTGCAGTCGGAAGTGCCGCCGACCAGTCGTAAAGGCGTGTTTTTGTAATTCTTAACAGTGAGAGTTCTCTGAACTGTCGTGCCCGCCACATCCGAACCAAAATCCAGGACGGACGGTGAGGCTTCAAAAGGCTGTCCACGGAGTTTCGCCAAAACCGTGTCCAGACTGCCGAAGGAGTAAATCAAGAAAGTCAGCAGCACCGCCGTCGTGGCGGTAAACGTAGCGATGCCGAGAAGCACGCTTCGTTCGACTGGATATTGACTGAAACTTGGCCGACTCACACCGAGCAATACCAACGCACCGACATCGACGCCGAAGGCCGTCCACGGGCTGGCTTCGATGGTGCCGAAGCAACCGCAATTCGCTTGCCCGATGATTGCGAGGTAGGAACTGATTCCGGCGAATACTGCAAATGTGACGACGGCGAAAATCCAAGTCAGCGAACGGTGAATCCCCAAAATCAAACTGGTGCCGAGCAGGAGTTCCCAACCGACGGCCGCGATTTGCACGCTCGGTGTCAGCAACCAACCGTACTGGGCGAAAGCCGACACATTCCAACCGGCGAGTTTCAGCGCGGCAGCCGCGATCAACACGCTACCGACCCCGATGGAGACGAAACGTCGCCACAGATCGCTGGATCGCTGGATCGCTGGATCGCTGGATCGCTGGATCTCTGGATCGCTGGAGAATGTTGTTGACATGGAAAGGGTTACTAACGTTTTTCGTCACGAGTAGCATCGATCCTAAACGATCCCTTTTTTAGTGCAATAGGAATTTTCGGAAAATTGGTTAAGTTTCGGAAGCTTCGCTTGCCGGTGTGCTTCAGGTCAGTTCCTCAAGTTCGCGCTTGCCAGCGGTTGGTCGGGCTGGCGCCCGGAACCGAGGTGGGGCCGGAGCTGGGGGGTTCGTAGGGCATGATGCCGCCGGGGCCGAAGACCATGCTGCCCAAAAGCGATTCGTCCAGCATCATCGGTGTCTCTTCCAGCCCGACCGAGAGCGCGCGGCCCGTGGCCCAGCGGAGAACCTTCTGGGTGATGTCCGTAGCCTGTTTGCTATTGGGGGTCACGCCGCTGGCGGGGGCACCGAGATCGAGCTGTAACCGGTTCTGCAAAATGCGGGCGATGGCCATGGCGGTGTCGCGGTTCGATTGCCGACCGAGGCCGCGGAGGACATCGAGTGCGGAACCGTCGGTGGGATCGGCTTTCAACAAGATGTCGGCGGCGAGCAGACGCACGGGGCCGGGTTGATCGGCGTCGGTCATGCGGTCGAGCAAGTCGTCGGGAATCAGCGTGTGCTTGTAAAGCAGGTGGGCCAGTTCCACCCGCAGAATCGGTGGCGTGGAATCGTCGGTGACCTGGCGACCGAGTTCCGACGGGAGCCCGAGATGGTCTTCCGTCTGCAAGGCGAGATTGTAATGATCGAGTAAGGTGCGGATGGCCCGCTCGGAAATGGGCACCGGCTCGTTGGCCCAGCCGGTGAGGTCGGAGATTGCTACGGTAGTCAGTTTCCCGGCCGAACCGGGCAGGGCACCATCGGTGAGGTAGACTGGGTCGGCGAGCAGGTTGCGAATCGCGGTGCGCACCATCGTCCAACGGCGCTCCCCGCCGGTCAGCAGCGATTCACTCGCGGCTTGGCGAACCTCGGTGACGGGGTCTTTCAAGAATTCCGCGATGCCGTTCATGATGTCGGCGTTGTCCGCGGTGCCCAATGCCAGCACCACAAGGATCTTCACTTCCGGTACGTTGGTCGTCCGGGCCATTTTCAGAAGGGTTCCGGCTTCATCCCAGCGCCAATACGGTCGACCTTGGAGTGCCGATAGCCCAGCCAGTTGCAATTCAGGCCGGCGATCTTCCAGCAAAACCAACACGAGCGTCGGGTCTTCTCGGACGACGGCTCGGAGCTTTTGAACTTCGGGAATGCGGGCGTATTCCACCAGCGTTTCGGGCCAACTTCCCCGCGTGAGCAACCGATTCGTCAGCGCGCGCGCCCGGCGTCGCGGTTCCACCCCGGTGCGGGTGAGGTCGTGCAACCCGAACAGAACGAGGGCGACCGAGATGAACAACCCGCGGGCAAAGTGGACGAACGGATCGGACACCGCCAACGCTTGGGTACCGTACCAGATCCAACCGAGGCCCATGAGGTACAGCAGAATGAGCGAACCGCTGACGGGCGGTTTCCAAACCTCGCGGCAGCGCAGGAACAAACAACCCACGAGCAATTCGGCGGTGGCCCCCGCGAGCAGCATCGGCGACGAATAGCGTGCGGCGGCGATCCCGAGCAGCGCGGCGGGCAACAGAAGCAGCCCGAAGCTCGCCGCGTGGGCAAGACCGGAACGGCGAGCGGGGTGCGGTGCGGACCAATCCATGCAACGGTGGGGGCAGATGGGTACGGACGCGAGCCAGCGCCGAGGGCGATCCCCGGCGGATTCTCGCTCAACCCTAGTTCACGCCCGAGAGAAGGGCAAATGGGACTGGACGATTCAAAGTGCAGTGTCGGGGCAGAAAATTCGCGCCGGCGACGATGCTCACTTGCGAAAAGCTATGGTTTCGGACGATTCTACCACAAAAATACTGTTGCCTTCGGGCCGGGTTCTTGTGACGATACGTCTGCCCCGAACACCAACCCACCGGGGCGGTCGTCCCATTTTTTCCGCGAGGTTCTGCGATGCGTCTCCCCCGTTTGCCGCTGGTTCTCTCGGCCCTGTTCCTCGTTGGCAGTCCGCTGCTCCGCGCCGACGACACCCAGGAATTCCTCGACCCGAAGAACTGGGAAGGGAACATGGACATCTGGAAGATCGAGAAGGATTCGATCACCGGCGAGACGAAGAAAGACCCCGGCTTCAACACGTTCCTCTGCAGCAAAGAGAAGTACAAGGACTTCGAACTGACGTTCAAAGTGAAGCTCACCGACGGCATCGGCAACAGCGGCGTCCAGTTCCGCAGCGAAGTGACCGACGCGAAGAAGTTTGTCGTCAAAGGTTTGCAAGCGGACATCGGCAAAGGCTACTGGGGCAGCCTGTACGGCGAAGGCGTCGGGGGCATGGTCATGGCGTCCGACCCGAAAGTCATCGACAAAGTGGTGAAGGAGAAGGAAGTCAACGATTACCAAATCATCGCCAAGGGGTCGAAGGTCACGATCAAGATCAACGGCGAAGCGATGGTCGACGGCGACTACCCGAAACTGCCGGGCAAAAAGGATGCGAAGGATTTCGCAGCCGACGGGATCATCGCCTTCCAAGCCCACGCCGGTTACCCGAAGATGAAAGTCGAGTTCATGGAAGTCAAATTCACGAAGCTGAAGTGATGGTATTTCATGCACAAGAGGAACGGGGACGACGCGGATTGTAAAACAGGGTGAGGAGGATCGGAGTAGCTCTTCACCCTGCCTTTCTTCCGCGTCCCTCTGTTTCTGAGACAGTTTCCGAGATGACTCACCTCGATCTCGATTCCAACGCGACCACTCCGTTACTGCCTGCGGCTTGGGAGGCGATGCGCCCACTGATGCTCGAGAACAGCGGGAATGCCTCGTCGTCGCACGCACTGGGCCGGCATGCTCGACAACAACTTGAAACAGCCCGCGAAGAGGTAGCGGAACTACTGGGCGCACGCCCCGACGAAGTCGTCTTCACCGCCGGCGCCACCGAGGCGAACAACCTCGCCATTTTTGGGTTGGTCGGGTCGAAACCCGGGACGATCCACACCGCTCCGTTCGAGCACCCGTGCGTCATCGAGCCGTACAAAGCCCTCGAAAAGAGGGGATTCCACCCGCACTGGTTGTCGGTCACACCGACGGGCACCGTCGAGCTAGAGGAAATCCAAGCCCGCATCACCAGCGAGACGCGGCTCGTCTCAGTCATGTTGGTGAACCACGAAACCGGTGCGGTTCAACCCGTTCGCCGAGTTGCGAACATGCTGCCGAACGGGGTACCGCTGCACTGCGACGCCGCCCAAGCGGTCGGTAAAATCCCGGTGAATTTCCGCGGTCTCGGTGTGACTACCCTCAGCGCCAGTGCGCACAAATTCCACGGGCCGAAGGGCGTTGGCCTGTTGTTGCTCCGGAAGGGAACGGCCTTCCAGCCAATGCTGTTCGGCGGCTTCCAACAGCGCGGCATCCGCCCTGGTACGGAACCAGTCGCCCTCGCCTTTGGTTTGGCCGTTGCCCTGCGGCACGCCGTCAAAATGTTGGAAACCAACCGGGTCAAGTGGCTCGAACTCCGCGCGGCGTTCCTGGCGAATCTCGGGGTGAGTTACGTTCTAAACGGCTCTCCCGAGGGCCTGCCAACGACGTTGAATCTATCGTTCCCCGGGTGCCGGGCCGAAGTGCTCTTGATGGCTCTCGATCTCGCCGGCGTCGCGTGCAGCACCGGCTCGGCCTGTTCGAGCGGATCGCTGCTACCCTCGCCCGTGCTCGTGGCCATGGGGGTACCGCCCGCGGTGTTGGAATCGGCGATGCGCTTCAGTTTCCACGCCGGCCGGACTGTGGAAGAAATGGTCGACGCCGCCTGCCGGGTGACCGAATGCGTACGACGAACGTTGTGAAATGGGTACATAATCAGGTTGCCTCGGCGACGTACAGCAAAACTGGGGTTGGTGAACGGTTACCACATTGATTGCCATTCAACCTCGTTGAAGCCACTGAATGCCTACCAATTTGGATTACTTGAAATTGTTAACCTTTTCGAACTTTCCGAGCACCGAGTTTCCCATGTTCCACCTTCGTTGCTGGACGCTCTTCACAATTCTGCTCTCCTTACCCGCCGGTGGGGCGGCGCATGACCTTTGGCTGATTCCACCCGATCAACCCAAGGCCAAAGACCCGTTGAAAGTCCTGGCTGCTTCGGGGATGGAATTCCCGAAGAGCGAGCAAGCCCCGAATGTGGCGAAGTTCTCCAAACGCCGGCTGATCGAACCCAACGGTAAAGTGAGTGCCGTCGAGGCCGGGGCGGCCGAAGAAATGTTCGGCACACTCCCATTCACACCCGCAAACGCGGGCGTCTACATCATCGCCGTGGAAACGACTCCGAAGTTGATCACGTTGGATGCTGAGAAGTTCAACGCCTACTTGGTGAGCGATGGGCTTTCGCACATTTATGCGTTGCGGGCGAAAGAAAAATCGCTCGATCAACCCGGCAAAGAACGTTACTCGAAATCGCCGAAGGCACTGGTGAAGGTCGGTGATGGTCAAACGGGTGACCCGTGCCGAGAAGTCGGCTTGCCACTCGAAATTGTTCCGCTTTCAAACCCGTTCGACCGAACAATCGGGGACACACTGAAGGTGAAAGTTCTGTTCCATGGGAAACCGTTAGCCGAAGCCAACCTCGGCTGGTCGCACCCGGACGGCGGTGAAAACCCCGCCGGTACGGCACGGACGAATCCGAAAGGCGAAGCGTTGATTCCCATTGCCCAATCCGGGTTGATGTCGATCCGGCTGACGCACATGACCCGACCGAACCAGAAGGATTACGAGTGGGAATCGTTCTGGACGACGCTGACGTTCCGCACGAAATGATGCATTCCACCGAGGTTTCCGATGGCAGCGCACTCGCGGCGGTCGTGGTGTTACACCCGTGCCGATTTCCAGCGCCCGCTCCACCAGCGCCAGACGAAGAGCGCCCCGCGGAAGTACAAGTCGCAGACCATGGCGACCCAGGCGCCGAGCAAGCCCCAACCTAGTCCGGGGACCGTGCCGAGCGATCCTAAATCGATGGAATCACGGGACAACCAGAGGGCGAGCGGGATTCGCACGCCGAGGAACCCCGTCCACGAAAAGACGGCCAGCACGCGGGTGTCGCCGGCGGCCCGGAGCGCTGCGGTGAAAATGATCCAAGCCCCCACCGCCGGCATGGCGAACGCGATGGTTCGCAAGGCGCTCACGGCGAGTTCGGTCACCTGCGGCTTGCCGGGGCTGTAGAGTTCGCACATCGGCACGGCCAGTAGGTAGAAGAAAAGCCCGAGGACGGTCATCAAACCGCCGCCGATGCCGAAGGCCGCCCAGCCGAACTGGGAAGCTAACTCCGGTCGTTTCTGGCCGAGGCTCTGGCTGACGGTTGACGACGCAGCCGCCCCGAATGCGGCACCCGCTAGATACCCGAGCGCTTCCCAACGCAGGGCGATGCCGTGGGCCGCCGCCGGTACAGTACCAAGGGCGTTGACGATGCTCAGGAACCAGAGCTGGCAGCAGGCAATCGACAGGCTATCGACCGCAGCGGGGATGCTGACCCGCAGCAGCCGGCGGAGGATTTCCGGGTCGGGAACCAAGAGGCCCAGGTTCAACTTCAATCCCGATCGACCCCGCAATAGCAAGGCGAGGATCGTCAGGCCACCGAGGGAATGCGCGGCTGCGGTCCCCATGGCAATGCCGGTGAATCCGTAATCGAGTGCCGGGCCGGCTCCGCCGGACAGTGCCCACGCCACGGGGACGTTCACCAGGGCCACCCCGACGAGCACGGCGAGTCCGGTTTTGGTATCACCCGCCCCGACCAAGCAGGCGATGCCGGCGGTTTCCATCATCTGCAGCACGAGGATGGCCGCGAGCGGATATAAGTACTGCGATGCGATCTCCGGGGAGTTGTTCTGCAAGCGGATCACATCCATCAACGTGCTGAGGCCGGCGAACGCGATCATCGTGGCGACCAGGCCGAAGAAGACGGCGAGGACGAGCGCCTGCCCCGTGGCCCGATTCGCCAGCGTGTAGTCCTTGGCTCCGAAACAGCGGCCGACCAACGCGGTGGCCCCGGCGCTGACGATGACCGAGTAGCTGCTGGTGAACCAGTACAGGTAGTTGGCCGTGGTGAGGGCGGCTTGGTGCTCTTCCGAGAAATACCGGGCCAGGAACTGGTCATACTGCTGGATGAGGAAGAACGTGTACTGCTGCAAGAGCGCGGGCCAAGCGAGGCGGATCAGCCGGCGGGCCAACGACGGTTCCGGAAGGATTGCGGGAGCGAGAGTCGGATCGGCCATGCGTACATGATAGGATGACGGCAGAATGTCGACCGAACCCGCCCCCACTGAACCGACCCCGAAGCCGCGTGACCTGAAATGGAGCACGCTCTTTGGTCGTTCCCGTTCGGCCATTTTCGTGCTCAACAGCCGCCGTCAGTTGCGCTACGCCAATGCGGCTTGGGAAAGCGCCACGGGGGCCTCGTTGGCGAAACTCCGGGGCACCCAGTTCTCGGAGACGCGGACGTCGGCGTCGCCGCTGTGGGCCACGCTGGCCCCGCCCCGGGAAGTGTGGCGTGGAGAAGCCGCCCGTGTCCGTCGGCCCGCCCCCGGCACCGAGACCGGCCCACCCTGGTGGGACATCGCCTACATGCCACTCCGCGGCAATGGCGACCTCATTCTGGGAGTCGTCGCGGTTCTCGAAATTTTCGGGACAGCGACGCCACGCGGTGCGGCCAAGTTACCCACGATCTTCGAGCAACTTCGGCACCGCCGTGCGGCGGAGTTCACCTTCGACCTGCTCGACGGAGCGTCGCCGGCCCTCCAACGGTTGCAGGCACAGCTGCGCTGGGCGGCGGAACAGCGGGTTCCGACTTGGCTCATCGGCGAACGAGGAACCGGCCAAGAGACGCTTGCGAAAGTGATGCACGGCGCCGGACGGCAACGAGAAACTCGTTTCGTGGCGTTGGAATGCACCGGGCTGCAACCGTACTTGTTGGAAGGACTTTTGTTCGGCAAAGGGGGCCTGGCTACGGGTCGGAGTACTGGCACGCTGTTCTTGAAGAACCCGGCGAGTTTGCCCCGCGATTTGCAAACCCGCGTCGCCGAGTGGGGCACGAGTGCCAATGGCCCCCATTTGGTCTCGGGGAGTTTGAATCCAGTCGCTCACGACGTCGCAGTGGGTCGGTTGATTCCAAGATTTCAAACGGAACTGGCGACGCTGGAAGTACGGATTCCACCCCTGCGGGAACGCCTCGACGAACTCCCGAGATTCCTGGCACGAATCGCCCCGGATCGGGCGGCCCCGAGCGAAGCGGCTTTGAAGGTGCTGCGGTCGTACTCCTGGCCGGGAAATTTCCACGAGTTGGCGAGCGTTTGGCACGACACTTGGCACCGTGCCGCTGGCTCAGCCATGGCACCGGAGCATTTGCCCCGATACATCCGGGAACGATTTCTGATCGAATCCAGCCCGAACCACCCGCGCCCACAGCCAAGCCTGGACACGATTCTCGAGTCGGTGGAACGGCGAATGATCCTCCTCGCTTTAGCCCAGTGCGATGGTCGGCAGTCCGATGCGGCCGCGAAACTGGGCCTCGTTCGGGCCAGGTTAGCCCGTCGCATGGACGCACTCAAAATCGTGTGGCCTCCGGAGACGGAGTCATGAAAGTCCCACAGGTCGTCCTGTTCGCCCTCGATGATTGGCTCGGGAATCAGTTGCGTGAATTGGTGAATGAACACTGCTGGTTGTTGCGGGAAGTCCGGCAACTCGGAGCGTTCGCGGGGCAGTTCGCCGAGCGGCGCCCGAGCATCGCGATTCTGCAATTGGATTGGCGCGATGTCCGACCGGATTTGGCGGAAGTCGTTGTGCGGATGGCGCGGGAACACCCGGAAATTGCGGTCGTGGCCGTGATCGATACGAAAATCCCCGAAGACCATCAAGCGGAGTGGACGGCCGCGCTGCTCGATCTCGGTTGTAGCTGGGTGCTCTATCCGCCGCTCACGCGGGCTTTGCTCGAAGATTTACTCAGCGGCTGGATGACCGCGTTGACGGATCGATTGCGCTGGCCGGTCGCGGAGTCGGCCATCGACCTCGCGTCGGGGAATTACGAAGAATGACGCTCGAACTCCCACAACTCGATTCGAGCCGGTGCACCGGGTGTGGCGACTGCGCCGCGCTCTGCCCGACGGACTGCTTGGAAATGCTGGGCGTGACGGTTTGGTTGCCACGGCCCGCCGATTGCGTCTCGTGCGGGGCCTGTGTGACCATCTGCGAGCCGGCCGCGTTGGCGTGGCTCACTTCGCTTTCATCTCTTTCGCCGAATCCACAATCAGTTTGAATTCCTTCATTTCGCGGATCGCATCGAGGTCCGAATCTTTCGCGATGGTGTCGAAATCGCTGTACTTCTTGCGAAGCGCGATCCGGAGGTGATCGAGTGCGACCTTGGCCTCGTCGGGACGGGTCTTGGAAAGGATCGCGTACACGCACGCGACTTGATACAGCACCAACGAATCCCCCGACTGTTTGATGGCGAACTCGGCCCCTTGGCGGGCTTCGTCCGTTTTGCCGATGCGAGCGTGAACCACGGCCCGACCGATTATGCCGGGGGCATACCCGGGATTGAGTTCCAGGGCACGATCCAGGCAGTCGATCGCTTGATTCGGCTTATCGAAAATCTCACCCAACACGTGGGCTTGGTTCTGCCAAGCCGGTAAGTATCTCGGGTTCACTTCGGTTGCCTTCACGTAGTCTTTCAGAGCGCCCTCAGGGTCTTGGCGCAGTTTCGCATTCCCTCGAGCGGTGAGGTCGGCTTCGTCGCGGAGGACGAGCTTGCCCGCGGCGACGCGATCCCGATCCGCCGCTTCCGTGTCGCCTTTGGCGTCCGAGAAACTGGCCCGCAGCATGAGCGTTCGATAGTTCGGGTCACCCAGGTCCAAAGATTTCGTCGCATCGGCGAAGGCTTCCGGGAGATGTCCGCACTGTGCCTCCGTGATCGCTCGGTGATAGTATGCCAGCGAATTCCGAGGATCGCGTTGAATCGCGACGGTGAATTCCTTGCTCGCTTCGGCGGGTTTTTTCAGGAAGCTCAGCAACAGGCCACGGTACAACGCCGGACGCGGATCGAGCGGCGAGAGCGCTTTGGCCAACTGAAACCGTTCGGCCGCTTCGGTGTAACGCCCGGCGTACTGGTAACTGGTCGCCAGAGCGAATTGTCCCCCCGCATGGCCTGGATCTTGATCCACGAGGGTTTCAAACGCCTCGGCGGCACCGGCGTAGCGGCCTTCGGTCAGAAGGTTCAGTCCGCGTAAGTAAAACTCGAGTGGTCCTTCGGCAGTGCCGAGGGTCGGATTGATCTCTTCAGCCAGTTCGACTCGGTTCAACTCGGCGCTCAATCGGGCACGTTGTTCCGACACCGCCAAGGGAAGCCATCCGGAATCGTAACAGTTTTCCGCGATCCGATTCCAGCGGAGGGCTCGTTCGTAAGCGGCCGACTTTTCGCCGTTGACAGTATTGAAAGCGTTCATTCTCTCGGCGTGGCCACACAGGAGGGCCAACTCTCCGATTTCGTGCGTGAGGCGTTCGCGATCCGCATCGGTCAACCGGCGGATACTCTCTTGATCGAGCCACTTGGAATTGGCGGTCACATCGTATCGCCCGAACCAAACTTCGGCCTTGGCCAGGGCTTCGGCCCGCACCGCACGATGTTCCATCGTCGTCAAGTCGATGCGCAAACCGGGTACCGCGTCGTGCAAGCGACCAGCTTGGATTGTCGATTCCGCAGTGGTGCGGTGCCGCGATTGTTGGACGGCGGCGCCGGTCGCCCCGAACGTGGTCAACGCCAACGCCGCGGCCACGAGCACCACGGCTTGCACCGGGTGGCGTCGGCGGTACTTGCGGAGCCGTTCGACGAACGACGGGTTCCGCGTGAACTTCAGCGGGCGATCCTCTTGGTGCAGCGTCAAATCGGTGAGCAGTTCCGTGGCCGTTTGGTAGCGGTTCTCGGCATCCGGGTTCAGCAGCTTCAACACGATCGATTCGATGGCCGGACTGATTTTCGGATTCAATGTCCGTAAGCGCGGAGCGAAGTCCCGGCGGGCGAGGAGGATCGTTTCCATCGAGAGGCCCGATTCCATCGAGCGCTCGAACGGGTGTCGCCCCGTGAGCAACTCGTAAAACATGACGCCGAGGGAGTAGAGATCCATGCGGACATCGGGCGAGATCCCGCGGTGCCCGCCGTACGATTCGAGCTGCTCCGGCGACATGTACCGGAGCGTCCCGCCGGATTGGTCGAATTGACCGCTGTTCACGTCGTGCGCGAGACCGAAGTCCAAGATCATCGGCACGCCGTCGTCGGTGACGAGCACGTTGCTGGGCTTCAAGTCGAGGTGCAGAATGCCGCGTTCGTGGGCATGGGCCAACGCTTCGGCCAGGCGGGTGAAGAGCCACACGACCGAATCCGGGAACGACAATCGACCGAGCAACTCCCGGACCGGCTGCGGACGTGGCAGGGCGACACGAATTCTGCCGCTCTTGGGCCCCGAGGTGCTGTTCTCGAACGGTTTCGTTTTCGAAGACCGCTTCTTGGTGTCCGGCTTGAACGCATTCACCGTGCTCAACAGTCCCGCACCGGTCGCGGGGAGCATCTTCGTTTCCGAGACGATCTGCAACACGTCGTGGAGTGTTTGCCGCCCCAAATACGGCATGCACAAGACTTGGATCGGCGGCATCGTATGCACGGAGTAGACCGGCACGATGTTCGTGTGCTGGAGGCTGGCGAGCCGTTCCGGTTCGTGGTTCGGCCGGCTGGTGAACTTCAGGGCGACGGGGCGTCCCGCCAGTCCGAGCTGCTCGGCGAGGAACACGGAGCCGAAGCCACCTTCCCCGAGTTTGTCGACGATCTTGAACCCGAGGAACAGATCCCCGACGCGCGGCATCGACAGTCCTTGCGATTCCAATGACGCGTTCGGCCCCAGAATGCAATCGGTTTTGACATCGTTGACCACGGGTGGCCGGAGGTTC
Organism: Fimbriiglobus sp.; assembly: GCA_025351325.1. Classification (GTDB taxonomy): domain Bacteria; phylum Planctomycetota; class Planctomycetia; order Gemmatales; family Gemmataceae; genus JALHQU01. Next base: position 14,626 of record JANXWE010000189.1, read on the forward strand.
AAGGCTTTCGCCGGCATCGGCGTCACCGTGGTCGGGTCGTTGCAATAATCTCCCGGTATCGGGCTTGGACTTCGACGAGTCGCTTGCATATCTGATTCCCGAGATGGCAACCCACGTTCGCCCTGCGCGAACGGAATGCGGCACACTCACGTAGAATGCAATACGGCGGAATGCAGCGAATTTATCGAAAATGCTGGATCTTCTTGCCCGATCTGAACACGATTGATGATAAACCCAAGGTTTTTCAGCGCCCAGACGAACGAATTCCACTCAAATCCGATTCGCGCAGGTCAGATTCGTTTCGCGCCGATTCACACTTTCGTGCCGAGTACTCCTAACTCTCCGCTCCCGTGGGCCAACTGTCCTGCGGTACGAAACCCACCAACTCCCGCGTCAACGTCAAATCGTACAGCAGATTCCGGAGTGGCAAACTTGTGACGAACAGCGCGGCGAACGGCGGGAGGCGGGCCGAATCCGCTTCCACGGCACAGGCGAAGAAACGGCCCGCGTCGCCGGGGCTGAGGAACACATCTTGATCCTCCGGGCTGGCGGCAATCTGAGCCACTTGCCCGGCATCGCGGGGGCACCAGCCGAGCCGCACGGCAATCACCTTCATTCCGTGCGCGTGGGCGTAAGCACTCCCGAGCGCTTCGAGGAACACTTTGGTACTGGCGTACAAGTACCGCGGATGCGTCGGCCAACTCGCCAAGACCGGCATTCTCCCCGCGTCGAGGTAGCCATCCACGACCTGCCCGGTGCTGGCCAGGAGCACTTTCTTCACACCGTTGTTGCGGGCCGCTTCCAAAACGTGATAGCCACCGACGATGTTGTTCGGCACCAACTCGCTCAGGAAGTTATCGCCGTCGTCCGGCGGCAGTCCCCTGGGGAAGCGCGCGTCGTCCGGAGTCGCGGCGAGATGGATCAGCACATCGACGCCAACGGCGGCCCGGTTCAACGCATCCGTATCTTGCAGATTCCCGACGATGAACTCGGCCAAGCCCGGTGTCGGCCGCAGATCGAACCCGAGCACCGAGTGCCCACATGCGACCAGCTCTTGAACAGCCGCCCGCCCGAGCCGTCCCGCCGACCCGGTGATGAGGATGCGTTGCGGTTTCATCGGCGTTGCCTCGGGGGTGTGGCCAGAAACAGTTGCCAGAGCGCAAGTTGACTGTTCGGGTGTTTTATTGTTGACAGCCTCCGGGCAAGGGTTGATGATTTCGGAAATGTTCAGAAGCGAGAGTCGGAAGGAATGGGATTGGTTTTTGGCAAAAGCTGGAGGTGCGGATGAATGCTCGCATTCGTGAAGTCGCCCTCACTTTATTGCGAGAACTAGCCAGCGTAGATCTCCGCGACGGCAACGCTTATGAGGAAGACTGGTGCGTGGATATAGCCGAGAGGCTCAATCGAACATTGCCGGTTTCAGCCACAGCAAGTCGGAAGAAGGGCAACTACTACCCCGGGAGTCGGCAGTCCGTCGATTTGCTGGTAAAGTTCCCCGATAGACCGACACTCTGGCTGGAAAGTCAGGGGGCTTGGAAGTCGTGTTTTGGTGACACTGGCAAGAGCAATCCGGCTTACCGCAAACACCTGCTGCACGAAGACCCCAAAGAACACTCCGCGCTGTCCGACATCCTGAGCAAGCTGACACAGATTGCAACACCGGGTGACTTCGTCGGCGAGTTGCTCATCGGCTTCGACTCCGTTCAAAGCCCGATGGATGCCGAGATAGCTGAGTTGATCGAGCGGGCGGGTCTGAATCGTCATCCTTGGGAGTCCTACCATCTCCGGTGGTCGAATCCAAATGACTCGCGGTACAGCTTCGGCTGCTGGCTACGGGTTCGGCCAGTCTTGCCTCCAATCGGTACCACTGAATCAGATTCTGCACCCGCAACTTCTTAAAGGCAAAACATGAAAACAATCCTCACGGCGGCGTTGGTATTCGGGTTCTGCGGGCTTGCGGCCGCGCGGGACGAGAAGGCAGACCCGGTCGGGTCGTGGGCGTGCGAATACGAGATCGGCGGCCAGAAACGAACGTGCACACTGATGATCAAAAAGGACGGCGACAAGCTCGCCGGGACGATGAGCTGGCCGGATCAAAAGGACGCAAAACTCAAAGACGTATTTTTGAAGGACGGCAAGCTGACCTTCTCCGCCGTGCGGAAGTTCATGGATAACGAATTCCCCCTCGATTTCACGTTTACGATCGACGGGGACAAGTTCAAAGGGAAAGCCGCGTCGGACTTCGGGGGCCAGAAGCAGGAGTTCGACATCGATGGCAAGCGCGAGAAGAAGGACAAGTAGCGGTTGGGCGGTGGTGGTGCAGGACTGGGACGGCATTACGGCGTTTCGAGATTCGATGTCAACCAACCGGCCCGAGAACTGATTCTTGTCGTTCAGCGAAGGAGGGCGGGCGTGGATACCGTGGGCCAAGTTGCCAAGCAGTTGGGCGCTCGCGGATTCTATGCCAGCGTCAGCGTGTCTCTCATTCCGGTTGCCATGCGAAGTGTCACACTGTCCCCAGCTGCCGAAGATGAGTGGGAGCGATCACAAGGGTGGTCCGGAGCCGCGGTCGATGGAGTTGTTCTCGGGTTGGAGTTGGCGGGTGCGTCCGGCTATTGCGTGGTGACGCGGATTCACGGCATGATTTGCGACACGAGTCCGGGGCTCATGGCAATCGCGGGTGTTCGGGCGGCATGGGCCGCTGCCTCGTTCATTCCAGAGCCAACGCTAGCTGAGATTGTCGAAGTCTGCATTCTTCGCGGTCATCAGCTATCTCCTGCGGCGGTCAGAGCAAAACTCACGAAGTCAACCAATCACTCCGAATCAAAAGTTGCACCGGACTACGGCGGAATTGCGTGACATCACCTGAAGACTAATCACAGTTCATTGGTGACTCAGCCCCCGTCGCGGCTGAGATAGGATCGTTCGTCAGTACCGGGTTTTAAAGGTAGGCAACCGATGAGCGCCGGATTCACGGTCGACGATGTAGAATTCATGGGCACCAACGGTGCGGTCGAGGCCTACGTCGATTGCCTCGCGTCTCTGGCCGCCGAACGGTTTGGCCCCATTGCTCCGCTCGCCACCTTCTTCCGCGAACAGCAGGAAGGGTGCTTTCCAGGTCGAGTCGTATTCCTTGACGAGATGCTCGCCGACCCCAATAGCCGCAGTCAGTTCTTGGAACTGCTGGACGCCGCTACCGACCGACTTCTGCGGGACGGAGCGTTTACTGACTACGGGCAGGCGTGGGTGTCTTCAATCGTAGCCGCCCTTCGTGCCCAAGTCGCCGGCAAGGCAGGCCATGCCACCCTAGGAACTTGATTCCTACAGGGGCCGTCGTGGCCTACTTTCGGAATTGCGAGGCCCAAGGTGGTTCGTCGTTATCGCAACGTCCGCTTACGCTGGCCGGCTCGCCTCACTCCGTTTTACCGCACGAGCCGTCGGTGCGGCACTTGCAAAATCACCGACCGTTCTCAATATCCTAATCACACCTCTCCCCGCAATTCGGAGTTTTCCCAATGCGTTCACTCGCCGCACTCCTTTTTTTGGTGTCGCCCATGCTCGCCGCCGATGGCCCAGTTGCACCCGGTGCCAAGCCTGTCAAACTCGCGGACGGCTTCAAATTCACCGAAGGCCCGGCCGTCGATGCGGAGGGGAACGTCTATTTCACGGATCAACCGAACGACCGAATTCACATTTGGAGCACCGAGGGGAAGCTGAGCACCTTCCTCGAACCGGCGGGGCGTTCCAACGGGTTGTGCTTCGATGGCGACGGGACGTTGTGGGCCTGCGCCGACGACAAGAACGAACTTTGGAAGATCGACGTGAAGACCAAAAAAGTGACGGTGGTGGTGAAGGATCACGGCGGAAAGTTGCTCAACGGCCCGAACGACGTTTGGGTACTGCCCGACGGCGGTGCCTACTTCACCGATCCGTTTTACAAGCGGCCCTACTGGAAACGCGGGGCGGAAGAGCAAGACAAACGGGCACTCTATTTCGTGAGTGCCAAAGGAACAGTTGCCCGCGTCGATGACGATTTCAATCAGCCCAACGGCCTCGTCGGCACGCCGGACGGCAAAACGCTGTACGTGGCGGACATCGGTAAAGGGAAGACGTACCAGTATGACATTCAGGAAGACGGCACGCTGAAGAACCGCAAACTCTTCTGCGAGGCCGGCTCGGATGGGATGACACTCGATGACGCAGGCAATGTCTATTTGACGGGCAAAGGCGTGCTGATCTTCGACAAAGACGGCAAGAAAATTGGTACCATCGCCATCGACGAACCGTGGACGGCCAACGTCTGCTTCGGCGGCAAGGCGATGAAAAAGCTCTTCGTCACCGCAGGTAAGAGTTTGTATTCCGTGGACATGATGACCAAGGGTGCCGCGAAGCAGTGACTCATGGCGGAGCGGCCACTTCGGCCGCCCAGTTCCCAAACAAAACGATCATTTCGCTTCATAGACTCGGATTTCCGGGCCATCAGTATCCTTCGACTTCGGCACGCCCAAGTACAGTTTGCCACCGGCGAACATGCAGGTGCGCGACGCTTTCGGCGTCTCCAATTTGGCAATCACTTCGTACTTGTCATTCTTCTTCTCGATTACGCAAAGGGCGCCGTCACCGCAGGAAGCGTAGATCCGCTTGAGCTTGGCATCGTAATGGATGTCGTCGATCCCGGCGGGGATTTCGACGCCCGTCAACTCTTTGCCGCTCTTGGTCTCGAACACCACCACCATCGACTTCTTGGGGCAACCGACGAACAACAGTCCGTTGGCTTCGTCGTGGGCAATGGGGCTGCCGGCGTCCGAAAGCGTGAGCGGGAATTTGTCGGTCACTTCGTTCTTGGCCATGTCGATGACACCGAGGATGCTCGGCTTCGTGAGCACGATGTAAATCTTCCCGGCTTTCTGGTCGATCTTGAAACCGTGGATCGAACCCGGAAGTGGGATCGAGGTTTTGACGGTTCCCGTTTTCGCATCGAGCACCATCATCGCTTCATCGCAACCGACGTAAACGAGTTTGTTGTCCGAGTTGTAATGCACGTTGTCGGCACCGGGGGCTTTCGTGCTGAATGCCAGTTTATAGTCGGCACCCGTGAACCCGTTGCACGTTCCGGCTCCGTTGCCGGCATAGATCATGCCGAGATCGGCGGAATACGCCACCCCGGAAATCTTCCCTTGGTCGGCGATCTGCTTCACGAGCTTGCCGGTCTTGAGGTCGATGATATCGAGCGTGTTGTTCGGCTTGTTCGCGACGAACAACCGTTCCCCCTTGGAGTCGACGGCGAGGTGATCGAGCTTTCCATCCACCCCCGGGAGTGGGATCGTCTGAATCAGAGAAAGTGGGATATCGGCGGCCCATGCCGGGCCAGCCATCACTAAACTGGCTGTCAGGAGTAGGAAGCGGTTCATGTGCGTGACTCGATTGGAATTGAAACGATGGCGTCGGCAATTCACCGCCGCCCGAGGAAGAATATCGATTGAGGCGATCTCATCCGGTGAATTTCGGATGAAGAGGATGGTTTGCAGTCGGCAATTTCCAGGAGTTCTCCCGTGGCGACGATCCGCATCACGCGATACGAAGTGGAACAGAATCGTTTGCCGCCGGTCTGCATGATCACCGGCGAACCGACGAACCAAACGAAACGGCACAAGTTTCGTTGGACGCCGCCTTGGGTGAGCTTGTTATTGATGGCCTGTGTGCTTCCCGGTCTGATTGCGGCCATGATCCTGCGCAAACAGATCACGATCAACGTCCCCGTCGCGGAGCGGAAACGCTACCACTGGCTCTGGCGGCAATTGTTCTCGTCGTTCGGCGTAATCGGCTGCATCGTGCTCGTCGTCGCTGGCATAGTCCTTGCCAACAGACCCAACCGCCAAAACGAGGCGTTCGATTTGGGGCTGCTCACAGCCGTTGCCGCAGGCATCGGGCTACTCATCGTGTTGATTGTCTCGGTGATTTTGCAGTACACCAGCGTGCGTCCGAAGGAGATCACCGACCGGGATATCACCTTGGTCGGTGTGCACGAATACTTCGTGGCAGCCTTGGAAGAAGAACGGGATCGCGAAAGCGAGTTTGATGATGACGAAGCACGGAGACCCGCCCGCCGAGTTCAGGACGAATACGACGACGACGATGATTGATTGAACAGTTTCCGACCCAATTCTCGGGTCATACGTTGGCCGCGCCACACGATGCCGAGAAGGGCCACCGCGAAGAATGGCCATGCCCAGAGGGAATCGATGCCGAGGATGGCCACCGCACCGCAACCCAAAATCAAGAACGTTTCCGGGAGCCAGCGTCGGCCACCCATGAATACGAGTGCGATGATCACGGCGAGCCCCGCACTCCACGCCAACGAATGCCAAATCGGACGGTCGGTGTCATTCACGATGGGCACGGGTTGGTCGGGAGCTGTGTTCGGCAGCGTTGTGGGAACGGAGATGGGTTCGCTCCGAGGTAGGATTGGCTTTGGCCGTTCGAGGTTGACTTCCAGTTTCGGAGTGGGCCGCGCCGTGAATCTCGCCACGGCAGTGGGCTCCGGATCGGCCGTCAACAACCACTCGTCTGGCAGGGACGAGGGTTGGCTCTTCAGACCCACCACTGGAAGCGGGCGAATGATCCACCCGGATGCCGCACGGACGCGCACGGCGATCGGTTCGGCGAGTTTCGCCACGGCGGACGGCCAGCGCGGCAGCGGCAGTTCGACGGTCGACTCGGTGGACAACTTGTTCGGCATTTGACCCGCCCAGCGGACGATCACATCCATGGCGGGTCGGTTCAGCCAAACTTGGATGCGTGAACCGGTGCGAGCCCAGCCGGCCAATTCCGGCGACCAGACCCCGTGGAGAACCAAACCCTCCGGGACGTTGAATTCGAGACACCCCGTCTCTTTCGTCGATGCGCGCATCGCACCCTCGACATCGATCCGCCGGCCGATGGTGTAAACCACTTCCCCGGCGACCGCTTGAAACGAAGCGTTGGAACTCAACGTGGGCCGCAACTCGGTGGCTTTGCCACTGGCCCGACGCACGACCCGCGTGGGTGGCAGTTTCAAAAAATTGAACTCGGGTATTTTGGAGAAATCGCGGGCCACCGCATCGGCGGGGAAGTCGATGGCCCCACTCACGGCGACCCCTTCGGACTTCAATCCGGTGACCCGCACCGCCTGGAAACTATCCCGATCAACCTCGGCAACATCGGCACAACGAGGAAACAAGAGCAGCGGTTTCTCACCGAAGATCTTGGTGGAGTAGCCTTTGATCACCAACGTGAACCGACCTTCGACCGGGTTTTGGAATTGCACGTCGATGGGCGCCGTCCCATTGGCAACCGGGCCGACAGTCCAGTTGCGAATTCCCGAGCTGATGGCCGATCCGTCGCTGCTTTCCAGGCTCACCCGCGTGGGTTGGACGTGTTCGGGCCATTCGATTTTCAGGGCGCCGACAGTACCCCCTTCGATGCGGTATTGACAAGCGACTGTCAGTTCCGCCTGGGCTTCCCCGAGATCCCAGATGGCCCCCTCTTTGACCGAGATCGTCGGCTTGACGCCTGCGACACCGCCGCCTTCGCGCCAATGCAACTGGGTCGTGCGGCCCCCGCCTTGCTCGGCGTCGACACGCACGCCGTCCGCACTCCCACGCGCGCTTTGGGCACCGTTGCGGGAAGTCACCTCGAGCTGACGTCCACGCGGTCCGGCGGCGAAGCCGACCCGCGCGACGGGCAGATCGGGCGTGCCGAACTTCGCATCGCGATCAATGCCCTCCGATTGAATCGGCACCGTGAACCGCACGATCAATTCGTGTGGCCCGACCCCGCGAATCGGGACGAGGAACCGTTCGGCCGTCGCGGCTTCCGGGAACGCGTCACGTCCATCGAAGGAGACGGTTTCGAGCCGGGCACCGCCGAGCGGGAGCGACAGCGTTTGTTCCGCGTCTTTCTGAGAATGGATCGCGTACTTTGCTTGCACCGTCAACGTATCGCCGTTGGCAAGGCACTCGTAGTCGGCCGATAGGATCACGGCATCGGGAAGGGGGGAACGCATCAGAACGTTCAGGCGTTCCAGCGCCGTTTTGGGAACGAGGACTCGGAACTGCTCAGGTGAATCTTTGGTACCGGGCAACACGTAGACCACGACGGCAACGGGGGCTTGAGCTTGGCCGAAATCGCAAAATAGCGTTGCGGCGAAGATTGACGGCACGATGAGTTTCCGGACTGGAACCCGCCCGATGGCGAGCGTCAAACTGCCGAGGGCCGTGGCCAATGCGGGTCGCACCGCGATGCTCCAACCAGACGGAGCTAGCCAGCACGCCAGACCCAACACCAGCGCCACCGACGCGATGGCTGGTACCGCCAATCGGGTGCGTCGGCCGACGAATCCGAGGGAGGCCAACAGGGCAACGAGGATGGCGGCAATCAGGCTACCCGCGTGAATCGTCGATTGCTTCACGATGATGATTTGGCCAGTGCCGTCGAATGCGGTGCCGGAATCCAAACTCGGCCAAGCGTCGATTTCCGGCCCCATCGTCCAAGTCGACGCAATAGTCGGATCGCCTGGAAATTCTGGAAGAGACGACTCCACACGGTGCAGCAATCGACCTGGACTGCTTTCGAGCCGATGCACGTAGCGCACTTCGAATTCGGTGCCGGCCTGGGAAATCGGCAGGCCGATTTGTTCCAGTTCGCGGGCGCTCAGCTCGAGTCGCTTGCCCCCGATGACGACCGATTCGAGTTGGTCGCCACGTATCGAAATCGGTAATCGCGCGGCCCCGGCTTCGAGAACGACCCCACTCAAGACGCAGTGAACGCTCAGGTCCGAGTCGATCCGGTTCCGAAGTTGCAACTTTCGGAACAGCCACTTCTTTTCCGACGATTCTGCAGGCGTGATAGCGACCGCTTCCTTCGGGATGATGGCCACGGACGGGCGTGCTCCCGAACCGGGGGGCGACACCGTCACGCGGTAGTTCTGGGACAAAGTCGGGTCGAGCTTCACGTTCGTTTCCGAAAGCGGCACCCCGAGAAAGTGGGGAATCAAAACATCGTGTGGAACAGTGTCGTTCCGTTTCCGTTCCACTTCCGTTTCGGCCGTCCACGTGAAGTCGCCCAGCAACGGCTTGGCAAATGTCAGTCGCCAGAGAGAACCGGGTTCCGGGTCGCCCACGCCCGCAAGGGCCAGTGCAAACCAATGGTCGCCCCCCAACAGCGGCAACCAGGGCAACAGGAGATCACCGGGCAGTCGTTTGGCGGTCGCGGCGGGTTCCAGTTGCCATTTCACACTGCGGCTCGGTGCCCAGACCAAGACCGATTGCAGGGGGTTGCCGTCGACGCGGCCCCGCACGGTCGTGGTCAACCGCAGGCTGGTGGCGGCTCCGGTGAGTTCCGTCTCCAGACCGGCGAGGACGGTCGGGTTGGATCGCGTCAGGAAGACATCGTGATCCGGCAATTGACCGCGGTAGTCGATAGTAAATCCCGGCGTCAAGCCGAGGGGATTCGGGGGCGGACTCAAACCGGCGGGAGATACTTTGACCCCGGCGAGCGGACGAACCGTGAGAACACCTTTGCGGTCGCTGGCCCCGACGGGCGACACCTTCGGAATGGGCACGAACTCGCCGGGGTTCGCACGGGCGAGATCGGCCGGTGCCATCGTGTCGGTCGCGCGAAACTCCAATCGAATTTCGAGACTTTGCCCCTTGCTTACGGCGCGAGTCGGTTCGACGATCCA
>JANXWE010000261.1 GCA_025351325.1 Fimbriiglobus sp.
TCCAGCAGACTCGCCACTTGGCGGATCTCACGCAGGCCGGGCAGGAAGACGAGCACGCCGCCGGCGGTTCGGTCGATCAGGTCATTCACCGCATCGGCGGCGGCGGTCGTGGCCGGCAGATCGGCGCGGCGCGGGCGGTACTGCACTTCAACCGGGAATGTCCGTCCGTCGCTGATCACGACCGGGCAATGGCCCAAGTACGCCGCGATCGGTACCGGGTCGATGGTCGCCGAGAGTACCACGACGCGGAGATCGGCCCGCACGGTGTCCCGGAGCAACTTCACCATGCCGAGGGCGATATCGGATTCGAGACCGCGTTCGTGGAATTCGTCGAAGACGACGCAGGAGACCCGTTCGAGAAACGGATCGTCGTAGAACATGCGGAGCAACAGGCCGGGCGTGACGACGAGCACGCGCGTGCGAGAACTGAACTGACGCTCGAAGCGGACGTGGTACCCGAATGTTTCGCCCAGTGGGCTGCCGTGTTCATAGGCCATCCGCCGGGTGGCGGCGCGGGCCGCGACGCGGCGCGGCTCCAATAGCAGCACGAAGCCACGATCCGCAAGGCCTGATTCCAGGATCGCCGGTGGCACTCGGGTGGTCTTACCCGCTCCGGTCGGCGAGCGCAGCACAACGGCCCCGGCCGACCGCAAATGGGCGATGAGTTCCGGCAGGACGGCATCGACCGGCAGTGAAGAGCGGGTCATAACGAATGGAAACTTTCCGCATCCGCACCGGCCCGAAAACGTGATTCCGTCCACGGGTCGCCCCGCATGTGGTAGCCGCCGTTGCGGTAGTTTTCCCAAAATCCGGGGCGGTCGTCGGTCATGAACTCAATGCCGCGAACCCACTTGGCACTCTTCCACGAGAACAACTTCGGCACGACCAACCGCATGGGATAGCCGTGCTCGGGGGTGAGATCTTCGCCGTTGTGCCGGAGCGCAAAGAGGCAATCGTCGTCGAAGAAATCGGCAATCGGCAGGTTCGTGGTGAAGCCGTGTTCGCAGTGCACCATCACGAATTTCGCTTCCGGAGCGATGGTGACGTGCTTCAGCAGTTCCTTCGTCGAAACGCCTTCCCAGAGGTTATCGAGGAGGCTCCAGCGGGTGACGCAGTGCATGTCGCCAAAGACATTCATCCGTGGCAACGCCGTGAATTCCGGCCAAGTGAAGATCGTCACAGCGTCGACGAACGGTGTCGGGAAGATCGTGAGATCCCACGTAGCCGGATCGAACGTGGGGACTTCGCCCCAGTGCAGCACCGGCCATTTCCGGGTCTGCACTTGGTTCGGTGGCAGGCGATCTTCCCGGCGGGTGTTCGCACTGATCATCGTGTCGAGTGGGGTCATGGTGAAAAGCTATCTCAGGTGGTCGGTGAAATCAGGCCCGGCGATCCAGAACTCGCGCTCGTGCCCGAAGCAGAATCATCGCATGGTCGAACGCCAATGCGGGCAAATCATCGAGTCCGAACCACCTCACTGCCGCCGCGTCGTCAGCCGCTTTCGGTTTGGCCTTCTTGCGATCCACAAAACCCAAGAAGGCGACGCTGACCGTCCACCCTCGCGGATCCCGACCCGGATCGCCGGCTGTGTACAGTTGTTCGAGTTCCAGAAGACTCACGCTCGTTTCTTCGAGCAATTCTCGCTTCGCTGCGGCCAGCAAAGTTTCCCCGTCCTCGACGAATCCACCGGGAAAAGCCCAGCAGCCGGCGAACGGATTTTTTCGACGTTGAATCAACAGAACCTTGGGTGAATCCTCCCGGCTCAGCAACACGATGTCCACCGTGAGCGCGGGGCGCGGATAATCGTAGGTGTGATTCTTCGCCATCGTCATTCTTCACGGGTCGCCAATTTGTACAAGTGCGACGCCGCCCGGCCACTGATTTGGCCGTGCTTCATCAACTCCGCCGCGATACTTTCCACGGCGGCCCAAACCGCGTCGTCGTTCATCAAGTTCTCGACCTTGGACAGCATCCGGCGTTCGTAGCGGTCGAGTTGTTTTTCGGTGGCACGCTGCATAGCCAATTTGCGAGCGTGGCGCAAGTCCCGGCCGGCGGCCGCACGGTCGTAGTGCCCCGTCAGTCGAGCTTCGGCGGCCATCCCGGCCAGCGAGATCAAGATTTCTTGCTCGACGAGGTCGACCGAACCGCGCAGGACCCCTTTGCGGAACTCGCAGATGCCGAGATGAGCCTGATTCGGCAACACGCTCACTCGATGGACGGGCCGATCGTGCACCAAGGCCACCACGGCGTGCCCCGCCTCGTGGTAAGCCGTCGCAATGTCGAGTTCGGTTGAAGGCATCCAAAAACTACCGAGGGGGAATCGGATCGAGCTGCTCTTTGTAGTATTTGGGCAATTCATTGGTGAGTCGATAGTACGGCAACGTCAGTGACTTACGGATTTTCAGTTTGCCGTTGTCACTGGTGACCGACAGTTTCTCGACCGACTCAAGCTTCGCCAATGTTCCGAGTGAACGGGTCACAAGTTCCTGCCATTCTTCGACACCCGCCTTCGGCCAGTCCGCGAGGAGTTTGGCGTTCAAGTGGGTCTCGAAGGGATTCGACGTTCCCATTTTCAAACTCGACAGGCGTTGCACAATGGCGACGGCACCCGGCCCGAATGCGACGTACAACGCTTTTTTGTCGAACGCCACGGCGAGCACGGTCTTCTCGCCGAAGAAGGCTTTCGCTTTCTCCGGGAGTAAGGCGTGCAGCGCGATGGTGTGAATGGGTAAATCACCGACTTTTGCGGCGTTCAACGTCACCGCTTTCGAGAAATCCTCCTGCGAATCCCCGAACGCTTTGGGTGGAATCTTCGCCATCTTGATAAAGGTTTTCGACAGCGCCACCGGATCGGAGTGAGTGATGGCCATTCCGATGCCGCCGAAGCCTGTATTGTCGGGGGCCGTCAAAACAACTCCGACTTCAAATGAGCCTGCCTTTGCCGGTGGAACCAACCCGCCGAGAAGTGCCACGACCGGCGTACTCAGTTCTTCGGGGAGCTCTGCCCCGATCTGTTTCACGAACAATTGCAGATGATCCACCATGGCCGTTCGCGCGTCCGCATTCCAATTCGGCTGTTGAATCAGCAGCACGGCCGCGGCATCGGGCCATTCGGTGAGACGTCCGAAACGACTCGGCTGCGGTTTTCGAGCCGCGATGTCCTTCGCCAACGAACTACCGGGTTTCGAGTCCAGAGTCGCTTCGACGAACAATTCTTTCGAATCCACCTCACGGTGGAGCCGCACCGTGATCTTGTCGGTATCCGCGATGCAAGCCTTCGCCAACGGCATGAGAGATCGAACCAATTCGCCGAGCAAATTGGAAAGTTCTGGAGCAATGGGGAACGCGGCAAATTCCGCAGCGACTTTATCGAGTTCTTCGAGAGCCGCCTTGCGAAACGCGGCATCGATCTCACCGGGGCGCAAGGTCGCCATCAGCAAACTGGGCTCGCCAGTATTCAGCAGATCGCCCACATTCGGGAGTGTTTTGGGATCGAGATCTTTGGCCGTGCCGTACAGAACGAAATGAGCGTGCCCCTTGTGGAACCGAAAGTAAAGAACCTGCTGGTCGTCGTCTTCGCCGATTCGGTATACCGACTTGTCGTCCGGCAGCGGAGTCGCTTCGCGGTCGACTCGCTCGAGGAGATCGAGGAACTCTTCTTCTCGGGTAATCGGCACCACGATGAAAAGCTTCGATTCGCTCCATTTCCCTCGGAGCGGCGCGTAGGCCACCAATGGTTTGGTGAGATCGAGACCCCGGAATCCATTTTCGCCGACGGTGTTTTCCAGCCAATCGTCGAAGTCGACTTCCGTCGGATCACCGCCGACGAGTTTGGCTCCGAGTTTCGCTTCGGCGATCAGTGCCACGATGGGCTTTGTCTGCACGACGAAAGCCGGTGGCGCGGCGCCGACCGAGTTCAAAGCGACGAACAGCAAACCGGTCGCGATCCAAGAGCGCAGCATGGCAACCTCGAGGCCGAGGAAGGGATGGGAATAGTGTAGCGGAGATGGCTCGCGAAGTCCGCTAAAACTGAATGGCGAAGACGAATGTGGCGATGGGCACCGGCCACCAGCTTTTGCCTGCATAAAATGCGCTCAACCCGATGCGGAAACCGAGATCCGTCACGAGATTTTTGTGGAATTGGTGCTGCCAGATCACCTCGCAATCGGTTCCGGCGCCGAACCCGCTTCGGGTGAGTGGAATATACGTCACGCTAATGCTCGGTCGCAGAGCAATTGTGTTCCGACGACCTTCGTACATGTGCAAATCGTACCGGAGTGCCGTGGATACATACGGTGCGATCCACCAGACTCCGGCGCCGAATTCGGCCCAGAACCGCGACTCGTACAGTCGGACTTGAAGTCGGACTCCGACGGGCAGGCCGATATCGGCCGAAATCCGAATTTCCTCTTCCACCGGAGCTTGGGTAAGTTTCGCCAAAATTGGTGCGGAGTCCAGTAATGGATCGACCCTGGCCGCCACGGGCGCCATCCGCGGTTGCAAATGCGGGTCGGTGGTCAATGGGGCCAATTCGGGCTGGGCGTGCACCGCACCGGCACAAACCGCGACCAGCACTGTAGCGAGGTATGCACGGCTCACGGAAACCACCTCAACGCTTCGGAGCGGGATTCAAGAGTTCCATGGTTTTTCGTTCGGGTGGCCCCACGAATTCCGGACTTTCCGGAACGGTTTCTTTCTTCAGCTTCTCTTTGGTGAACTCGCCGACTTGATCGAGGCCTCTTTGGCCATCGGCACCGATTTTCTTCGTGTCCACTTCGACGTTGATGTGTTGTTTGCCGTCCTTGCCGGGCAGCCAACTGAAGTGGTACCAGCCGAGGTAGTAGCCCACACCGACGAAGCCCACCACCACCAGACCGACCAACGCGAGGAGATTTCGCACGATTGCACCCTCCAACGAGAAACAACTTCACCATAAGGAATGATGACCGGCATTCCAAATTGCGCCTATCCCAGTTTGAAGGAGCCGAATTGTTTGCAAGTGGGCTAGGCAGACCGTGCCAAACCGAGAAGCAGGAGTGAACCTTGGAACGGTGTCGTTACGAGTGGTCAATTATTCTCGAAAATAGAAATCGCCTTCCGAATCAGGCATTATTTACTGGACAATGCTGTTCAGAAACCGATTGGCACGGGCAGTGCTTTACTTGTATTTCACATGAGTGGAACGCGGTTGGAAACACAGACTGTTGGGAGAGGCATTTTGGGTTTGCTACCGCTAATACTTTTGTGAAAATCACCCCAAGTTGCCGAGAGAAGGGAGAGGCTTTCGGCAACTTGGGTGATTGTTTTTGTCCCGATCACTATTTGTCGGTCGCGGATTTCTTGGCAGTCATTTCTTCCCAAAACAAATCGTTGCCGGCCACATAGAAATCGGATGCTCGGAAGTCGTGGACACCGGGTACTTCACCCGCTGGCAATCCCCAAGCATCAAAGTTGATGAAATAGATCCCATTGAAGTAGCCGAACTTCAGGTCGCTCATTTTCCCGGCCGACATCGTCGGGCGCTTTTGGAAGCGGTATTCTTCGACGCCGGTGATCTCCAATTTCAACCGCACCGGCTTCGGGACGTGGGCCAAGTCACGGGTTGCCGGGCGAACCAGAACCACGGCAACGACGGTGGTACTACCACGCCGATTCCGCAGACTCAGTCGCGTCAGTTTCCCGCCCACGAAGCGGTATTTGCGTGCGAATTGAACGAGGTCAGACGAGTGCAATCGGGTCATGGCGGGAACCCTTCGGGGATGGTGCGGGCAAGAACTCAGACGAATGAATCGAAGACGCGAACGGTGGCCCAGTTCGACTTCATTTCGGCGATGAACTTGTTGTGGGTCGGGTCGTCTTGGTACGAATCGTGACTCGCTTGGCAGTCGAACACCAAGTGCAGGCCGACGTCCCAGTTCAGGTCGTTGACGGGACGTTTGAGTTCGGCACAAAGCTTACCGGCGGCGAAAAAGACGATGCCCGGCTGGACATTCAGATACTGATGGCAGGCCGCTACTAGGGCGTCGACCTGGGCCGGGGCATTGTCGGTCAACTCGAAGAAGACGTTGTGGGCGACGCGCATAGATCGGGTTCCAAATTCCGAAGGTCGAATGCTATTATAGTGCGGTTGTGTTCGCTTTGCGGCAACGCGAAATCGGTGGACTCGTCATGAGATTCGCGACCTTGGCCGGTTTCCCCGTGGTCGTCATCGAAGACGTCTCCTGGGGCGACATGGATTCGTTCCAGCACGTCGGCAATACGGTGTACTTCGAATACTTCCAAAATGCCCGCATCGACTACATGACGCGGCTCGGCTGGTTCACGCTGATGCAGCACGAGGGACTCGGGCCAATCGTGGCCAGTACCCAGGCACGGTTCCGCAGGCCGGTGACCTACCCGGATCGCATCCACATCGGTGCCCGCGTCATCGCTGTCGAGTCGGATCGCATCACGTTCGAGCATCGTTTGATCAGCGAGCGCTGGGCCGATGTCGCGGCTGAGGGACAGTGCGTGATCGTGTCGATGGACTACAAGACACAGAAGAAGACGCCGCTTCCAGCGAGTATCCGCGAAGAAATTGAGCGACTGGAAGCCGCAGTGAAAATAGAAAAACCCGAGTTGCAGCAATAACTGCGACCCGGGCGAATGAACCGACGCGGACTCGCGCCGGACGCACTACTTGGCGTCAGTCATGAAGTAATCACGTGGGCTACGAACGAACGGATGCTGTGGGAACACCAGCGTCCCTGGGGTACCTTGCGGATACGGGTTGTGCGGGGCCGCACCGTAACCCGCGCGGGGTTGGCCAGCCGCATTGTTCGTCCAGCTCTTCAATCCCGCACCAGTTCCGCAGGTGCTGCAAGAACTTCCTTTCCAGAACATCAATCGGGAAAAGACGGTGCCGGAGCTGTTCGACCCGCAGCCGCCTGGGGTGTTGCAGTTGCCAGTCACCACGCCTTGAACCGGAGCTTGCGCGGATGCCGTGCTGCCGGTCAGTGCCAACCCGGCCACGCAGGCCACGACCAAGAAGAATCGCTTCATCGGTAATCCTTTACGAAGAGAGCCAAACGGGGCGAATCTTTCGCTAAGAGATGTTTCGGCGTTTGCGTGCTGGATACGGGGTAGAAATGATTCAGGAGAAGTGCCCGAACTTTGCCGAACCACGTCAATTCGGGCGAAACCGGCTCAGCCCAGCCAGCCGGAACAATCGTTTCAATCGTCGGGGATTACCGAAAGAACAATACGAACAGAGCCAACCCGACGAGGCACAGATTGAGGAGTACCCCGGCCCCGGCAAGTGTTCCGATCCATGCCGCCGATCCATTTTCGGCTGATCCGGTCGTGGCGAGTTCCGCGCGCAACTGGTTTTCGATTTCGGCCCGGGTCTCCGGCGATTGGCTAAGCAACCGAATAGTGACATGACTCATCCCGTGGAATGGAACCATCTCCAAAATTCCTCGACCGTCCGCCCAACGGTTCCCGTACCGGGTCACATTTTGAATTCGGCTGCGCTCGAGCGCCGAATCGATGACCCGTTCGGCGTTGGCCGCATCAATGTTGTAAACGGAGAGCCAACGCGAGCGGTTCGTCAACGTCAGTGACGCCGTCCCGACGACGAGCATCAAATAGCCCACGGCGACGAGCAGCCACGCCACGGCATTCTGGCCCCAACCTTCCCGGAGTTGGCCGAAGTTCCCGCGCAGAATGAAGCGGGTATCCGACTGCACCAACGTGAGCAACAACGCACCGCCGACGAGCAGAAAGCCGGACAGCGCCGCGAGCACGAGCACGAAATCCCACTTGCCCGAGACCACGGTCGGGTGCAATTTTTTATTGACGGACGCCAGCCAGCAGAGGTAAAACGTGGCCGGCATGATGCAGCAAAGTGCGGCGAAACAGACTGTGACGAGTTGGGTTGATGACACGCATGAAATCCCGAGGACGATAATCTCTACGTTGTAGCTGCTTCGCTCAACGGGGGTATACTGCCCGAGTCGTTTCTCAGTCTGGATCCAACGGGTCGTCATGGCAAAACCGATTCCCACGCACCTGATCACCGGCTTCCTCGGCGTCGGCAAAACCACCGCGGTGCTCGATTTGCTCAAGCGCAAATCGGCCTCCGAGAAGTGGGCCGTGCTCGTGAACGAGTACGGGCAAGTGAGTATCGACGAAGCGTTCATTGAGGGCGAAGCGGTGGCGGAGGGCGTCGCCGTGCGTTCGGTGGCGGGGGGCTGCTTCTGCTGCACGACTTCGCCGCAACTGCCAGTCGCTCTGCACTTCCTGCTTCAAGACACGAAGTTGGATCGACTGCTGATCGAGACCTCCGGCATGGGTCACCCGGCGCAATTACTCGACAACATCCGGGCGAATTACGCCGACCGATTGGAATTGAAAGCGACCCTCGGCATCGTCTCGCCCATCGACTTCGCCTGTCCGGGAATGCTCGACAATCCCGTGTTCCGCGATCAAATCCAGATGAGCGACTTACTCGTGCTGAATAAGGCCGACCGGGCGACGCCGGAGGTGATCGCCGAGTTTCAAACGTGGGCAGATGGATTGTTTCCACCAAAGTTACTCGTGGTCGCCACTACGCAGGGCCAACTCGATCCGGCCTGGTTGGAACTCGACGGCGATTCCGAGCGGGTGCCGCTCTTCCCCGAAACCCATTCCTCAAATTCGCCGGAAGAACTCCAGACACTCGGCCGACCCCTGCCTGGCCGCCCGGTGCGTTACGATTCGTCCGGCGCCTGCGGCTGGATCTTCTCCCCGCACGACATCTTCGACGAAGATCAGTTACTGGCCTTCCTCGGTGCAAACGAAGAGATCGGCCGGCTCAAAGGAGTCTTCCGCGTGGAAAATGCTTGGTTAGCCATCAACCGCTCCGGCACCGCGCTCAGCGTGAAGCCAACCGCCTACCGCCGCGATAGCCGGGTGGAAGTGTTCGGGGAACAGAATTGGGGGGACTTTGAATTGGGACTGCTGGAATGTGAAATAAAGAATTAGCCGCGAGACGTCCGTCGAGCGCG
>JANXWE010000273.1 GCA_025351325.1 Fimbriiglobus sp.
GAAATCGCGGCCACCCTGGCTTGGATCCGTCTCAAAGGCAAACACGAACCGGGACAGGCACGGCGCGATGCCGCCAAGCTGATCGACGCGTCCGAACAAGGCCACCCGATGACGGCTTGGCAGGGGCAAGTGCTCGGCGCCACCCATTTGGCGAACCACCAATTCGATGCCGCGATCCGCGCTTTGGAGAAGTCCCGCCGGCAGACGGGAACGACGGCCGGAGTCTACATCCACCTGGCACTGGCGTACCATCGCCAAGGCAAAAACGAGTTGGCTCGCACGAATCTCGAACGCGCGCAGGCACTGCCGCGCTCGCCCCAAGACCAAGCCGACTACCTCGACGCTTGCGCCATCCTGCAACGGGAGAAATTGTGACGCGTTCGCTTGTGGTTTCGCTTTGTCTTTTCGGATTCTCCATTGCCGTGCAGGCCCAAGTTCCGACGAAACCTCCGCCACTCCCGGATATTGATCGGGCGCGAGAAACGTTCAAAACCGGAAAGTTCGACGAGGCCTTCGAGCAACTCAAAAAAGCGTGTGCGGTCGATCCGCAACTGCAACCGCCGCGCGTGATCTTGGCCGAGTGGTTCGTCGCGGCGGAACGCGGAAAAGACGCGCGGCTCACGCTCGAACGGTTCACCGCCGAAGAGCCGAAGCACCCGGACGGCTATTTGCTGAACGCCAGTTTCGCATTCGGCGAAGGGCGCTTCACCGACGCGATTCTGAATTGCCAAGCGGCTTTGCAGTTCGCCGCTGACCCGCGTTGGGACGCCACCGTCCGCAAGCGTTTCCTGCGCGAAGCGCGCTTGGGCATGGTGGCCTCCTTCGAGCGCCGCAGCGACTGGGCTTCGGTGAAAGAACAACTGGCGGGACTACTGAACGACGACCCGAAGAACGGCCCGTTCCGCCAGCGGCTCGCCGAGGCGACCTTCCACACGGGCCAGCCCGAAGTGGCCTTCGCCGATTTTCAAAAGGTCTTCCAAGACGACCCGGCCACCGAACCCGCCGAGTTGCGAATCGCCAAGTTGTGGTTGGCGAAAAGCGACCGCGACCAAGCCGAAACCTGGTTGAAAAAAGCCGTGTCGGCGCACGGATCGAACCCGAAAACGCACCGGGCGTACGCCGGGTTCCTCCTCGACGACGGCAACCTGGACGCGGCTCCGCTGTACCTCGCGGCCGCCGTGAAACTCGATGCGAAGGCCCGCGAAACTGTGACGCTCCAAGCTCTACTGCTCCGGTACAAAAAAGACTACGCGGCGGCTGAGGTTGCCTTCGAACAGCTCCACAAAGATGCGCCCGGCGATCCCTTTGCCCTCGGCAATCTCGCACTCGTCCTCGCGGAATCGACCGACGAGAAGAAGCGGAAACGGGCCGTCGAATTGGCGGAGACCAACGTCAAACAGAACAGCCGGTCGCCCGACGCGTACGCCGTGCTCGGGTACTGTTACTACAAAGTGAGCCGCATCGACGATGCCGATCAAGCACTCGGAACTGCCGCTGGCGGTGGGCAAGTCGGCCTCGACACGGCGTACTTTTTAACCCTCGTGCTCAACGAGAAAAAGAAGTTCGCCGAGGCACACAAGATTCTGTCCGAGGCCGTGACCGCACGCGGGCCATTCGTCTATCGCGGCGAAGCCCGCGCCTTATTGGCGGACTTGGCGAAGCGCCTGCCAGAAAAGAAGTAGCCATGCCACGCCTACTGATCGCCGCCTGGGCCGCCTTGGCTCTCGCGGCGGCGGCTCTGCTGATTCTGTTATTGCAATTCTGGGGCACGCGGCCGGAGTACGCCGACCGCTTCTTGATCCTCCTCGCCGCGATTGGCTTGGCCTGGAATAGCCGGCAGGCGATGCCTCCGATGCGGCCGTCTACTTGGTTGGCCGTTTCGCTGGCACTGTTGGCATGCATGCTGTTTCCGATCGCTGGTTACTTGCAAACGCAAGCGACTGGCGGTCGCTCGGCACTGCTTTGGCTCGATGCGGGTACGCTGGCTATCGGCGCCGCCAGTCTGTTGCTCGCCGGCGGTGGCTGGCCCCGGTTGCGGCACTTCGCGTTCCCGCTGCTCGTCCCGTTCTTCGCACTCCCTCTGCCATCTCGGATCCTCGATCCGTTGCAAACTCAACTCCAGGAGATCACCACCACAATTGCGGCGTTCATCCTTCCGATGCTGAATCTCTCTGTCGAACGCACCGGTTTCGTACTGAAATTGGCGGCCGGTGATCTCGGCGTCGCCGAAGCGTGCAGTGGCGTGCAATCGCTGACGGCGCTCACGGCACTGGCGGCGTTCGTGGCCCACCGGAAAGGCTTCGGCCCCAGTCGCGGTGCTATTCTGACTCTCATTGCTGTGCCAATCGTGGTGGCGGTGAATGCCATTCGGGTGATCCTCAGCGGGTGGATCCAAGAATACGTGGGCCGGGAGTACATCCGTGGCGACTGGCACGATGCCCTCGGTTTCGCCTTGATTTTCGTGGGGCTGGCTTGCATCGTGGGCGTCGCAGCGGCACTCCACCGCGTCGTTTCCACCCCGCCGACGCTTGCGAAAATTGAAGGAACGAATCCACAGATTCGTGGCGTGCAAACCACCGTGGCGCTCCTCGTGCTCGTTGGAATCTCCCTCGGTGGCGTCGCCTACTACCACGGTTCCGCACGCGCGCAGGCCACCGCCGAGTCGGCGCCGTTGGAACAGATCCCCATGCAATTCGCCGGCTGGCACGGCGACGATCAACCGGTTCCCGACTCGATCTCCGCGACGCTCGGGCAGGATCGGATTCTGCATCGCGTTTACGAAAACAACCTCGGGCAGACCGTGTCCGTCTGGGTGATGTATTGGTCGTCGGCCAAGCTGGTGAAAGGGTACCATCACCCCGATGTTTGCCTGGGCAATCTCGGATTCCACGTGACGGCGAAGCGGGTGGAAATTCTCCGGCCCAAGAACTCCGGAACGATTGCCGCCACGGCCCGCGAGTTCCACCGGGGCGAACGCGACCGGCAATTCGTGCTCTACTGGACCCAAGAGGGGAATCGCATCTGGGACGCCGCCGACGAGGTCGCCGCTCAAAATACTAGCGGGGTCGAGTGGTTCGCCGGTGCGTTCTCGGGTCGGCGGAATCGACCGACCGGCCGGTTGGTGGTACTCGTCGGTACTGACGGAACATCCCCGCTGGCCCAGTCCGAAACCGCCCGATTCTGCCGCGAGCTGGCCGGCGAACTGTACACCCTCTGTCCGTGGGCGACGCCACCGAACGATCGGCAGGACACTGCTCAAAACGAAGAAGCTGGCAAAGACAAGAGTGATCACCAAAGATGACGCGAAGCCGAACAAAACAACCCGAACCCATGACTGGACAATCGTTTATAATTGTGGTGCAGTCGTCATTCTGTTTAGTGTTCTTGTTTCCGCTGCTTCCGTTGGTTCCGCAGAGGGGAGGGGGTATTCTCCGCGGAAACAAGAACAAGAGTCAGAGTAGTACCAGGACGGGGCTAGGGCGACGCCAGAATCGGTCGGCGCACCCCCACCGAACCATTGACAAGGCTCATCCATGTCGAGTAGATTAATACCACCTGCCAGGATGCGTTCCGCACCATTTTGAGTTCTTGCCCATGACCCGTTTACTGATCGCTCTCGGAATATGCGGTGTTATTGTCGCGCCGCTCTGGGCTGCCGATGCACCGTCGTATATGAACGAAGTGGTGCCGGTGCTGACGAAAGCGGGCTGCAATTCCGGGGGATGCCACGGAAAAGGCCTAGGGCAGAACGGGTTCAAACTGTCGCTGCGCGGGTACGATCCGGATACCGACTACCGTGCCCTGACTCGGGAATACGACGGCCGGCGGATCGATCCGACCGATCCGGAGCGGAGCATCTTGATCGCGAAACCGGCGGGCTTATCGTCCCACGAAGGGGGTAAACTCTTCGGCACGTCGAGCCGGGAATACACCACGCTGCTGGCCTGGTTGAAAGCCGGGGCGCCGGGGCCGAACGCCAAAGACGCGAAGATCGTCAAGCTGGTCGTGACCCCGGCCGACCGGGTGTTGAAGGTCGGCGAAGAAGTCCAACTGACCGCAACCGCGACCTTCAACGATGGGAAGTCGCTCGATGTCACCTGGCTCACGAAGTTCGACAGCAACGATGCCAACGTGGCCGGCGTCGATGCCAAAGGGCTGGTGAAAGCCAAGCGGAACGGGGCCACCTCGATCCGGGCGGCGATGCTGACCGAAGTGAGTGTCGCCGTGCTCGCCGTGCCATTCGAGAGACCGGTCGACGACGCCAAATTCACCGCGAAGAATAACTTCATCGACGAAGCGACGTTCGCCAAGTTGAAGGCACTGCGGATCGAACCCTCCGGTTTGTCCGATGATGCCGAGTTCCTGCGGCGTGTCTATCTGGATGCCACGGCGACGCTGCCGAGTCCGGAGGTCGTCCGGGCATTCCTGTCGGACGGCGGCGCCGACAAACGGGCCAAGGCCATCGACCGCTTACTGGAGTCGTCCGAATACATCGATTACTGGACGCTGTTTCTCTCGGATCTGTTGCAGAACCGCAAAGAGCGTGACCACGACGTGCGTGGCGTCAAGGGCGTCCGCCAATTTCACGCCTGGCTCCGTGACCAAGTGGCCGCCAACCGCCACTGGGACGACCTCGCCCGGGACGTGCTGACCGCCAAAGGCAACACCACGGCCTCGCCGCAAATCGGCTACTACATCGTGACGCTCGGGGAACACCGCGAGAGCGAAAAATCCGAACTCGCGGAGAGTGTCGCCCAAGCTTTCTTGGGCACCCGCATCGGCTGTGCCCGCTGCCACAACCATCCGTTGGAACGCTACACCCAAGACGACTTCTACCACTTCTCGGCGTTCTTCACGCGGGTGAAATTGGACCGCAAGGACTCCAAACAAGGGCCGACGCAGTTGCTGATCGGCCACCACGATGCGAACCAGAATAAGAACCCGGTCACCGTGCGGCAGCCGCGCACAAACCAGATGCTCAAGCCGCAAACGCTCGACCGGGCCGGGGCCGAGATCTCCCCGACCGACGATCCGCGGATCAAGCTCTCGGCGTGGATCACCGACCCGAAAAACGAGTCGTTCAGCGGCGCGATGGTGAACCGCATCTGGCGGCACTTTCTCGGGGTCGGGCTGGTCGAACCGGTCGACGACATCCGGGCGACCAACCCGCCGTCGAACCCCGCACTCTGGGCCGCGCTGAACAAAGACTTCGTGGCCAACAAGTACGACTTGAAACAACTGATTCGGGCCGTGCTGAACTCGCGGACGTACCAACTGGCCAGCGCGACCACGCCGAACAACGAGGCCGACGCCCGCTTCTACTCCCATTACTACGCCCGCCGGTTGCCGGCCGAAGTGCTGCTCGATTCGCTCAGCTCCGCGACCGGAACGAACGAGAAATTCGACGGCTACCCGGACGGGGTCCGGGCCATCCAGATCCCCGACCCGCAGGCCCTGTCGCCGTTCCTCAAAATGTTCGGCAGTTCGGAACGCACCACCGCCTGCGCGTGCGAACGCACCGGCGATGTGACGTTGCCGCAATTGCTGAGCCTGCAAAATGGCGAGCGATTGCTGGCGAAGATCAAAGATGCGAACGGAACATTGGCGAGCCTGCTGAAGTCGGAAAAAGACGACGCCACACTCACCGAAGAACTGTTCCTGCGGACGTTGAGTCGACCAGCCTCGACCGCTGAGAACGCCGTGCTTGTCGCCGCGCTGAAAACCGGTGACCCGCGCGACGAAGTGTTCCGGGATCTGCTCTGGGCGTTGCTCAACGCCAAGGATTTCGCCTTCAACCATTGACGGTGTCGATTTGTTGCACCGTCTCCCCTTGTGGGCTTGGTTCGTGTTCGGCGCACTCAGCGTGGCCGGGGTGCTGACGATCCATCTCGGCTGGCACCACTGGAACCCCACGGCCTATTTGCAAGTCGGTGCCACGACCCCGGCTCGAATCCCCATCGAACGAGACTTCCCAAATCTCGCGCTGGAATCGTCGCTGGGGCACGACGGCAAGTACAGCTACTTGCTGGCCCGCCAGCCGGCGTTCTGGCGCGCCGACGCCGCCACGTTGACTGGCCTCCAAGACCCCGGCTACCGCTACGCCCGGCCCCTCTATCCGCTGCTGGGAGGGTTGGGCGGCCAGTTGTCGCCGTGGGGCACGTTGGCGGGGCTAGTCGTGGTGCAAGTGCTCGCCGGTGGACTGTACAGCGTCGCACTGACCTGCTTCGCCCGTTGGCATCGCCTGCCGGGCGCGTTCGTGTTGCTGAACTTGGCAAATCCGGGCATCTCGAGTGCGGCCTGTCTGCTCACCGGCGATCTGCTGGCCATCGCACTCGCACTGACGGCCTGGCACCTCGTGGAACGGGGCCGACTCCGGTACGGCATCGCACTCTTCGCGCTGGCGCTGCTGACGAAGGAATACTACGCCCTCCTGCCGCTGGCTCTGGCGGCGGCGTTTGCCGGTCAACGGCGCAGGCGGGACGTCTTGGCCATGGCCGTCATTCCGCTCGTGCCGGTCCTCGTTTGGAAACTCGCCCTCACCGCCGTGGTGGGTCTCGGCCAGGGGCAGGGCAACTTCGACTGGCCCTTCGCGGGCATCCTCCAGACGTACTCGATCTGGCCAAACGAAAACATCCCGTTCGGACTTTTCGGGTTGGCGATTGTGCTCGGCACCCTCGACGCGGTGATGCTGCGCCGGTTGCCCGCCCGACTGCGCTGGGCCTGCTTGGTTTGGGGCCTCCTCGGCGCCTGCACCTCGCGGTTAGTCTGGGCCGATCCGCACGATCTCCTCCGGGCCATCGCCCCCGCTTGGTGGTTGACGAGTTGGGCCGGCTTTGTGACATTTCGTAATAAACTGGCTCGCCCGGATCATCAACCCGCGTAGATTCTTTCTGTTGACAGATTCAAAATTTGTCGATTACAGTCTCGCGCGAAGAGTGCGGCCGTGGCCCACGGCTGTGCTTCCCCGATTCGGTTGACGCCTAATACCTTGTCCATGATACCGGCCTCATTCTCGGTATCGCAACGACTCTTCGAGTTTCGTTTGAACCCGCTGTGTCACCTACCGCTGCAATTCCAGTACCGCACCGACGGCGCATCCCAAGTCAACTTCGGGTAACCGTCCGATTGATAACCAGTAGAATCGCACCCTTTTCTCAAAAATCGGTCAAACCGGATGGGGAATCTAATGTCTTTTTGGCTGCAAATCATTACGTTGTCAAATAAGTTTCTTGATGTTGGGTTTACGTGCGGCCTGTCGCTGCTCCCTCCCGCCTAAGATTTCCTTTCGAATTCACCTGTGAGACCTCGTCCATGAAACTGAATCGCTCGAAATTGCGGGTCGAAGAGTTGGAACGCCGCGAGAACCCCACGGCGACCACCATCGGTACCGGGTTGGGAATCGTCGAGATCGATGTCGCCGGATACAAGTTGTTCCAGAACAACGCGAACATCGCCACGACTTCCTCGGCGTTCGGGTTTCGAGAAGCCAGCATGGCGGCTCCCCAAGCGGTGACCACCGCCCTGGGTGGATCGGTCAACGCGACGCTGTTCGACACATTCGACGGAGCTTTGAGCTGGGGCATCGCCCAAGCCAACGGTTCGGTGGGCGTCGGCCCGACAGGTAGGCCGTTGACGTATGCGGATCTCGACGGCGTCGTCGATATCGTCGGGGTGCCGATCGGGCCGAACCAATACGGGCCTGGGGCGATTCTCACCGGGAGTCCGGAAACAGTCAGCTTCACCGGTGATGCTTTCGGCGGCCTGCAACTCTGGCAGCAGAACGCGATCTTCGCGGTCAACAGTGCCCCGGTCATCCGCAGCATTTATTACGTCGGCAACCCCACCGGCGCGGCGATCACATCGAATCTCGGGGTCTTCAACAACCTCGGCTCGGACGGCGCCACGCAGATTTTCGATACCAGCAGTGGCGATTTCGTTTTCACGCCGGGCACCGACACCTACGTCGGTTCGTTCCAAAACAACTCCACCGTTTCCGACCCCCGGCTGCTGTTCCAACTGCAGGGCGGGTTCGGCACCGTCCGCCAAGGTCTGGACGCGTCCAGCTCGTTCGTGGACGGCAACGACCAGCCGCACTTCAACTTCAACACGACGTTGGCCGCCGGCGAAACGAAGGCCTTCATGGTCTTCACGAGCCTGTACGGCTCCAAGCAAACCGCAGTAAACGACAACAACATCACCTTCTCGAACATCGTCCAGTTGCAAGCGAGTGGTCTGCTCAGCGGATTGGATACCGCCGCTAAAACGCAGATTCAAAACTGGGATCTGTCCCTACCACTTCCTCCCGTGCCTCCGGTGCCTCCGGTTCCACCCGTACCTCCGGTGCCCCCGGTTCCACCCGTACCGCCGGTGCCCCCGGTTCCACCCGTACCGCCGGCACCGCCGGCACCGCCGAACCCCGATATCGTGGTGGGGGCCAGTGGGGTCGGCTCATCCCGTGTTCGCTCGTTCGCCCCGGACGGCACCGAACGGCTCAGCTTCTTCGCTTTCGAATCGAGTTTCACCGGCGGCGTGACGGTCGCCAGCGGAGACTTCAACGGCGACGGTGTCCAAGACATCCTCGTCGGCGCCGGCTTCGGCGGCGGCCCACGCGTGAGTGCGTTCGATGGCCTCACCGGTCGCGAACTGTTCAGCTTCTTCGCTTTCGATGCCGGCTTCGTGGGTGGGATTTCGGTTGCTAGCGGGGACGTCAATGGCGATGGGCAAGCGGATATCGTCGTCGGGACGCTCCACGGTTCGTCGCACGTGAAAGTGTTCGACGGGAAGACGCGTTCCGAGATCTCGAGCTTCTTCGCGTTCGACGGCTTCCAGGGCGGCGTGAACGTCGCGTCCACCGGGACGCACGCCCAGGATGCGAACCGTGACGGCTTCGCCGACATCATCGTCGGGACCCAGTCCGGCAGCTCGCACGTGAAGGTGTTCAGCGGGCGCGACGGTTCCGTACTGTCGAGCTTCATGGCGTTCGATGCCGGATACAAGGGCGGCGTGTCCGTGGCCGCCGGCGACTTGAATGCCGATGGGTACGCCGACGTCGTGGTCGGTTCGCTCCGGAACGGGAACCACGTCAAAGCCTACAGTGGCCGAGACAATTCCGAACTGGCGAGCTTCTTTGCCTACGATTCCGAGTTTGCCGGCAGTGGCGTCAGCGTTGCTGCTTTCAATGCCGACAGTGACGAAACCATGGATATTGGCGTCGGTTCGCGAATTGGTTCGCGTCTCAAGGCGTTCCGGCTGGCCGGCTTGGTCGAGGTCCAATCGTTCTTCGCATTCGAAACCGAATACCCCGGTGGGATTTCGGTCGCCTCATCGGTTCGTCGCCCTCTTTTCCTCCTGTAAACCTTCGGTAAATGGATGAATGACTCCAGAGGCCGCACGATTTCGTGCGGCCTCTCATTTTTACCCGCCAAACTCCTGCGCGTGTCCTAAAGTTGTTGGCGCCTCACAAATGGAGTCTGCGAAATGCCTGTTCGAATGGATGACGATGACTCGACCGAAGCGTTTAAGAATCAACTAGGCCCGTTGGAGGTGACGCAGGCGTCTCCGGTGCGGCTGCACGCCCCCTCGCTCGATTCGTCGGTGCACGCCCCGACCCCGCCACCGCGGGCATTGGCTCCGACACCCGTTCCTGGAACGATGCGGGCGGTCAAGCTACCCCAAGTCCCCGGATTCGTTCTCTCTGGCGAACTCGGACGCGGTGGCATGGGCGTTGTCTACCGGGCCAAGCAAATCCGACTCAATCGTGTTGTCGCTCTCAAAATGCTCCTCCACGCCGACACGGCCGATCTCGTCGATGTCATCCGATTCCGCTCCGAAGCCGAAGCAGTTGCCGCTGTTAAACATCCGCATGTTGTCCAGGTTCATGAATTTGGTCACGTGGATGGCAAGCCTTACTTTGCGATGGAGTTCCTCGCCGGGGGAACCCTGCACAGCCGCATTCGCACCCAGGGCAAATCCGAGCCACTTCCTGCGGCTCAACTCGTCGAGAAGTTGGCCCGTGCTGTCCAAGCGGCTCACTCCGAAGGGATTGTCCACCGCGATCTCAAACCCGGCAACATCCTCTTCGACGAAGCCGGCGAACCACGTGTCACCGACTTCGGACTCGCGAAGCGATTCTCGTTGCAACTCACCAACACCCAAGCCGTCATGGGCACGCCGGCGTACATGTCGCCCGAACAAGCCAGTGGCCGGACGAAATTCGTGGGCCCGCCGTCCGACATCTACTCCCTGGGTGTGATTCTTTACGAGTGCCTGACCGGCAAGCCGCCGTTCGATGGTGCCGACTCGATCACGGTGATCCACCAAGTTTTGAATGACACTCCGAGTTCGATCCGTTCCCAAGTCCGCGCCGTGCCGCGTGATCTGGAATTGATCTGCTTGAAGTGTTTGGAAAAGAACCCCGTTGACCGCTATTCCACCGCCGAAGCCCTCGCGGATGATTTGGCCCGCTACATCAACGGCAAGCCTGTTCTCGTTCGACCGGCCGGGCCGATTGAACGCGGTGTTAAATGGGCGCGGCGTCGCCCGACCATGGCCACCGTCTACGCCCTCACGGCGTTAGTCTGCTTCGTCACGATCCTCGGACTCGGGGTCGGTGGATTGTGGCAACGGGCCGAACAGGCCAAGACCGAAGTCGAACAAGCCCGCGACCAGTTGGTGCAACAAAACGAAGTGGTCGAGGCCGCACGGGTGAACATCGAACTGTCATTGGCGGGGGAACAGAAAGCGAGCGCCCAAGCCAACGCCTCGGCAAAGGAAGCGAAGGAAGCGAGGCTCCAAGTGGAGTCCGCCAATCTCAAACTGGAAACGCTTTCGTACTTCAACAATGTCGGTTTTGCGAACCTCGAAGTTCAACGGGGCAACGTATTCCGCGCCCGACAATTGCTCGACCTCTGCCCGACGTCCCGACGGGACTGGGAATGGTGGCATATTTACCGTACGGCCTACGAAGAGCTCGGTTCCGGAGTTTCCAAAACGAACGCGACTGACTGCGCCTTCGAGCGCGACGGGTTTGTCGTGACGACCTGCGACTTATCCGGGGGCGTCAACCGTTTCGACTTTGCCACCGGCCGAGGCCCTCATAAGCGATTGGCCCCTCATGAAGTTAAATTCCACTACCAGA
Source organism: Fimbriiglobus sp. (assembly GCA_025351325.1). Lineage (GTDB taxonomy): Bacteria > Planctomycetota > Planctomycetia > Gemmatales > Gemmataceae > JALHQU01. Next base: position 11,138 of record JANXWE010000273.1, read on the forward strand.
GTCAGCTATCGCACGATGCCACCCGAGCGTTGACCCTGAAAACCAATATCGGCAACGTCGTTCCCGATGCTCCGGAGCCGGGCCGAGCGTTTGAATCCGATGCTGTGACGATTTGGGACACGGCCACGGGGAAATGTGTTCAGAAGATCGCGGCATCCGGGCACTACGGATTCGCGGCCGCGATCTCCGGGGACGGCCAACGGGTGGTCGTCGGGTATGTCCACCCGGCTCACGCGGCGACTTACGACGTCGCCACGGGAAAGCAACTGGCTACGTTCAAGGGAATCTCTCCGTACGAAACTAGCATTGCCATGAACTGGGATGGGACGAAGGCCGTGACGGAACGCGGCGATCGAATGGTCGTTTGGGACGCGTTGACCGGCAAGGTCTTGGCCGAATACAAATCGAAATATGGCTTCCCGCGAACGATGACACTCGACGCCGACGGCACTCGGGCCTTCGCCGGCACGCGCAGCGGGGCGCTGATGTTTGTGGATGTCCGCACCGGTCAAGCGACGGAAGTGGAGAAGGCTCATGCCGGAACCGTAGTGGCCCTGACCGTCAGCCCCGACGGCAAAAAACTCGCCAGCGCCGGGCAAGACGGAATCGTGCGGATTTGGAACGCCGACAATGGCGCCCTCGAACAAGAGTTCCGGGGTCACACCCATACGGTGCTGAGCTTGAGATTCGACTCCACCGGACAGCGGCTCGCTTCGACAGACAACGCCCGGCAACTCCTGGTCTGGAGCATGAACGGGACGAAACAGGCCCGAGAGTCCTACGAACTGCCGAGTACGATGAAAGGCCGATACTTCGCCGACCGGGGCCGGATGCGCTGCTTCGCCATCAAGAACGATGGCAGTGGGGAATTCTGGGATGTCAAAACAGGACTCGTGACGCCGCTGCCTGCCCCACCGGGTGACACGTTCACCGCGTTCGATTTCGAACCCAAAGGACAACGATTCGCAGTGGGTACGAATTCCGGCAAACTCTATGTCTGGGATGTCGAAGCGAATGATACCAAGCTGTCCGCGACCTTCGAGTTCCCGATTCGGGACGTGACGTTCAGCGGTGATAGTAGCCGCATCGCCGCGACCGACGGCTACCGCCTCGACGTTCTCAATGCGGACACCCGAACGGTCGTCTTGACAAAATCCAGCCACAACAGTGCCATTTGCATCAGCGACGATGGCCGTTTCGCCGCGGCCGGAATGACGTACTCCACCACGGTTTGGGACCTCGACACGAAAGAAAGTTGCGAGTGTCAATCGTTCCGCGTGATGACGAGTTTGGCGCTCAGCCCCAAAGGGGAAACGCTGGCGATGGGCATGGAAGATTGGAACATCGGGTTGTACCCGGTCGGCAATGCCAAACCCGGTCAACAAGTCTCGGCGAATCGCATGCTGGTGGGACACACCGCGAAGATCACCTGCATGAATTACCACCCGACGGGTCACCGCCTCGTGTCCGGTGCCGCCGACGGATCGATCAAAGTCTGGGATCCCGTCTCCCAACACGAAGCGATCGGCTTGGAAATGGGAGTCCGAGTACCCATTCAGAGTGTCTGCTTCAGTATTGGCAGCGATCCCAAGACCGGAAAAGACATCGTCATCACGGCGAATCCCTCGCCGCCGTTCGTCCTGCACGGCAGTCCTAGAGAATTGATGGTTCGCTCCAAATGAACCCGGTTCAGCAGCAGCCCGACGTCCCGCAACTCCCCTTCGGTTGGGCCGTCGGTGACGCACTCGCCAGCACGGGAATGCCACAGCGATCCGGGGCCAAGCAGTCGGTGTGTTTGCTCCCCAGCATCAGCAGTAACCCGGCCGGTGTGACTTCCATCCCGCCCAGTGGGTACTGCGAGATCGTGCCGGCTTCGTATTCGATTTCCACCGGCAGATCGTCGTCCTTCAAGATCGGCGCGGCCAGCTCGACGATCTTGGCCAACTTGCCCGCCGTGAGGCGGTGGTCGGTATCCGCCGCGACCCACACTTGCACCACGCACGCGGTACTTTCCCGACGGGTACCCCCGCAATCGACGAACTCTTTGTGAACCCGACCGATCTCGGTGACGTGGAAATGCGCCGGCACGAAGTCGCCGTCCGGCAGCATCACGTGCAGCGGGGCGTTCGCGTCTTTGGCCAGCGCTCGGCGGAAGGTCGACAAGTTCATGGGTGATCCTTTTTGGGGTGGCAATAACATTCGGGTTAACCCGATGCGCAAGCATCGGAAACCACCGCGAACTCTCGCTGTCCAGCCGATGCTTGCGCATCAGGTTAACCTGCTTTAAGAAAACTCGGTCTTACCTGCGGGAAGCATAATTATACTCAACACTGTATCCGCAACCCGTCGAATGCGAACTCCACGCCGGCGGGCATCGGCGGCGGATGGCTCGCGTCCATCTGGTGCGACAGATGCGTCAGGTACGCCCGCTTCGGCCTCACCCGGTCAATCACATCCAGGGCACCGGCGAGCGCGAAGTGCGACGGGTGCTCCGGGCCGGGTCGCAGGCAATCGAGAATCAGCGTGTCCAACCCGGCCAGCAGGGGCCAGCTCGATTCGGGGATGGCGTTGGCATCGGTGCAATAGGCGAGGTCGCCGATGCGGAAGCCGAACACGTCGAAGCGTCCGTGGGTCAACGGGATCGGCGTGATCCGTTCGCCGAGAATGTCGAACGGTTCTGCGGTGATCCGCTGGAAATAGATTTTCGGCAACACCCCGATCGGCAGATGTTCGGTCTCGGGGTTGAAGATGTACTGGAACGATTGGCGGATCACCGTTTCGACCTCAGCGGTGCAGAATACCGGCAGCGGGCCGCGGAGAATCGTGGGGAACAAGCGGACGTCGTCGAGGCCGTAAATGTGGTCGGCGTGATAGTGCGTGTAGAGCAGGGCGTGGGCCACCGGGATCTTCTCGCGGACAAACTGGATGCGCAGTTCCGGCCCCGAATCGATAAGAATGTTGCCGGCGGGCAGTTGCAACAGCACCGACGCGCGGGTGCGGTTGTTCTTCGGATTCCCCGACGAACAGACCGCGCAATTGCAGCCGATCATCGGCACGCCGACGGAGGTGCCGCAGCCCAGGACGACGAGTGTTCGGTTCGGATTCGCCATGATGTTGATTCTAGTGACCGGATGGTATTTTCCCCGGTTTGGTCATTTCCTAATCATGGCGAGCCGAACAGCGTGTCATGGCGAGCCGAACAGCGTAAGCTGTCGGGTGTCGGAACACGCACCAGAACCCGACAGCTCACGCTGTTCGGCTCGCCACTACCGAGGTATCACCATGACTTGGGTCATTTTCGTCGTTCGCGTCCTCTTGGGCATCTCGTTCACCTTCACGGGGGCCAGTTTCTTCTTGATGCCGCCGATGGAGCCACCGACGCAGGAGAACGCCCTGAAGTTCATCACGGCGCTGGCCGCGTCCGATTACATGAAGGTGGTGAAGGTGCTGGAACTGCTGGGTGGTCTTTTGTTATTGACCGGGCGTCTGGCCCCGCTCGGTCTCGTGATCTTGGTGCCGATCACGGTGAATATCGCGTTGTGGGATATTTTCTTGATAAAGTTTGCGGCCCCGCCGGCCGGGTTGATCTTGCTGGCTCTGGAAGTGGTCGTGATGTGGGGATACTGGCCGTACTTCGCGCCGTTCTTTCGAGCGGACGCGAAGTTGGCCGGTAGCGCTACTTCGACAAGTCGAAATTGAGATCGGAATTCGGCCCGGTGACCTCGGTCGGGACACCGGTCTTGTACTTCGCCGGAATCGTCGGCAGCTCTTTCGCTGCGGGTTTTTCACCGCTTGCAACTGGTACGGTGGAAAACGGGACAACCGCTTCCACCACGACTTTGTGTTTCCCGGCCACCACTTGTGCTTCGTACTTGCCATCGACGACATTAGTCGACACAGACCCGCCTTTCTCAGGAATGAACCGAATCACCCCGCTCGCGAGCGGGGTTGTGCCATTCATCACGGTACCTGAGACGGCGAATCGTTTTTCGGACTTGCTGCATCCAGTTAAAATCAACAAGGCGCAGCCGAGAATGAGGCAGAGTCGCATAGTTGGTCTCAATTCACTCGCTGGTTTGGGCTTCTTTACCGTTTGCAGTGCCAAGTGCGATCCAAATCTTCGGGGAAATGTCGTTAGAGTAGAAGCGCACAGAGCCATCACACATCGCCACGTTCACACCGCCGATATGCTTACTACGGGCCGAGAATATCTGCGTTGCCAATGATCCAGTCGGTACCGGTTCTGGTCGTGTGTTGAGTGATCCGACGTCCAAAGCAGGACCACCATAGACCTGATCTTTCCGCGGGTCGTTAGGTGTCATCGAGACCTGGAACGCCTGTCCGCCACCAGAAACGTGAATGTCACTGAGCGGGCCACCCCAACCGCCACCACTGTAATTAATGACAGTACTTTCTGAGAACATGATTGTAGTGCTCGTGCCATCGCCAATATCTTCGATTTTGACACCTTCCGGTTTGGCCAATGTTGAAAACTTGAAAGGTGCGTCCTTGTAAACAGGATCGTACGAAGTACCACTCAAATCATTCGTTTGACCGTAGTTCGTGTTACCCCAGTTGGCCACATAACTACCTCGGAAACGACCTGCAGTTGTACTGCTTTCTTCGTTGATCGGGGCTTCAAGATCCGACGAACACGAGAAGGTAGCCATCTTAGACAATCTGAAGTTTCTAGGGTCGTTGGTGGGGAGACTAAAACTCGCATCACTGTACGATTTGACTGCTAGCCCGGCACCGACGAAGTTCTTGTACAAGACGTCTTGCTCAATGAATGGCAAAAGAGTTAACGTCCAAGAATGATCCAATTCGGGTGCACCGACGGGATTTTTCCGGGTTCCCGGGGCGAACGAACCCTTGTTTTCGTGGCGGGTGTGCATGCCCAGCGCGAGTTGCTTGAGGTTGTTTTGGCACTTCATGCGGGAAGCCGATTCGCGGACTTTTTGCACGGCCGGCAGCAGCAGCCCGATCAGAACGCCGATGATGGCGATGACGACCAGGAGTTCAATCAGCGTGAACCCACGCCGAGACGAACGAACCATGTGAGCCTCCTAAAGACGAAACAAGAAAATTGAGGCCGGCCTTGGGGGAAGCCAGATTTACCGTGCGCCGAGCGAACGAATTACAGTGAGTACTAGTCTAACGGAGAAATCTTCTGGGAACAATCGGATTTTTGAAAGAAGTGACAGAAGGTTACGTGAAAGCACACCAGACGGATTCACAATCGTCACTCTATCCGATACCCTTGTTTTCGATTCCGCTCATCCCCGTGCCGCGAGCGGGACAACCGAACGTGCTGGTTCCCCGGTATAAAGGGCACGCGGGCGAATCAGCCGGTTGTTGTCCAACTGCTCGATGACGTGGGCGGCCCACCCGGCGATCCGGCTCATGGCGAACATCGGCGTGTACAGCGGAATATCCAGATTCATGGCGTGGTACAGGCGACCGGCTGGCCAATCGAGGTTCGGGTACATCCCCTTTTCCGATGCCATGATTCCTTCGATCATCTCGGCGGTGGCTTCCCACTCTTGCAGTTCCGGGGTCGTCGCACGGCTCTGGGCGAACCCCTTGAGGATGCCAGCCCGCACATCGCCCTCTTTGTACACGCGGTGCCCGAACCCCATAATGCGCTCTTTGCGGGCGAGGGCGGCATGCGTCCACGCGGCCGCCGTGGCCGGGCCGCCGGCGTCCTTTAGTACGTCCATCACTTTCTCGTTGGCTCCGCCGTGCAGAGGCCCCTTCAAGGCCCCGATGGCCCCCACCACCGCCGCGTGCAAATCGGAGAGTGTCGACACGATCACCCGGGCCGCAAACGTACTGGCGTTGAATTCGTGCTCGGCGTACAAGATCAACGACACATCGAGCGCTTTCACGTCTTCGGCGGTCGGTTCGACCCCTTCGAGCATCCAGAGGAAGTTGGCGGCGTGCGCCAAATCTTGCCGGGCGGCTATGGGTTGCAGTCCCCGACCGACGCGGTGTTGATCGGCGATGATCACCGGCATTTGCGCCATCAACCGCTCGGCCTTGCGGACGTTCGCCTCGTGCGAGTTGTCGGCGGCATCTTGATCGAAATGGGCCAGCGCACTCACGGCGGTGCGGAGTAAGTCGAGTGGGACACTCCACTTGGGCATGGCGGGGAAGAGTTGCTTGATCGGTTCCGGTAGCCGCCGGGCCATGGCGACCCGCTCGAGGAAGCTTTGGAACTCCTTGGCTTTCGGCAGCTCCCCGTAGATGAGCAGGTAGGCGACTTCGTCGAAGCTGGCATGCGTGCAGAGATCGCCGACGGCATAGCCGCGATAGCGCAAGCCATCTTCGACGCTGGAAATCGCCGTGGGCCCCGCGATCACGCCTTCGAGACCGGGGGAATAGGCCGGGGCAGGTGTCGATGTGGCCATGCTGTGTCCCTCAGAAACAGAACCGAAACTGGAGTCGTTACGACACCGTCCACATGTCTTCGGACTTGAATAGGTCGGCGACCTTCCCCTTGCCTTTCTTCGCCACGGCCTCGTCGATCTGGGCGATCTGCTGTTCGTCGTAGGTCGGCCGACGCACGGCTCGGTAGACGCCCATGACTTCCGGGAACTCCGGGCCGACCATCCGGCTCAGCAGCGTGGCCAACGTCGGGTCGTCGCACTTCTCGTTGTGAATCAGCAGATCATCCGGGCCGCAATCGACGCCGACTTCAACCACTTCGGGCGTCAGGCCGTTCAACCGAATCCCCTTGGTGCGGTTCTTGCCGAAGATCATCGGCTTGCCGTGCTCGACGTACAAAAGGTTGTCGGCCTTCACGCTCTTGTCGGTGGCGTACGCGAACACTTCATCGTTGAAGATTTTGCAGTTCTGATAGATCTCGACGAACGCGGTCCCCTTGTGCGCCGCGGCACGGTGCAGGGTCGCCGTGAGGTGCTGGATGTCCACGTCGACGGTGCGGGCCACGAAGGTGGCTTCGGCGGCGAGGGCCAAGCTCAGCGGGCGGATCGGCGTTTCCACCGATCCCGTGCGGCTCGTTTTGGTCGGGGTGCCCTTGCGGCTCGTCGGGCTATATTGACCCTTGGTCAGCCCGTAGATTTCGTTGTTGAACAGCAGGATCTTGATGTCGATGTTGCGCCGGAGCACGTGCATCAGGTGGTTGCCACCGATGCTGAGGCCGTCGCCGTCGCCCGTCACCATCCAAATTTGCAGGTCGGGGTTGGCCAACCGCAACCCGGTGGCGAACGTCGGGGCCCGCCCGTGGATGGTGTGGAAACCGTAGGTGTTCATGTAGTACGGGAAGCGGCTGGAGCAGCCGATGCCCGACACGAACGCGAGATTCTCGCGTGCGATGCCCACCGAGGTGAGCGCCTTGCGCATCTGGGCGAGGATGGAGTAGTCGCCGCAGCCCGGACACCAGCGGACTTCTTGATCCGTGGTCAGGTCTTTGGCCGTGAGCGTGGGTAAGGGAGTGGCGGACATTTTCGGGTTCCGGGAAAGAGGAAGACGGAATCAGTTTATGTAATCGTGGTGGGTGAGGGAGTCGAAAAGCTGGCCGAGCCGATGGAAGAAATCGCCTCGGCCCACCGCCGGGGCAAGCGGAAGGTGGTGCTCGTCGTTGTGGAAGGGTCGGAGGACGACCTCCGTAAACTGGTCAAAGATTCCGGGCTCCAAGCCGTTATGCTCTGTCGCCCCGACCCGGCGCGGAAGCGCAGCAACCCGAGGCCTACAAGATCGACGCATCAACTGTCAACTCGGGAGAACCGACTAAAATGCACATTCACCCTTGGAAACCACATTGGCAGAATCGATCCCCATGAGCGCACCGTTGGCACCGCGACCGGTGAACTTGCCGCAGACCACCGAAACGCTCTGGGAGCGTGGCACACCGTGCCCGTATGACGAGGTCATCGATGTCCGCGCGCCCGTGGAATATTTGGAAGATCACCTGCCCGGCGCAGTCAACTTACCGGTGTTGACCGACGCCGAGCGGGCCGAAGTTGGCACGCTGTATCGCCACGAAGGATCGTTCACCGCCGGGAAAGTCGGGGCGGCCTACGTTTCGGCCAACATCGCGCACCATCTGCAGGAGCACTTCGCCGGCAAAGGGCGCGACTACAAACCACTGCTCTACTGCTGGCGTGGCGGGCAACGCTCCTCCAGCATCGCCCACGTGCTGGCCCAAGTCGGCTGGCGGGTGACGGTGCTGAAAGGCGGGTACAAAAATTACCGGGGGCACGTCCGCCGTCAATTAGAAGCGGTGCCGGCACTGTTCGACTACCGAGTCATCGCTGGAGCCACGGGCACGGGTAAAACGCGGCTGCTGCACGCCCTGGCGGCCCGTGGTGCCCAAGTTCTTGATCTGGAGGGATTGGCTAAGCATCGCGGCTCCGTGCTGGGTGGGGGCGAATTGCAGCCGACCCAGAAGCACTTCGATTCGCTGCTGCTGGCGGCGTTCGACCGACTGGTGCCCGGTGCCCCGGTCTGGGTGGAAGCCGAGAGCAACCGGATCGGCAACGTCTACTTACCGTCGGTTCTTTGGGCGAAGATGCAGGCATCCGGTGGCATCGAAGTGCAAGTGCCGACAGCGGGTCGAATTCAGCATCTGGTGACGGAGTACGCCAACCTGATTGCCGATCCGGAATTGTTAACCGAAAAGCTGCGACTGCTCACCTCGCGGCATGGCCCACGCCTAATCGAAGCGTGGTGCCAACTGACGAACGCCGCGAATTGGGACGAACTCGTGGAATCGCTCCTCACAGTTCACTACGATCCGGCGTACTCAGCCTCGACCGAACGCTGCTACCCGAATGTGACCCAGACGGAAGCCGTCGAAAATGCAACGGCCCCGGCGTTGGAGGCGTTGGCCGGACGGCTCCACCCGCACTCAGCCGATCCAACCACGTGATTCTTCGCGGAGGATCGTTTCCATGGCGTCGATCCACTTCGTGTGGTCGTTGAGGCAAGCGCAGGAACGGAGTTTCACCCCGCCGGCCTTGTGGAACACTTCCTCGGACTCGTGTCCAATTTCGTCCACCGTTTCCAAACAGTCGGCGGTGAAACCGGGCAGCATCACCATGACGTTCTTCACGCCCTTTTTCGCGAGCGTTTCCAACACGTCGTCGGTGTACGGTTTCAACCACGGGTCGCGGCCGAAGCGCGATTGAAACGTCTGCGTCCATTTGTCGCGCGGCCAGCCGAGTTTTTTGACGAGAGCTTGTGTGGTCCGCATGACGTGGGTGGCATACGGGTCACCCCGTTGGGCGTACTTCTGCGGGATGCCGTGGAAGCTGAAGACGAAGTGCTCGGGTTCCCAGCCGAGCTTGTCGAGGTCGCTGTGAATGACCGCGGCCATGGCGTCGATGTAGGCCGGGTGATCATAGTAAGGTGGCACCACCCGCACGGCGGGCACCACGCGGAGCTTCAACATCGTTTTGAACAGGGCATCGGTGGCACTGGCCGTGGTCGTCGACGAATACTGCGGGAACATCGGCATCGCCACGATGCGGTCGATGCCGGACGCGAGCATCTTTTGCACCACCGAATCGACCGACGGATTGCCGACCATCATACCGTAGCGCACTGGGGTTTCCGGCATCCGGGCTTGCACGAGCTCGGTCTGACGCTTCGTCCAGTGCATCAGTGGGGAGCCGCTCGTTTCATCCCAGACACGGGCGTACTTCTCGGCGGATTTCGACGACCGAAACGGCACGATGATCCCGTTGAGCAAGATCGACCAGAGCCACGCGGGCGGACTCTTGCGGGCGATGCGGGTTTGGCCCGGTAACAGGTACGACTTGGAATACGGTTTCGTTTCGATCACCCGCGGATCGGACAGGAACTGCCGGAGGTAGGGCTTGAGCGCCGTCGAAGTCGGCGCATCGGGAGTCCCGAGCTGAATGAGCAAGATGCCAGTCATGGAATAGCGGCCAATGGTGAGTGGTCAGTGCGAACCCATGACATTCATAAGCTGCGGGAAGCGCCACTGACCACCGGCCACGGGTTCGGGGTCACTTCTTTTTGCAGCCGGGGCCTTCCATCGGCTCGGACTTCTCGGTGATATGGCCACTGCTCTTGAGGCTCTCGGCTCTGTCTTTGTTCAGTTGAATGTAACTGTTCCACTGGCTCGGCAGATTGGACTCGGCGTAGATGGCTTCGACGGGGCACTCGGGCACACACGCTTCGCAGTCGATGCAGTCGTTCGGGTCGATGTACAGCATCGTTTCATCTTGGTAGAAGCACTCGACTGGGCAGACGACGCAGCAATCGGTGTATTTGCACTCGTTGCAGCTCTCGGTCACAATATGGGACACGGCTCGATCCTTTCAAAACGGCAATGACGAATCAGGTCGACGACGATGCGAACAGGTCGCAAAATATCGTAGGCGCTATTGGTTTGGAATTACCAAACCCTACGCCCGTGTCAAGCACGGAACGGATGCTTGTGAAATTGGCGAACGAAGATTTGCAGTTTGGATCCGAATTCGGGCATTGCCGCGAACCCGTTTCAGACTGCCACGCTCTCTCCTTTCAGAAACCATCCAAAAAAGCGGGAGCGCCGGCTAGAAAAGTGACCCGATCTCCCCTATGATGTGCTTTCGAGAACAAGAGGACGTAGCTCAGCCGGTAGAGCAGCTCACTTTTAATGAGCGGGTCGTGGGTTCGATCCCCACCGTCCTCACTAGTTTCTTAGCCATTTCTGTTCCGCCGCGCTATACTGAAGACTGTATCCGGATTCAGGGATACTTCTTCAGAAAGCCAAACATGGCCGGCAAACCCCGTCCTCTGCACGAACTGATTCCCGTCTGTCGCAACGGCAAAGCCTACGTTTAACGAACTAAGTGTCACTATCTTGGCAAGTGGGAAGTCGATTCACCTTCGGCCGAGGCGGTCCAGCGGCTGGCTAAACTGAAGAATCTGTGGGCAGTCGATCCGGGGGCCAAGGTGAAGGTGTCGGGCGAACTCTATTTGCTCGAACTTTGGCGAGCATGGGAGGCATCCCCCCAGTGCCCGACGCAGAATTCCCGCGACGATTTCGGCCGAGTGGAACGCTACCTCTTCGGTACGCAGGCGGAGCCGGGGCCGCACGTCGGCACGCTCATTAAGGACTTTACCGCCCGCGACCTGCGAGCGTGGCAGACGCACTTGTGCGAATTGAAATACACGGACGGTAAGTTGAAGGGGAAGCTCAGGCTGTCGCGGGACACGATTCGGCAATGCGTGAAGTACGTCCGCAAGTGCTTCGCTTGGGGCGTTGTCGAAGGCAAGGTGGAGCAGAACCATGCCGGATCGCTGCTCCTCGTAGACCCGCCGGCGAAGAAGAAGGTGAAGGAGAAGCAGAAGCGACGAAGTATCAGCCGGAAGGATTCGGACAAGATGGTCCCGCACCTCAGTCCGCCCCTGCAAACTGCCATCGGATTGCTCTGGCTCACAACGGCGAGGCCGTCCGAGGTGCTTGGTTTGCGAGTCGAGGACATCCGCCAGAGCGGGTTGATCCTGTTGCGGAGCGGGGCGAATCTCGATTTGGAGGAGGAGAAGGTCTGGGCGGCTGTCCTCGACGCGCACAAGACGGCCGAGAAGGGATTCGAGCGGGTGCTATTTTTTGGCCCGAGGTCGCAGGCGTTGCTCACGCCGTACCTCTCCGGCAACGATTATCTGTTCAAGCCCTCCGACGGGCGAGCGTTCCAACTAACGGCCTTGGCGCAGAAGTTATCGACGACCGGCAAGGGGAGCAAGAAGCCGGTGAAGGGAGAGGCCGGCGAGCGGCGACCGGGCGAGTTCTACACCTCGCACGCTTTGGCGAAGGCCGTGGAGAAGGCATGCAGGCGGGCGAAGGTAGCCCACTTCTCGCCCTACTCCATCAGGCACACGGCGAGCGCGGCGGTACGGGATGCGTTCGGCAAGGAGTCGGCGTCGGTATTCATGGGGCACAAGCCGAAGGACGTGACCGACGGCTATGTGGGGGCCGACCTCAAGCTGGCGGCGAAGGTGGCGAGAGAGTTCGCTTGACCTTGCCGGGCTTCAACTGGTTGTGGAGGCGGCGGTTGACCTCGCGGCTTGTGGGCATGGTTGCCGGTTGGATCGCGGCGATCGGAGCAATCAGGTTTTCGAGGCTGGCACCGGCAATGCGCCACGGCCCCTTCTCATCGATCTGGGCGGCCATCAACTTCTTGTTCTTGATTTTCATGCGGATGGTCTCGCGCGAGCAACCGGTGATTTCAGTCGCTTCGGCGAT
>JANXWE010000298.1 GCA_025351325.1 Fimbriiglobus sp.
TGCGCGAGTGTGCCTTCCCGGGTGATGGCGACTACAGCGGGCAACGGTACGAAGAAGTGTACAACTCGGAATTGGCGAACAAACTCGGCAACCTTCTCAGCCGTTGTATTACCGTCGGTGCCAAGAGTTTCGATGCCGTACTAACGGGAACCGCAGGCCAAGTTCCGGACAAAGTGACCGCCGACTTCGACGCCGCGAAAGTGGTGGCCGAAGTCCGTACGGCCGTGGAACGTTGCGACTATAACCTGGCATTGCAGGCGATCATTCTCAAAGTGTGCACGCCGGCGAATCAGTACATCGACACGGAAGCACCGTGGAAGTTGGTGAAAGGCTCTGCCGAGGACAAGGAGCGGGCGAAAAGCGTGATCTTCAACGTGATCCACTGCTTGCGAATTGCCAGCATCTTGTTAAAGCCGTTCCTGCCTCGCTCCGCGGAAATCATTTACACCAGCTTCAATTTCTCCAAACCGTGGAGCGAGGTTGCCTATGCTGATGCTGCGGAGTTCGTGCCACAGCCGGACGATCTTCATGTGACGGCGGAGTTGCTCGACGGCAAAGTGAAGCAGTTGTTCCCGAGAATCGCTTGAGCGGGCTATCGGGCTGAGCATGCCAGCGGTCGGATTGTTTCACACCGCAAGCCAAAGACTTTCTGGAACCGGCCGAACAGCTCGGCCCGTAAGTTCGCCAGACCGGTCGGGCTACGATCCGTCAACGTGATGCAACCGCCGGCGCGGCGCTCGTGGCCACCGGCGTTGCCGAGTTCGGCGATCGCTTCGCGAAGCAATTCTCCGGCGCGGGCGTTGGCCTTGGCCGAGCGAACCGACAGAATCACCTTGCCTTCGTAGACACCGGCGCAGACGGCCCAGTCAGCACCATCGAAGCGCACGAGGGAATCGACGATCTCGGCCGCCTGCTCGGGCTGGCGCAGCGGGTCGATCCAGGTGAACAAGAATCGGTCGCAGACGACCGCATTTTGCAGGGCCAACGCCATACATTCGAAATGGCTTTGCGGCAGTTGGGCATTGCGGATCTTCGCGAGCGAATCTTTATTCGCCAGCGGAAATAGTAAGTTCAACGCCTCGTCGTCGGCCGGAGTCGCCTCACGTGGATAGCCCGACAATTCCGTTTCGATGCCGTAGTACAACGCGGTGGCCAGTGGCGCCGGAATCGAAGCCGCTTGCTCGGTGAGGTAGCGTGTCACGATGGTGCAAGTCGCCCCGAAGTCGGGGCGGATATCGGCGTATCGCACCCCGTTGAGGTTGCCGGGGGTCACATGGTGGTCGATCACGGCGACGACGGCACGGCCGTGATCGGTGGTGTGTCGGCCGGTGCCCGGTTGGCTGTCGACCATGACGAACGCATCGCCGGGGCGCTTCTGGAGTTGGGCCAGCGGTTCGAGTTCAATCGGGATCAAATCGACGAGTGCCCGATTTTCCGAGCGGCTCACGAGGCCATCTTGGGTCAATAAACAGGGTTTGTCGATGCGGGTTCGCACCAAGTGGGCCAAGCCCAACATACTACCGAGGCTATCGGGGTCGGGTTGAATATGCGAGAGAAATACGACTCGCTCGCACGACCGTAACTCGCTTAAAAATCGATCCGACTTGCGGGATTTTGCCACAGAGTTAGGCAGTTTCAAAGTCGTTTCGGCGCTGGTTCGCGCCATAGAGTCACCAAAAATAGGCCAGGCAATTTCCCAACGCGATGTCGGGATTGCCTCAATCAGTTACCTATATTTTACACAGGGGGCGCGAAGCCGCCAACGCCAGCGAGGGAAATTTACGGCCGGGAGTGCGAAACTTGCCCACATCCCCGTACTCCGGACTTTTTTCATCTGATACACTAAGAGTAGATCGGTCACAGCACCTTGGGAGTGGTACCCGGATGGGGATCTACGACCGCGATTACTACCGCGACGACACTCGCAGTTGGGTCGGCTCCGTCGGCTCGCCCGGTACTGTCTTGTTGATCGCCTCGACGATCGTGCTTTTCTTCGTGCAGGCATTCACCACAAAACGGCAACGCGTTTCGGAATTGTTGGAGTGGAGCCAGTTCGACTTCGACAAAATCATGCAGGGCGAAGTCTGGCGAATCTTGACCGCCGGGCTGATTCCTTCGAACGACATTTTCACGCTGATTTTGTCGATGATGCTGCTGTTTTGGGCCGGGAAAGAAATCGAACGGGTTTACGGCACCAAGCCGTTCGTGCTCTTTTATATTTTCGCGGGCATTGCCACATCGCTGGGGAAGCTGCTAGTGGGCTTTGCGGGCATCGACGTCGCCATCACATCAATCGGAATCGCCGGGACTATTTTTGCGGTGATGGTACTTTTTGCCTGCCTCGATCCCAAACGAACGATCTTGGTCTTCTTCGTCTTACCGATGCCGGTTGCACTCTTGGTGAGCATCCTTTTGGGACTCGCTGTTCTCACAACTTTGCGAGATGGTACAAAAGTCCATGCGGTTGGGATTGTTGCGGGAGCGATTTTCGGCTTCCTGTTCTTCAAATTGGCACCCGCGATCTTGACGCGGTTGAACTCCAGTCGGCGTCGACCGGCGCGACGGTCGCAAGTGCGAATTTTTGTCGACCCCGTGGCCGAGGAAGAACTCGACCATGTTGAAGCGATGATGGCTCAGGAAGAGGCCCGGACGTCACCCGATCTGCCCCGAAATGCACGGGCCATGGACGAACAACTCGAGGCCAAATTGGATCGTGTGTTGAGCAAAGTGGCCCAGTCTGGCCGCGGAAGTTTGACCGTCGAAGAGCAAGAAGTCCTTCAAAAAGCTAGCGAAATCTACAAGAAGAAGCGGTCTTAAACCTTAGTACTCGAGGTGGTCACCATGGCGCTGTATTCGTTCACCTGTCCGGACTGTGGCATCGAGTTCGAGAAGATGTTCACTCGGGTTTCGGCGGAACCGAAAGCCGATTGCCCTACGTGTGGCAGCACGAAACCAAAGCGGGAATTCGGCTTGCCGGCCAAGAGCACCAAGACGACTTCCGCAGTGCCGATGCCCTCGTGTCCTCCGGGTAACGGCCCCTGTGGCACCTACGGTTGCCAGCGCGGTGGCTGACGGTAGGACAGGCGTTGGTGAGTCAGCGTCAAACAGATTTGATAAAATCAAGTTGTCGAGTCGGGAAACTCTGACTATCTTATTAGTGTAGTGACTTTACATTGAGGATAGCCAGCTATGACCGACGAAAAAACAGCTCAAGAATGCGCGGATTTGCTGCAGGCGCTCGGGGAGCCGAACCGGATTCGCATCATCGATTTCCTCCGAGCCGGTTCTAAGAACGTCACAGAAATCTCCCGCTTGATGCAGGAAGAAATTGTCAACGTCTCGCACCATTTGGGGGTGCTCCGCGAAGCGGGCTTGGTCGAAGACCGCAAAGACGGTCGCTTTGTGATTTACTCGCTGCATCCGCGCTTCTTCCGCAGCGATTCGTCCAATTCCACCTGTCTCGACCTCGGCTGGTGCCGCGTGGAAATCCCGCACCGGTGAGCTGCGCGAAGGAGTGTTGTCACTCCTTCACTTTTCCAGTGCCTCGGTATATTCGCTGGTGTAACGGAACTTCGTCCCCTCGCCTTGGTGGTTCGCGACTTCCTTTTTAATGGTCAGTTTCGCCCCGTGGTACTGACCCGTCTTCGTGTTGAAGAAAACATCGCCTTCCCACAGCACGGGTATGATCGCTGGCATCAGGGCGGCATCGTCGACCGGGACTTTCAGTGCCGTGGCCACGCCGATGATGGCGAAATCTTTGTTCACGCCGCGGAACGTTTGTTTCTGCACCGCTGCGAATTTCTCACCGGTACCCAGTGGCGGCGGGAGCTTCACGTCAAAGGCCCGTTCCCAACTGCTGTTGGCCGTCAATGCAGCTTCGGGCAACGTCACTTTGAACGGAAGATTGGCTTGAAGCCCGTCGGCCGCCGAG
>JANXWE010000338.1 GCA_025351325.1 Fimbriiglobus sp.
CAATCTGCTCGACCGCTTGGAAGTGGTCGATCCGGAGTATTACCGCAGCGAACTCGTCGCGGAAGCGGACGACCTTCTGGCGGACATCGACGGTTCTCGTGAGACCTAGCCAACCGGCTATCGACTCGCACTCCCCGACGTCGGACGTGCGAACGACGCTTTTGACACTCTTGTTTTGTTTCCGTTTCATCCACCGATCTCTTACTGGAGAACATCCGATGATCGTCACGATCGACCGCCTCACCAAAGGCACCTGCCTCTTGTGCCGTCAACAAACGGACGGAGTGGACGCCCACTTCGCCGACGGCTTGAAAGGCTTCCTGTGCAAGAAGCATTTTTGGTCGGCGCTCGTCGCACGCGAGGAGGAATCGACTCCCCCGGCGAGCGAGGTTCGCAAAGGGACCGGCAATGACAAGTGAGTCGGACAGTCCCCTTCCGGCCGACGAACGCGAACCGCTGTTGCTCTCCGCCGCCGAGCTGGCGACGACCTTGCGGCTCTCGAAGCGAACGCTGTGGCGTCTTCTCGCGGCCAAGAAATTGATCCCCCCGATTCGCGTCGGTGGGAGCGTTCGCTGGCGAATCAGCGACGTTCGCCGTTGGATCGACGACGGATGTCCCGAACAGTGAATCGTTGTGAAAATCATCCACTCAGGAAGGAACACCATGAAAGCCAAAGGGACGAAATCGTCGAAGCGATCCAAGCGTCCGTCGAAAAGAAAGGGCGCGATGACTCCCCCGCGTTCTCGCGGTTCGCCGCCCATCAAGGCCGAGTTCCTACTCGGAATCGACGTACCGGCCAACGGTCACCATCCGCTCGTCGGACTGAGCCCGGATCGCCGCGCGACGGAACGACTGAGCGTCATGGCCACCGTACTCGCGAGTTTGGCCCGACGCGCCGCCGCTTCCGAAGAAGGCGTCGGGTACAATGGTGAAATGGACCGCGTTGGCTGACGATCCATAGTCCGCGAGCGTTCGAGGAGTGCCGACCGGAGGAGCACAAGCATGCGATTGAAGAATCCTAAAACCAAAGAGAAGCGACCACTCCGCGTCGCGGGTTACGTCCGCGTCTCTTCGCAGCGTCAAGCGAACGAAGGCGACAGCCTCATCGCTCAGCAGCACGAAATCGAGCAGGAAGTCGATTTTCGCAAGCGGCGGGAAGGCTGGGAAATTGAAGGCATCGAGTTCTACGTGGACGCCGGACGGAGCGCCAAAGACCAGAATCGGGCTCAGCTTCAACGGCTCAAACGGGACATTACCGCCGGCAAGATCGACCTCGTCATCTGCTTCAAACTCGACCGCATCACGCGGAGCCTCCGGGACTTCGTGGACTTGTGGGCGCTCTTCGAGTCGCACGACGTGGACGTCATCAGCCTCCGCGAAAAGTTCGACACGTCGATGCCGACCGGCACGGCCATGCTTCAACTCGTCATGGTGTTTGCCCAACTCGAAAGGAGCATGACCGCCGAGCGGACGTACTCGATCATGCGGGATCGCGTGGATCGCGGACTCTGGAACGGCGGCCACGTTCTCGGCTACCGATCCGACCCCGAGGACAAGGGCAAGCTCCTCATCGAAGAAGAAGGGGCCGTCATCGTCCGACGGATTTTCGACAGTTACGAGGAATTGGGTTCCGCCGGTGCGGCGACCCGCAAGTTGAACGATCTCGGCATCCGCTATCCGACCTACCGCACGCGGTCGGACAAGGTGCGGGGCGGCAACCTCTTCACGAAGCAAAAGGTGCTCGGCATTCTCCGGAGCCCGATCTATATCGGACGCATCGAATGGGGCGAAGCGACGTGCGACGACTGCCACGTGCCGATCATCGCGAAAGAGCAGTTCGAGCGGGTCAAGGATCGACTGATTCGCACGGTGAAGCACCGCAAAAATATGCGACGGGCCCGAGGGCGAAACTACTTGCTGTCGGGATTGCTCCGCTGCCAGTGCGGATCGCACATGGTCGGCTCTTCGGCCCACGGGCGGACCGACGTGAGCTACTACTACACCTGCACCCGCCAAGTCCACGAAGGTGGAAAATACTCGTGCGAGGCCCCGCGAATTCCCGCCCTGGCTTTGGAAGAGGCGTTGATCGGCCGGGTGGTGCAACTCGGCAGCCTGGTGGAAGCCCGCGACCAGATTGTCCGCAAAGCCCTCGATTGCATCGACGGGGAATCGGCCCGACTCCGCGAGGAAGAAGACATCCTTCGCCGACAAATCGCCAAGACCAAGGCCGACATCGGCCGCCTCATCGAAGTTCTCAAATCGCTCGGCACGCGGGGACTTCCGAGCGTCCAAGAGGAACTCGGGAGGTTGGAAGCCGAGGAGAAGCATCTCGCGGCCACGCTCGCCGAACTCGGCAAGAGGCAAGCTCCGATGGACAAGGTGAGCCGCGAAGCACGGCAGTTCATCGAGACGTGGAAAGACGTCGGCGAACTCCTCGCCCAGGCGACGCCCGACGAGCAGTTCCAGATCCTTCAACACTACGTCGAGGTGATCGAACTCCAGACGACCGACCCGAAGGCGAGAAGCGGGACGTACGTGCTCAGACTCTTCCCGGAAGTCCGTCCGAACCGAGCCTTGGAGTACGTCGAGGAGAGGCCGAAAGCCGAGGTGAAAAGCGGGCCAGAAACTGAAAATGGGGCGGTTGCCGATGCCGGCAACCGCCCCGATTCGTTAACCGAACCCGGTTTGGTTCGGATAAGCGTACAAAAAGCTCCCCGGGTAGGATTCGAACCTACGACCCGTCGATTAACAGTCGACTGCTCTACCGCTGAGCTACCGGGGAATGGCTTTGCAAGCAAATCATAAGGGTCTGGCCCACATTCGACAAGTGGAGTCCTTGCCGGCT
>JANXWE010000369.1 GCA_025351325.1 Fimbriiglobus sp.
CCGCGCATGCGGCCGGCTCGACTCACGTCCGGTGTACATTGATTATTGTTGGCAACACCACACCCGATTCTATGGTGCACCAACGTTTTCTTGAAGGTTGTTGAAATTGGCTGATTTCGTAGGTCACGCTCGGCGTGACGCGGTAGGAATTCAACTCCGGTGATCGCGGGAAGTCCGTCACGCCGAGCGTGACCTACGAAAAACTCCATGAATAGCCTGTCACTCCCGATTCTGTTTGGCGGTTGAATGATCGGCATCTGTAAGCTAAGATGGAACTATCCGGTACCTACCTTCATCCCACCTAGGGTACCGTTCGCATTCGATTGGCCGGTTGACCGGAGTTCGTTTTGAGATCCAAAAAAGCCATTTTGTTCGGCACGGGCTTCTTCGGCGTGACTGTGGCGTTGCTGGCAGGGTACGGATTTGCCGTACCGGCACCACCGCCACCAAAAACCACGCCAAGTCAGCCGAGCGGCTTCGACGACAAGCTCAAACCGTTCGTCGCCAAGTTCTGCGTCTCGTGCCACAACACCGATGATGCGGCCGGGGGTGTTTCGCTCGATGCCTACATGAACGAGGCACACGCCCGCAAAGATCGCAAAGTGTGGGAAACCGCCGCGACCGTGATCGCCTCGGGGCAGATGCCACCCAAAAAGAGCAAGTCCCAGCCGACGAAATCAGATCGCGATTCGGCTGTGGCGTACATCGAAAATTCGCTCATCAAGATCGACTGCTTCGCACCCAAAGATGCTGGCCGCGTCACCCTCCGGCGGCTGAACCGCGCGGAATACAACAACACGATTCGTGATCTCTGCGGGGTCGACTACAAACCGGCTGAAGGGTTCCCGTCCGATGATGTTGGCTACGGCTTCGACAACATCGGTGATGTACTTTCGCTCCAGCCGGTGCTGATCGAGAAATACCTTGCCGCCGCCGATGAAATTCTGCAAAAGTCGATCGCCCCCTTGGAGCCGACCAAGCCGGCCAAGCAGCTGTTCCGGCCACAAAACCTCGTGGTCGACCCACACGATGCGAAAATCCGGGCGACCAAGGATGCCAAACCGAAGATCATTTTCACCACCGCCGGCGTCGCCTATCTGGAGAAGTTCAATTACCCGGCCGACGGGGAGTACATCATCCGCGTCAAGGCGTGGGGTACCAAAGTCGGGGACGAAGCATCTCGGATGGTCATTCAGATTGACGGGAAAGACCTCAAAGACTTCCGCATCGACGCGACCGCAGATAAGCCGATGACGGTGGAGTTCAAAACGAAAGTGATCGCCGGGGAACACAAAACGGCAGTAGCGTTCACCAACGCATTCGAAGACGGGAAGGCGACCGAGGCGGCGTTCAAGTTCCGCACCCTCGGTATTGAGAGCATTGAAATCGAAGGCCCGATCGGTGGTGCCGCCGCAAGGGTGTCGGATTCTGCCAAACTCATTCTGATCGCTGTGCCCAGTGGCCCGAGCGAGAACGTCGCCGCCGCGGAAAAGATCGTCGCCAACTTCGCGCGACGGGCTTATCGTCGGCCGGTGAAGCCCGAAGAAATCGCCCGCCTGATGAAACTCTTCTCATTGGGCCAGAGCAATCAGGAATCGTTTGAAAAGGCTATTCAGCTGCCGTTGAAAGCGGTGTTGGTCTCCCCGAACTTCCTCTTCCGCGTCGAAGACGACGCCAAGCTACCGGAGACGAACCGAGCGCTGAGCGACTTCGAATTCACCACCCGCCTCAGCTATTTCCTTTGGAGTAGCATGCCTGATGAGGAGTTGTTCCAACTCGCGGCCAAGGGAGAGATCCGCAAGCCCGCCGTGCTGCAATCGCAGATCCAGCGGATGTTGAAGGACAAGAAGAGCAGTGCCCTCACCGAGAACTTCGCGGGGCAATGGTTGATGCTGCGGAACATCCGCACGCTCACCCCCGATACGGGAACGTACCCGAATTGGGACGATACCCTGCGCAACTCGATGATCCGGGAGACGGAGCTGTTCTTCGAGCACATCGTGCGCAACGACCGCCCGATCACCGAGTTCCTCGATGCGAATTATACCTTCTTGAACGACCGGCTGGCCAAGCACTACGGCATCTCCGGTGTCCGCGGTGGCGAGTTCCGCCAAGTGGCCCTCAAAGATCAACAGCGCGGTGGCGTCCTCTCCCAGGCCAGCTTCCTGACGGTGACTTCGAACCCGACTCGGACTTCACCCGTAAAACGCGGAAAATGGGTGCTGGACAACTTGCTGGGGCAGCCACCGCCGCCACCGGCACCAGACGTGCCTCAGTTGGAAGCAACGCCGCTGAAAGGCTCGCTCCGCAAACAGATGGAGCAGCACCGGGCCAATCCCAGTTGCGCAGGATGCCATGCCAAAATGGATCCGCTCGGCTTCGGACTCGAAAATTACGACGGCATCGGCGGTTGGCGTGTCGATGACAAATCGATCAAGATCGACTCCACCGGAGTGCTTCCCGACGGTGCGAAATTCGACGGCCCCGCCGAATTGCGAAAGGTGCTGCTCGGAAAGTCCGATCTGTTCCGCAGGTGTCTCGCCGAAAAATTGCTGACCTTCTCCCTCGGACGCGGTTTGGAATACTACGATAAATGTGTCCTCGACGAACTCGTGAACAAATTGAAGTCGTCCGACGATCGGTTTTCCGCTTTGATTCTCGCCATCGCCCAGTCCGACCCGTTCACGAAACGTCAGAGCAAGAGGAGTGATTGAGCATGAACCCCAACATCACGCGGCGAACGGCACTCAAAGGTTTGGGTACGGTCATCGCCCTTCCCTGGCTCGAATCACTCGCGGTCGCGGCACCCACAGCCCCCAGCGCCACTGCGAAACGGCTGGCGTTTCTGTACGTTCCCAACGGCGCCCACATGGCCGATTGGACGCCCGCTGCCGAGGGGAAACTCGGAACGCTGCCGAAGACCCTCGCTCCGCTCGACGCCTTCAAAGATCATTTCAGCGTCATTTCCGGGTTGAAATTGGACAAAGCCAATGCCAACGGCGACGGTCCCGGAGATCACGCCCGGGCCATGTCGTCGTTTTTGACCGGCCGGCAAGCCCGCAAGACGCACGGGGCGGACATCCGTGTTGGAAAGTCGGCCGACCAACATGCCGCAGGCGTACTGGGCGTAGATACTCGTTTCCCCTCGCTCGAACTCGGCATCGAGCGTGGCGGCCAAGCCGGGAATTGTGACTCCGGATACAGCTGCGCGTATTCTTCCAATCTGTCTTGGCGTTCCGAGATCACCCCCAACGCCAAGGAAACTGATCCCAAAGCCGTTTTCCAGCGACTGTTCGGCAACAACGACCCGAAGCAAGTCTCCGAGGCCCGCGCCAAGACAGAGCTTTACAACAAGAGTATTCTCGACTTCGTGCTGGACGACGCCAAGTCGCTCACCACGCAACTCGGCCAAGGCGATCAGCGCAAATTGGACGAATATTTGTCGGCCGTGCGTGAAGTGGAACAACAGATTGAAAAGACCAAGCGGGCCAACGCCGACCGCAAACCGGTGGCCAAGCCCGACATGGCACCTCCCGCGGGGGTGCCCAAAGATGTGAAAGAGCACATTCGCTTGATGTGCGACTTGATGGTACTGGCTTACCAAGCCGACTTGACCCGCGTCGTCACGTTACCACTGGCCGACGACGGCAGCAACCGTCCCTACCCGCTGATCGGCGTTCCGGAAGGGCACCACGACTGCTCGCACCACGGCAAGAATGCCGACAAGCAGGCGAAGATCCAGAAGATCAACACCTTCCATATCGAGCAGGTGGCCTACTTGGTCGGCAAACTCAAGAGCACCAAGGATGTGAACGGGGCGAGCTTGCTCGACTCGTTGCTGATGGTCTACGGGGCGGGCATCGGCGACGGCGACCGCCACAACCACGACGATTTACCGATCTTGCTCATCGGCAACGGCGCCAAAATCCAGACCGGCCGGCACCTGAAGTACGACAACGTGCCCTTGATGAACCTGTACCTTTCGATGTTCGAAAAGGTGGGTGCCCCCACGAAGTCGTTCGGGGACAGCACGGGCCTTTTGAAGATTTGACGCACGAAGTTCGGGAACTGCCCTTCCCGAACGGTCGCCCGCCGCTAACATTCAGGTACAAGACGCGGCGTGGAGCAGCCCGGTCAGCTCGCCAGGCTCATAACCTGGAGGTCATTGGTTCAAATCCAATCGCCGCAACTTCTCGAATGCCCGGTTTTCAAATGTAGCGTTTGAAAACCGGGCATTTTTTATGTATCTACATCCAACGTTGAGTTTCAGTTCTGGCGAGCCGGTCAGCGTGAGTGAGCTGCCGGATGCTCGACTGCTCAAAAGAATCCGGAAGCTCACTCACGCTGACCGGCTCGCCAATGCGTACAATTTAAGAGTTGTTCGAAGTTTGAAACGAGGAGCATTCAATGAGTGACAAAATCGGTACTTTGCTTTTGACTTGGACTGTTAAATATATGGATAGGGAAGGAAATCAAGTTGGCTTTTTAATGCTGCCAGTACACCGTGACACATAGGCTTTGATACGTAATTCGGATTCGGCGTCCAAATCATTGGACTTACGTCGATCACGTAAGGACTTACGTCGAGAAAATCGAATTACGTATCAAAGCCGTGACACATACTTCAAAAACAATGGGCAAAAAGTTTGTGTCTTCCTTATGAATGGAAGCGAATCACCAATTGAATTTAGCCCACCCCTAAATGGAACGAATGGTAATGCGGCAACATTCTGGACTTCAGACAAACCGGAGTTTTCAAATTTGAATATCCGAAGTTGGATTGACAAGATTTGCCCCAAAGTAAAGGGGAAACAACCAAAAGTTCTAGTATGGCCATTAAACATTAACTGTTTCGCAATTCAACTGCACCCTGACGAATTCACCCAGCCGCCACCGGAGCTTCTATACCCTTGACCAAAGTACACGAAACAACGTACCAAAAATTAGCCACAAATAGTAATAGAAAAACTTTGATAGTGAGAATGTGGTGTGCAAATTTATGATTAAGAGTAGAATAAAAGCGATTGGGGCCTTTAAGTATATCCACTCCAAAATCGAAGCGGTCGACTCTGACGAAGTTGTTTCCTGAGCAGTTAAGCGAACAACTTGGTTAACGAACGAACCCGAGCAAATGCCGGGGTTCGTTCGTAGCTTTCGAGTGACTTTATTTTTAGTTTTGGCGAGGTTTTTAAGGCACTGTGTCAGTGTGTTAAGTTCGCAAAATTGCGAAATTAGCTGCTATAGTATGATTTTAAAATTCGCTTTGTTCGATTCGGCCAGAATTCGTTGGAGCACATTACTTAAATTCTTTCAAATCGACGCGGGTCTGGTGTGGCTCGAAGGTGCCGGCTTCGGTTTTGCCTCGGAAGTAGTCTTTCTGCCAGCCCTGCTTCACCGTGTCCGGATCGTGGACTTTCAACCCTTCTAAAAAGCCCGACCGGCTCGCTTCCCAGACCTTGTACCGGGCGAGCAATTCGGGTTCGCTGCTGAGCAGCACGATCTCCGGTTCCAATCCTTCCAACAACCCGCGCGGCATGGGGACGAGCATGCAAACCGGGTCGCCCTTTTCGAACGTCACCCATTCATTCGGCCGCGTCAGTTTCCAATTCATCGTGAATGTACTCGTCGCCCAATCGGTCTCCACGATCCCTTCGAGCGGCTGGATACCGTCTTTGATCCAATTGCTCGGCCCTTTCACCCAGAGGTTCAAACCGGGTGGCGTGCGGAACAAATAGGGCAGGCTGAACGTGAGCACCCCGGCCCCGAAGTGACTGACGACCGACGGATCGGCCGGGCCTTCGAACGATACTTCGAGATCACTCGGGAGCGGGCCGCCGTACCAGTAGACGCGGAAGGCGGTCGGGCAGGTCAGCACCCAGCCGTTCTGGTTGGCGATGTTCAACGGCAAGCAGCGGTACGGAAAGCGCTGGGTGGCGCCACTCATCCAATCGCGCTCCAGCGCCGCCGCGTGCAGCTCCATGTTCGCGGGGACATCGTGGACACGATAGGCCATGAAGGAGCGGTCGGAAGGCATCGGGGCAGTCTCGGGTCAGTGCGCTGTCGCTTGTGCCAATTGTTCGAGGTACAGGTTGGTCTCGAACCCGTGTGCTTGAGCCAATGCGGCAAGCGCCGCAGTCGTGGCCCGGCACTCCCCAGATTCGATACGCCGGAGTTGGCGGTCGGTAAGCCCGACGATCTTCGATTGTGGAATACCCGCCGCTTCGCGCACGGTGCGAATGGTCTTCCCGTAACGCTTGTTGAAACCGTCCGAGCGTTGCTGGGCCTTTCGGAACTCGGCTGGATCGACTGCTTGCAAGAATTGGTTCCAACCCAAATGCACATCGGGATCGGGCCAATGGAGGAACGATCCATCGGGATCGATGACGAAGTTCAGCAGCGTTCGGTCGGGCAATCGATTCAGCGCATCGATTTTTGCCAGTGGGACATGCAACATGCGATACTTCGGTCCGCGGACGAGGAGTTCATCCCCGGCGATGTATGCATCAATGATCCCACCTCGGTGCCCGTTCGTTTCGAGCGCCGAACAGACCCGGCCGAGCAACTGGGCGACCTGAGCCGTGTCCGAGGCGTCGACTTTGACCACATGGAGCCGATCTTCGGAACGGATGTTGGTTGTCCGCATCCATTGTGCGATCCGATCCGGATGTGTCGCAGGCCCCGTGAATAGCAAGTGGAACGCGCCCGCAAACACGGACTCGGCCCGTGCACCGACGATTTTGATAGGCCCATCGTCGGCATGCGAGAAAACGACCATCCCCATGGAGAATGGATTTTTTGGAACCCCGTGGGAGGAATCGATCCGCTCCAGTTCGTGCATCTTCACACGGCGGGCCAAACTTTTGTCGATCTTGGCAGCGATCCGATAAGCTTGCGTAATTCGGGGCGATGCTGCGTAAAAAGCAACAGTGTTTCCGACGGCATTTACAGTCTTCATTGGTTAACCTTGGCTTCCCATTCGCCCAAAAGTTCGGCTCTGTGCATACGAACCGCTTTCTCGATCAATTTGAGAATTTTTGATTTGGGGGGATCACCCCAGATCAACTCGAACATCCCATTCCCTAACATGAAAAACACACGTATTTCCCATTCGCTTATCCGTTTAACATGGAAATGAGGAGGGTTGTGATCATTCGACCAAAACCAACAAATCAACCCAGCTATGATGATGCTTTCGACTTTAGGCATGGGTTTCCAGTCTAAGCCAGTATACAGTTAGACCGGACAGATTCCAAATACGCTGCATCCAAAAAATGTCCGGTCGCTAACAGTCCTACTTCAACACGCCGGAGTGTCCTTTGATCTCGGCGATGCTTTCGGCGCGGCCGCCGAGGTGCTTGGCCAAGAATTCTTCCGTGATGGCGAAGAAGTGCAAGCGGTTCTCGGGGCGGGCGAAGCCGTGGCCCTCGTCCGGGTAGACGACGTACTGCACTTCCTTCTTGTTCTTCCGCATCGCCTCGACGATTTGGTCACTCTCCGCTTGCTTCACCCGCGGGTCGTTGGCCCCTTGGCCGATCAACAGCGGCTTGACGATTTTGTCCGCCTTGCCCAACGGCGAACGCTCGTTCAAGAAATCTTTGTCTTTTTCGAGGTCGCCGACGCGGGTCGTGAACATCGCCTTGGCCGGTGCCCAGTACGGCGGGATCGATTTCAGCAGGGTGGCGATGTTGCTCGGCCCGACAATATCGACGCCGCAGGCGAAGTTGTCCGGGGTGAACGTGAGGCCCACGAGCGTGGCGTACCCACCGTAACTGCCACCCATGATACCGGTACGTTTCGGGTCGATACTCCCCTTCTTGGCGAAGACTTCCACCGCATCGAGCAAGTCTTGATGCATCTTCCCGGCCCACTCGCGGTTGCCGGCATTGAGGAATTTCTTGCCGTAGCCGGTGCTGCCGCGGAAGTTCACTTGGATCACGGCGTAGCCGCGGTTGGCGAGCATCTGCGTCAACGGGCTGTAGCCCCAGTTGTCCCGCGCCCACGGCCCCCCGTGGACGAGCAACACCGCTGGTAACCCCTTGGCTTCCACACCCAGTGGATAGGTCACGTAGCCGTGCACCTTGAGTTTGTCCTTGGCGTCGAACTCGAACGGTTCCATCGCCGCGAGTTTGACCGTTTCGAGCTTGGTGCTGCTGGTGAAGAGTTTGCCGGCTTTCTGGGCCTTGCGATCCCAGACGTAGAACGCCTTGGGGCCGACGTCCGAGGTGTATGTCACAATCCAGAACTGATTGTCGCTCGTCTGGCTGGTGACCGCGAAGTCGCCCGGGGCCACTTTCGCCAGCGCGGCGAGATCGGCCTTCACCGAGTCGTCGAGTACTTTCCATTCGGAGCGGGCCTTCGTGAACGCCGCCGCGAGTGGGATGCGTTTCTCCTCGTCGATCATCGCACCGGAAATGTCGTATTCGGGATCTTCGGCGATCACCTCTTCCTTCCCGGTGGCCACGTCGTGCTTCAGCAAACGCAGGGCGTTGGCGTCGGCATTATGAATGAGCCAGACGGTGTTCGCGTCTTTGCCGAAGCCGGTAATCTGAGCTTGGTCGTCGGCGCCGACGGTTTTGATCGTCTTCCATTTGCCGTCGTTGTCCTTCACTTTCAGGTCGAAGCCGCCATCCATCTTGGCGACCGTGATACCGCGCACTTGGAATTCGGCATCGACGGCGTACGCCAACGCCAAGCCGGGGTTCTGGGTGTCGAGTTCGTCTTCGCCGCTGGCCAGTTGGATGCGGTGCATGTCGAACTCGGCTTTGTTCCGCTTGTTCAACCCTACCAGGATTTCGTTCGGGTGCTTGCGATCCATCTCGACACCTTGAACACGAACCCCTTTGTACGGTGTGAGGTCGCGCGTCTTCAGTGTTGCAATCTCCGTCGCGAAGAGGTGATAGTTCTCATCCCCTTCGGCGTCCTGCTCGTACAGCAGGTGCTTGCCGTCTTGAGCCCAGTAGAAGGTGCGGATGCCCCGTTTCGGATCGGCGGTGATCGTTTTGTCGTTGGCTTCGCCGACCGGCGGAACGGTGCTCCGCACCCACACTTGCAGGACGTTCTTGTCGTCGGGCCGGAGGTAGGCGATCGACTTGCCGTCCGGGGAGATCGCGGGGGCGGCCCGGTCGGGGTTGCCGAAGAGCACATCGCGTGGAATCAACGGCGGCAATTCGGCACGGGCCGACGGCGCGGCACAGAGCACAGACAGGAGAACGAAAGCGGTCGCTCGCATAGTAGTCTCTCGCAGTGAACGAAAATGGGACGGCGGAGTTGCCCACCCGCCGATGTCAAACTAATGATTCGCCGCGCGGGTCGCCAGATTTAACCCCACCACCAAACCGCACCGGCTACCACCAATGCCAGGAATGCCAAGCCGCCGGCCAGCACCACCCACTTCGCCCGTTTCATCGCTTTCGCTTTTTGAGGTACGAACATCGACCACGTTCCGAACGATGTGGCGTTCATCACCTTGGTTGGTTCCGGTGTCTGCGGGACATCACGTTGGTGCCACCAGTTGCGGCTCCAGCCGAAGTTCATCATCAGCACCACCGGTCGGCAGAACGATTTCGTCGGGAAGGTATCGAGCTTGGCCACGCTCGTCTCAAAAAACCACGCGGCCCGTTCGAGGAAGCGTGCGCGCTCGGCACCGCCGACCTGTTTCGCGGCGTACTGGAACACTTCGACCTTGCGCATGTCTTGCGCGGCCCAGGTCTCGGTGGGGTATTGCAATTTCTCCGGCGTATCCAGAATCGGCCGCTCGTGTTCCGCCATCCAACGGGCGTAGTGCATCAGCGACTGTCGGCCGAAGTCGTAGGCTTGATCGAGTTCACCGCGTTCGATCTTCACATCTAAGTAGCGGCCGAGGGCTTGCAGGAACATGGTGTAGAACCACCGCAGCTCGGCATTGAGCAGGTTCAGCGCAGCGAGATTCTGATTCGGATTTACCACCCGACGGATCAGCACTTCGGCGAAGTCCAAATACTTTCGTTCCCCGGTGAGTCGGAAACCGTCGAGCAGCGCATTCACCGAGTTCGCCGAGGCGCGGCCGGGG
The DNA here is from genome assembly GCA_025351325.1 of Fimbriiglobus sp. Taxonomy (GTDB): domain Bacteria; phylum Planctomycetota; class Planctomycetia; order Gemmatales; family Gemmataceae; genus JALHQU01. The sequence continues at coordinate 10,049 of JANXWE010000369.1, forward strand.
CCGTGATAGCCCGCTTGGCTATCGGTGGCTAAGCCGGTGAACTCCCGGGACAGATAGCGGAAGACGGTCTTGGATGGATCTTCGACCCGCAGAATGTAGTCGGCGAGGCCAATCACGGTCTCCCGATAGCGTGGGTCACCCGTTAAGAAGTATGCGATCATCATCCCGGTGGTGTAAACGTGCGATGGCGCCGGCCCGCCGCCCACCGAATAGGCCTTGAGCAGCTTCTTCGCCGTCTCGTCGTCCATGGCGTCGAGCTTCTCGACGCGGGTGTCTTGCGGGCCGCTGCGGATGCGTTTCGGATAACTGCGATGGTTGGCGGTATCGGCGTGGGCGTAGTGGTAGGTGTGCCAGAACAGCCCACCGTTGTACGCGGCTTTGTCGCCAGTTGTGTGGTAGATGTCGATGTCGGCCGTGTGGTCGGCGCACTCGATCATCTGCGAAAACCAGCGCGGGTCGCCACTGCGAAAGAACTGCGTCGCGAAGCCGCCGACGCAGTCGTACTGGTTGTTGTAGTGCGACACCATCGGCTTCGGGCCACTGTGCCGCACCGCTTCGTGGTCGCCGTAGATGTCGCCGAAGTTGCGCCAGCCGTACTCGTCGATCTGCTCGCGCTTGTGCAGGAACGTATCCGGCCCTTCGATGGCCTGATCGACCAACTTCAAGTAGAGCGCGTGCGGGTCGGACGCCTTCGGGGTCAGGTGCGGCAGCACTTCGCAGCGGGCGTACCACTCCGGGGAACACGAGACTTGCAGCGGGGACCGCGCCCAGACCAGCGGTTGATCGGTGATACCGGACTCGCCGAAGGCGACGGTGAAGGTGTGGGTCTTATGTTCTCCGCCCTGGAGTTCCGTTTCGCCGGGAGGAAACAAACTGAGTGTCAACTCGGTGTCACTTGCCACGATCGATTTGGGGAAATTCTCCCAGAACCGTTCCATCGCGATACCGACATTGCCGACGGTCACGATCGGAGTGGCGCGGAGTCCGGATTCGTCGTTCAACCGATAGCCGCGGAAGGACGTTGGTATTTGGCGATTCTTATCGAGGTGCGTTTCCGATTGCCAGTTCTCCCCACCGCTGGATGCTTGATGCAGTTGGCCGTTGGTGAAGTCCCGGAACGGTTGGCTCCGCTCGGGTGAAACTGCTGCCGGCCCGTTCGCCGAAATTTTGATGCTCAATTC
>JANXWE010000010.1 GCA_025351325.1 Fimbriiglobus sp.
GCAGGCGAGTGGCCATGGGATCCAGTTGGAGTTGGTCAAACACACGGAGGCGAAGAAGGGGTTCGTGCTGTTGCCGAGGCGTTGGGTGGTCGAGCGGACGTTCGGTTGGCTGGGACGGTTTCGACGACTGACCCGCGACTACGAGCGGTTGACGACGACGCTGGCCGGGTGGCATTGGTTGGCCAGCGTATTAATCATGCTCAAGCAGGTATTCAAGAGAAAAAGTCAATAACAGGCTCAAGATCCGCGCCGGCTTGTGCGCCGTCGCCGTGATCGCCTTCGGCGCACCCAGACGCGAACGCAGACGACCCAGATGCGCCCCTAGGTAGCTCTTGCCAGCCGGAACGTTTAGGCCGCTCGGCCTTTGCCACGCCGCGTGTGGCTCGACCGCACCTCCCACCCATCTTCTTGAAGTTCGGGCACAGGCCCAGCCAACTCGTGAAGTGCTTCACCATCGGCCACTTCGTGAAGTCGGTACCGAGTTCGCTGATCCAGGTGAGCGCGTTCAGTTCGTCCAGGCCTTCCAGCTCCGTCAGGTCGACGCCGAGGATGAGAGACAACGCCGTCCGAACATCGAAGGCCGGAGCGTGCGGCCGCGGACGTGCTTCCGCTTCGCCAGCGGCGGCAGTTCGGTGATTTTCTTCATCCGTTGCAGTTGGGCCGCGATGGCGTGATCGACTTCGACGATCATCGCCAGATACTGCTTCCACATGTGGCCTGCGGAGGGGGAAAATGCAGTTTCCACCGCGTGGGTTCGCATCTGGAGTCCGACCTCAAATGCCTTCTGCCGGAGGGTGCCGAAGAGGTCGCGGACTTGGCATTCGCTGCCGGCGATGATCTCGCCGTCTTTGGCGTTGTTGATGGCGTCAGCGACTTACCCGAACATCGTTTCCAACTGCTGACGCATCTGGTCAATGGAGGCTTGGGGGTCGAACGTGGGCATCGGTTCCATGGCGGGCCTCGTAAAGGGGTTGCGACAGACGACCCCCCCAATCTGACCGCATTCTCGCCCTAGCGCCAGAAAGATTTGCCAGACCCTATAGCGAGCATGCGAAACAAATAGTTCGAGTTCCTCGACGACTTGGACGAACGCGCGGCGACTCTGGGCGGTGGTCGAATCGCGGGTATTCGGACACAGCGAAATCACGACCATGGCCGCGGCTACGAGAATGTCCGACCGCACAATTCGGAATGGCCTGAATGAACTCGACGACCCCGCGAACCAGACCGCAGCGAACGGATAGGGCGCGGCAACGCAGATCCATGAGGAACTCGTGGTCGCTGGCGCATCATCACGAGTCGAACGCCTGCAAATTCCTGACCTTCGCGTTCAATCGTGCGATTGAAGCGAGCTGACGCGGACGTCATTCTTTTGTTTGCAGTTCCAGAACCTTCTCCAATTCGCGAGTTTGCTTTGCCACTTCGGGGAAACGGTCGGGCCATGTTTGTGTCCGGAGTTTCCGCAGGCTATCGGCAGCGTTCTTCCACTGTTTCTCATGAATTTGTGCCGCCGTCAGCTTCAAAAGTCCGGTCGGTTCGAGTTTGCGGATCTCCGCGACCCGTTCCCAGTGGCCGATCGCCTCGAGCCAACGATTTTGTTTCTCGCGGATTTCCGCGAGCAGTGAGTGACTCTCCGATTCATTCGCTTGCAATTCGACAATTGTCGTGTTCGCTCGTTCCGCCTCAATCGGGCGGTTCAACTCCCCGAGTCGCTTGCCGAGGTCGGCGTAGAGCGAACCCGTGCGCCGGGTGAGTTGTACGGCATCGTAGAGCTGTTGCACCGCACCCTCTTTGTCACCGATTTTGTCGAAGCAGGCGACGAGCAGCGGGTGCACCTCGGCGTCGTTCGGTTGCAGTTCGGCGGCCAAACGGAACTGGGGTATCGCCCGGGCGTGTTCGTTCTTGGCCATGAGGGCCCGACCGAGGGCCATGCGGACGACGGCGCTCTGCAATTTCTCGCCATCGAGTTCGGCGATGAACTCCTCGAGCTTCGGGGCGTTTTTCAGAATGCGAACGAGTTGATCGAGGGACACTTGGCGATCGTGCTGCCCGGCGGGCCAGAGGACGATGGCCGCACTGGCCCGATCAACCGCTTCCTTGGTTTTCCCGAGGCCGGCATAGGCATTGGACGCGATGGTGTAGTACCGGTGCAAGTCTCGATCCCCACGCGCCGCGTGGGTACGTTGGTACAGCGGGATCAATTCCTCGCAATATGACACTGATGGGGCATAGAGACGATTTTCGAGTGTGCTTTCGGCGAGCGTCGCAAGAACTCCTTCTTCCCAGCGATCCTTTTCGTGGAACAGCGCGTCCGTCCGTTTTAATAGATCCAAAAGTTTCACCGGTTGATCGGTGCGGAAATACGCGTGCATCAGCTTGCACCGATACACCAAGGTTTTGGGCTGACGCTCGATGAGATCCACTAAGAGCGGGATCGACTCGGCGAAGCGATCCGAGCGGTGCAAATAGTCGATGAGTTGCCAAACGCCGGAATCGGCGAGTCGCTTGTCCGCTTGAGCAGCCAGGAGAACTTCGATAGCCCGTTTTTCCCGGCCGATGCCGTAGAAGAAATAATCTGCGATGTACTCCACGGAAGCGCTCGCTGCTAGGCGTTCGGCAAGTACCTCCTCGGCGACTTTGGCGAAGGCCGCTTCTTTTTCGATCCAGAAATACCCGTTGCGTTTGGAATAGATGCTCCGGTTCACCGATTCCCGGCTGCGCAGATCACGCCGGAGTTCCGCCTCCACGAATTTCAGGAGGCGAGGCTCCAGATCGCCGAGGTCTTTGGCTTCGGTTCGCCAATGGCCCAACCGATCGCAATTCTGCTGCCACGGGGTTTGCTGTCGGCTGTAGCGAACCCCATCGGGAACAGTTTCGGCCCGATCGAGCAAGAATTGGATGGCCCGCCGCGGCCGCACCAAGCTGTGGAGGGCTTCCGAAAACTCGGTGACGGTATCCGCGTACTCCTCAACGTCGTCTTTCAAAAGCGTCGGGAGTTTTTCGAAAGCGAATGCTTGGAGATCCTCGACCGCACCGGCAAATGCGAGATTATGTCCGATCCGGTAGGTCGAAGCGAGTTGGGCGAGGAGCGGGTAACGCTGCCCCGGCTCGGTCGCACCGATGTCGGCGATGAGCTTGGCCGCGAGGGCTTTGTAGAGCGTTTCCCCTGTTCCGAGCGACACAGTGCCGTTGTTCCGGAGGGCCTCGCGGTCGAGTTGATTCAACCGGCGGATCAGCCAAATTCGCTGGGCCGCGTGAATCGGATGCGTCAGTTGATTCTGCAAGTATTTCTCGCCCCGTTCAAATTGCTGGGCTGTTTCCAGTCGCCCGATAAAGCGTTCGAGAACCTCGTTCGCGGAACTCGGGAGCTTCCCGCCGTGGGCCGTTTCAAATTCCTTGAGCGCGGCATCGAGAGTATCAAGCCCCAGAGGACGTTGACCGGACGAACTTTGAACGTCGGACAAGCACTTCGAAATTTGCAATCGGTCGAACGTGCCGGGTTTCGCGGTGCGGTGCAGAATTTCCAATTGGGAACGCTGTTCCTTGGCCAAATCGGCAGCTTTCACGTCACCGAGATCGGCGAGGAACTCTGCGATCCAGCGGGATTCGCCGTCGGCCCGATCGCGGGCGAAGGCTCGTTTCAATGCGGTGAGGGCTTTGTCCGCGTGGGGGCCGGGTTGATTTTGCAGCTCGGCCGCACGGCGTTCGACTTGGACTTCCAGAAGATCGAGCGCCCGGAGATCGACGGCCATCGTGCGGAGCTTGCGGACTTCGGCGATGCGCTGGGTCAGTTCATCGGCGGTCGCTTCGTCGCGGATTTCCGCAAGCAGGTTTCGCAGCGTTTGCAAGAACGGGTAGATCGCACCGGCGCTGTGGCCGACAATCCCATGGGGTAAGACGGCGAGCAAACGGAAATCCCGGGTAATCTTGTAGAAGCCACCCAGCGTGTTCAGTGCATTATGTGGAGTTAGGCTCTTCTCGAAGTAGGCCCGCAAGAGTTCGATCACTTCGGCATCGATGGTCGCGGCGGATCGTCCACTCGCCCGTTGAATGCGGGCGAACTGATGGTTCAATTGGTTGAGGAGCTGATTTTCGTCAGTGGTTTTGTACTGGGCCGCCCTGGCTTTCTCCGCGAGTTCCCGACGGTTTTCGATCTGGTACCACACGGCGAGCGTGCGATACTCATCCGGGCCGAGTTCGTCGGCGGCTTGAACCGCTTCGAAGAGCGGAATCGCTTCGGTGACCTTTCCTTGTTCCGCAAGCAACCGGCCGAGGGCGAGCCGCCAGCGGTTGTCCGAATCGGGTTGGGCGATCCAGCGGCGCAACTCGGCTTCCAACTCTTTCGGCTGATCGAGCGCGATCATCAGGTGGAATTTCTCCTGCTTCCAACGGGGTTCCTCCGGATGGGCCACGATTTGACCCTCAAGGAGTTTCGTGAATCGTTCAACGAGTTTCGGGTCGGCCCCTTTCCGCGCCGCGAGATTCGCAAGCTCCGCCCGGGCACGGTTCCGCAGTGCGGTATCGAGCACACCGAGGACTGCGGAGTTATCGTCATCCGCATCGACTACCGCCGTAGCCGAGTCGAGGATCGGCCAAAGCTCGGCCACGATCTGGGGAAGATCCCGTTCGAGTTGCACGTCCAGCCAGTGACGTTCCACTGTCAGCCACGCTGCGAACGGTTTCGGCCACAGGGCCGTTTCTGCCTTCAACCGGTCGGCGAGTCCTTCGCGAACCAGTTTTCGCAACTCAGTTTGCTTTTTGGCCAGCTCAGTTCTCGTGAACTTCTCTGGATGGTCAACTTTCTTGAACGCCGCTTGATAACGGGCTTCGACCATCGCATCGGTTAGGCGATGGAGCGTTTGCACGCGGGTGAACAATCCGTTGCCCGGTTCGTCGGTCGGTGGAAGCGCCTCGAGCAGTTTGAAAAGCTCGGTTTCGAACTCGGCCGTCCACGGGCGGACGATCAAGGCTTGGAAGTGGGCGTTGGCGTATTCGGTGCGGTACGCGACGGGAGCAGTTTGAAACTGGAGCCGGAGGAATTGCAAATCGTCATCGCCGATGAAGCGATGGAGCACTTGGATCAACCCTTGGCCGAGTTGGTGCTTCGTGACGATGTCTTTCTCGGCATCCCACCGCTTGCGGAGTTTGACGGCGATGGTTTGCCATTCTTGCGTGGTGAGCGCATCGTCGCTCCAAACCCAGTTGATCATGGTCGTCAGCAGGTCGGGACGGAACGTGGCAATACCCGCTAGGAATTCCCGGCCGAGAGTTATCTTCGTGGCTTTGCCAACATCGGTATTGCTGAACCAATGGTCATTCAGGATGCTGTTCGCGAACCCGTGTTCTTCCTCGCTTCGGGCGAAAAAGAGCGATGTCTCCGCCAGTGCGGCGTGCCAACGCTCGTCGATCCGGTTGCTGTAGAGCTGATTGGACTGACCGCGGGCGAAACTCAACGCGGCGTTCAGCATCGCATGAACCGGACGCGGCATATCCCCATGGACGCGGCCGTTGATCAGCCATTGGGCCACCAACTCTTCCGCTTTCGCGGCCCGGTTGCTCCGGACCAGTGCAGTGAGGTAATGGGCATAAGGGGTTTCGGTTCCCGGCTTCGTTTCGATCCACTTTGGGATGAACTCGGCCTGCTCGGTGTAGCGTCTCTGGTTGTGGAGCAAATTGGACTTGAGTTCCCACAGCATATCCCCTTGGGATATGTCCCATTTCCGGCCGAGGGCCGCGTTGAGCCAAGCCAAGGCCGCGTCGGTGTCACCGGTTTGTGCGAGGCGCTGGGCGTACTGATGCTGGAGGCCGGCATCGAGCGAAAATTCCGTGGCAAGCGCTTTCGCGAGCGCATCGGCCTCTTCGGACTTCCCGGCATTCGAGAGCAGGGTCACCCGTCGGTTACGAGCATTTTTCACCGCTTGCAAATGGGCCGGTTGATCGACGGCAATCGTCGCCAATTCGTCCGCTAGGATCAATTGTTCCCCGGCCGCGAGCGACTGTTGCTCGAGTGAGAACAGTTGTTGTGCCAGAAAGTAGGCGTTTGCTTTGGACTCAGCCGATGTCCCGGTTTTCAGACTCTTCGCCTCGACCATCAACTGCTTCCGGAGTTCGTCGTGCTGCCGACTCGCCTGAAGGTAGGCGGCCTTCAGCCACCGCATCCCGCTGCGATCCTGGGCGAGTCGTTCACATTCCACCAAATGCTCGCTGGCCCGCGTCCATTGCTGCGTCGCCGCGAAGTGGAGCGTCAAGATCGCTCGGTCGTCGAAAGTCGCTTTCCCGGCGAGGGCGGCCGCTTTCGCTTGGGTCACGCTCGGCAGCGGCTGTTTCAGGAACAAAACCGGCTCCTTGGCCTGAAGTTCTGTCGCCATCTGTTTGGTGAACTCCTCAGCAGAGATAGCGGCCAGCGCGAGGGTCCGGCGCGAAACCTGTTTCCCGTCGGCGTCGAAGGATTCGATTTTCCGTGCCCACCATGTCCCCGCGACTTCGATGAAGTCATCGAACTTGGTCATCGTGTTCGTTTTGCCGCCGTACCGGTGTTCCAAGCTCAGAACGACGTGCCGGGTGGTGTCGATCAGATAGCGGATTTCGAGCTTCGGCTGGCTCTTGACCCTCAAGGTCAACAGGGCGCGATCCTTCGCAATGGTCTCGACCGTGGCCGAGTATCCGGTGTTGCGTTCATGTAACGACGTGGTCGATTGATCCGCGAGTTCCAGCGGCGGTTGTTGAAGATCGAACGTATTCGAAGTCCGCAGTCGGCCGAGTTGGTAGGCAGTTTGGATGGCACCGCGTTCCTTGGCGTCGCACCAATCGAGGGTGACCGGCCCGGCAGCCGCAGACGATTTCACCAGCCACGCTTTCGGGGACACCATCTCCGTGCGATTCACCTGTTGGGTCAGATCGCCCGTGCGAGTGTCGAGGTAGTCCAGCGTGTGACGGAGGACGAGGCCTCCCTGCTGCTTCGCGAGTGCCTCGGTGCGAACGAGGCTTTTCGATAGCTCGAACGCCGCGGCGGGCCAACTGTTCTTGGTTTCCTTCGGCTGACGGGCCGGGGCCGGCAAACTCGGGAAATCGTGCTCCAGCCAACGCAACTTTGGAGATGAGTCACCGTAGCCCAAGCGGGATAAACTGTCTTTAGCTTTTCCAGCTTTAAATTTCTTCTCGAGTCCACTGAAGTATGGATTCGCGAAGCGATTTCTTTCTAACAAAACCAAGGCTAGGGTTGGGGCATCCTCACCCATAAAACCCGAATTCGAATCGGGCAATTCTAAGGAAATTCCTCGTTCGTCGCTTTTATCAGATAAGGACCTACCGTTGTCGCGGCCAAACAACTGACTGATACCAAGATCTTGCCTACCCCCCATGGGGGTACCCTCCATGTGGGAAGAGTCTTCAGTCCTATTGTCTAGGCTTGGCGCATTCCGTTTGCCGAAGAACCGCAGCTGTGGGGCTGTATCTCCGAGTCGCGAAGAAAAATAAACGTCGACCGAGTCCCAGATTTCAGGGGTGTCCGATTTCAGCGAGGTGCTGTCGAAGATCTGCATCCGGGCCGACATCTGCGGGTTACGCCCGAAAGTTTGCAACTGGTTCAACACCTGCCGGCGGAGATCCGTGCGGTAGTCCCCGGCGAGTCGCATCTGCTTCTGCTTCAGTTCGTAAACCGCGTTATCCCGACCGGTCGCGAAGAACTTTTCGCCGTCGCGCATCTGGAAGTGGCGCTTCACCGCGAAGCGTTCCCGGTCGGCGTCGGTTTCTAGAACCAACAGCGACGTGTACGGCGTGATGATGTTGAACTCTTCGCTCAACTCGATCACGTCGCGTTGGATCGCCGGGGAGTTTCCTTGTTCGAGGAGTTTGTCGAGGTGTAATCGCGCCCAAAGGCGCGGCAAGAAGGAGTTCCCCTGTTCCGCGTCTTTCAAATCGAACGGGGTCGTGTACCGCACCGGTTTCGACCCGAGCATCCCGGTGACGACGATCTCCCCGCGTTGATCCTTCCCTTCGGGCAGGTAGCGCCCGAGTAGAATCTGTTGCGATCCGGCCGCGATGTTGGGCAATTCGTCCGGGTAGACCCGGGCCGTGCGGACGCCGGTGATCTCGACTTTCGCGTTCCGCAGCGTCGGGGTCGCGATTTCGGTCAGCAATTCCGTGGCGATCGCCGCCGGGCCGGTTTCCCCCGACACACGCCGGAACGATCCGCCCCCGAGCGCGGCAATCGCCTTCATCGCCACCGGCTCGTAACTGCTACCGAGGGCCACGGCGTGGAACGTGCCCGGTTTGCCCTCGTGCCATAGAACCAACCTCTTGGGGAACCCCACCGCGTCGGCGTCGCCACTCGTTGAAATCCCGTCGCCCAGATAGACCACGTGGCTGCCCGGTTCACATTTGGCGATGGTCGAGCGGAACGCCTGATCGAGGTTCGACCAGCCCAGGGAAATCCGTTTCGCCAACGTTTCGCGGACAATGGCGATATTCTCCGGTGTCGCCGGCACGGGTTTGTCGAAAATCCAATCGCAATTCACGTCGAACGCCGCGACTTGGATCGTGTCCTTCGGGGTCAACGCCCCGAGCAGCGCGGCGAGAATCGCGTTCTGCGTGGCCCGTTGGCCGCGATCCATCGAAGCGGACGTATCGGCGAGGATCACCAGTTTCAGAGGTTCGCCGTTCGGGATGAGCGGTCGTTCCCAACCGCCGGGGCTACCGGGCGGCGTGAGCTGAACGAGGAAATATCCGTCGTCCCCGCGGCGATGCGGGATCACCGCGACATCCGCCGGCCGCCCGGTGAGTTCCACGACCGCTTCAAAATCCCGAGTCGGCGTGTAGTCTTGCGCGGCGAATTCGACATGCCCAGAATGCTCGGAGGAGTTGATGCGAGTATCGTGAGTCGGCGAAACCACGCTATTGATGGCGCTCGCGGAATTCACCCGGACATCAATGCTCAATTCCCGCAGCGGGTGCAGCTTCAAGAGGTCGCTTTGCAAGGCGTAGTGGTAGCGATAGCGGTTCCCCTGCAGGGGCAGCACTTGGGTGTAGGAAATCTTGATGCGTTTCTCGGACCGCGCCGGGATCGGGTAGATGCGCGCTTTGAAGATGTTCCCGCCCGCCCATTCGAGCAAACCGGGGTCGCGCTTCTCGCGGAGAATTGTTTCATAAATTTCGCGGGCTTTCTGTTTCTCCACAACGTCCGCTTCGACGAGTTGATCGCCGATCCACATGCCGAAGCCGGAGATCGACGCGTCGGCCGGGAGGGGAAAATGAAAGACTCCTTCGAGGACGCCAT
>JANXWE010000013.1 GCA_025351325.1 Fimbriiglobus sp.
GCCAGGAGGTTGGCGAACAGGAAGACCGTGCCGAGCATCGCCGGGTCGAGGCCGAACCGGACGTGGAACCAGTAGGCGATGAGGCTCTGGATGACGAACCCGCCGCCGAAGGCGTCGAGGGCGAAGAGGAGCGAGAGTTTGAAGACCACCCGCCGGGACTCGTGCAGCCCCAGCACGGCCCTGGGCGGCGGGAGGGACTCGTACCTGGTCGCCTCGACCGCCGGGGACAAGAGCGCAAACCCGCCGATCAGGGCCACCCCGATGGCTGCGTAGGCCACCAACACGGGGCGGAAGGCGGCGGCTCCGGTCAGGCCGAAGTGGGGGGACGCTGCCGCAATCAACCCACCCGCCAGCGCACCCAGGGCCGTCGAGAACGAGCCGACGAGGTTGTACCAAGCGAACACGTCCGTCCGCCGCTCGTCGCCGACGACGTGCGACAGCGCCGCCTGCTCGACGGACAGGAACGGCCCGATCTCGTTGCCGCTGGGGCTGATGACGCCGACCGTGGCGGCGACAACCAACAGAATGAAGTTGCCGGTCGAGACGAAGGCGACCCCGGCCAGGGCCATCAGGACTGCGCCGACGATCAGCGTGCGGCGACGGCCCAGCCGGTCGGCGGTCGTGGTCAGCCAGAGGGAGATGGCCGTGTCGCCCGCCAGCGTGAGCGTCAGCAGGAGGCCGACCTCCCACTCCTTGAGGCCGACCTCGACCAAGTACAGCACCAAAACGACCGAGAGCAGCCCGTAAGCGAACATCCTCGAACAGCGGGTGGCGAACAGCAGCCACCCGTTCCGTGTCAACTTTCCGGCAACGCTCACCAAGTTAGACTCCCCTTCAACGGCATCACCGGCGCAGTCTGCGAGTCAGATGGTTGCTATTTTAGTCGAATGCCCAAGAAGGATCGCAAGCCGAAGGCCCGACCGTCGAGCGACGAGTGGTTCGTGTACATGGTGCGGTGCGCCGACGGCTCGCTTTACACCGGGATCGCCAAGGACGTGGCCCGCCGCTGCCAGCAGCACAACGCCGGGACTGCTTCGAGGTACACCCGCAGCCGTCGCCCGGTCGAACTGGTGTACCACGAGGCCCGCCACACCCGGAGTTCGGCGTTGAAGCGGGAGGCGGTAATCAAGGCGATGGACCGGAAGGAGAAGCTGACGATGGCGCTGCAAAGAAAGAAACCGACAAAGGGGGTCCGACTGATCGCCCGGCTGGAGGACATCCCGAACGTCGGCCCCGCCGTCGCCGGTGATCTTCGCCAGCTTGGGATCACCACGCCCGGCGACTTGCCGGGCCGTGACCCGTATGCGCTGTACGACGACCTGTGCCGGATCACCGGCCAGCGCCACGACCCGTGCCTGCTCGACACCTTCATCGCCGCCGTCCGCTACACGGAGGGAGCGCCGAAGAAGCCGTGGTGGAAGTACACGGCGGAACGCAAGCGGGCGATGGCGGCTCGGAGTGAAGTGGGTGGCTAGACCGGAACCGATGATGCCGTGTTTGTGCGAAACCTGCGAGAACGTCCGGGCGGTCAGCACCGCTCGGTCGAGGTTCTTGCTCTGCCGGTTGTCCGCCACGAACGCCGCTTACCCGAAGTACCCGCCCCAGCCGGTCGTCCGCTGCGACGGCTACCGTGCAAGGAAGTTTGCCGACGAGAGGTCCGTCACGCACATGCTGCCGCTGTACCACGACCCGCACTTCACCTTCCGGTTCGCCGACGACCGGTCCATCCCCCGCTTTCATCTGGAAGGCGTCGAAATCGGGCGGCGGGTGGCGGTCTACAAGATCAACCCCGACAGTGGCGAACGGTTGAGCCTGCTGGCGACAGCGAGCGTAGGGGAAGGCGGCTGGGTGGACTTGATCGAGCCGATCATCGTGCGTGCCGGGGAAGCGTTCATCGCCGTGCCGGACTCGCCGTCATAGGTGGCGGAACGAAAACCCGCACGGTTCTCGTGAACCGAGCGGGTCGTGAGCGTCATTCCCGGAAAGTAGTGGCCCCGGTTCACCCCGTCGAAAGCAGCCGGAGTTGCGACAGCACGTCTTGAACAGCTTGGCGGACCCGCACGGGCAGAGGTCGTTCCTGCCGACTTTCTCTTCCAGTTCCTTGTCGCCGTAGACGACCCGGACGCCCCGCTTCACTTGCGTCTCGGACGGGAAGCCCTTACGCCGTTTGCTCATCGTCTCGAAACGAGGACTCGTGGTCGAGGTCTTGCGTGTCCATGATCCACCGCCTTCCTGGGTAAAATGCTCATGGTGAACGCCCCGGTCGATACACGGGGCGCTGAGGAAAGGTTCGGGGAGGGAGGGAGTCGTGAGCGTCAAGATCAGGGTCTACTCGGATTACGTCTGCCCGTTCTGCTACTTGGCCGAGTTCCCGCTCCGGGAGGCCGTCCGGGGCAAGGATGTCGAGGTCGAGTGGATGCCGTTCGAGCTTCGGCCCTACCCGACCGAGACGCTGCGGCCCGAAGGCGACTACCTCCAGCGGGCCTGGACGAACTCGGTCTACCCCATCGCCCGGCAGATGGGCGTCCCCATCAAGTTGCCCACCGTGTCGCCCCAGCCGCACACGCACATGGCCTTCGAGGGGTTCCAGTTCGCCAGAGAACACGGCAAGGGCGGCGAGTACAACCACCGTGTCCTGGCGGGTAACCGTTCACGGCCCTTGCGCTTTTGGGTTGATTTTGTAGCATATCGGCGTGACGATGCC
>JANXWE010000089.1 GCA_025351325.1 Fimbriiglobus sp.
ATGCACATCACCAACGTTTCGTCGAGTCGCCCGCGATCCGCCAAATCTTCGATCAGTGCCGCGAAACCTTGATCCGCAGTGGGGCAGAGCGTACTTTTCAGCCGCTGGCCCTCGCGGGAGTGCGTATCCCAACAGGGCGCGTCCGGCGGTTCGTCTGGACTTCGGAACCAATTCACCTGCACCAGACCGACGCCCGCTTCGATCAGTCGCCGGGCGAGTAAGCAGCTTTGCCCGAATTGGTGCCGACCGTAGCGATCCTGGGTGTGGGGCGACTCTTTGGCCAAGTCGAAAGCGAGCCGCGCCGTGCGGGAACCGAGCAGGTCGAACGCTCGTTCGGTATGGGAATTCGAAGGCACGGCCCGCGCGTGATCGAGCCGACTGAAGAGATCGTGCCGGGACACCAGCCGGTCGAGGGGGACTTCCAGCGGAAGCGAGAGTTCGGGCACGGCGAAGCCGGGCGAGGCGGGTTCGCAGCGAAACAGCCACGGGTCGCTGGATCGCCCCAAGAACCCGGCGTCTTGGCCGGGCCAGACGGAGTGATCGGTGTTGAAAATGTGCATCGGCAATCGCACGGCGCCCGGTAGCCCGCCGGAATCACCGCGCAGTTTGCGGACCAGGCCCCCCAGTGCCGGGTAATCGTTCGGCGGGCCAGGGTTCACACCTTCCGCATTGAGCGGAGCGTGCGGTACCCCTGTCAGCATGGCGTAGCCGCTCGACGAATGGGCGTTGTCGCCCGTGGACATCGCCCGGAGCAGGCAGAGCTTATCGGCTTGCCGAGCCAACTTCGGGAAAAGCGAGCTGAGCCGTAAACCCGGCACCACGGTTTCCGTCGGCCCGAATTCACCGCGCACTTCTGCGGGGGCGTCGGGTTTTGGATCCCACGTCGAATGTTGCGGTGGCCCACCGAGTAAGAAGAGCACGATGCACTGCTTCGCCTTGGCTTTCTCGCCTCCAGTAGCACGCTGCGCTAGTAATTGTGGCAACGACAGACCCAGTGCAGCGAGACCTCCGACCCGGAGCGACTCTCGTCGATTGAGGTGCAGCATGGCGATTCCTAACGGCATTGCCGTTCAACACCGGACAGGAACTGTGTTGAAGGCAATCCAGGACTGGAGCAGGGGCGGGCGAGTCGATAGACTCGTGGAGAAGAGAGTAACAGTGAAATGGGCGGCGGTCAAGCATTCACGAAATGAAGTGCAATCCTACAGTAACCCGACTCCGTGGATAGCAAATGGTATTGCGAACCATTCCCTTTCACGGAGATGAAGCCATTCGGAACAGGCCCTTGGATCCCGTTGTTGCAGCGATCGCTACACTCAACCATAGTCGGCGAGAAGACGGCACCCCCTGCCGTTGGTTCTCGTCCGACGATTGAGCTTGTCGACAAGACCGACTTTACAGGATGCCGCCGTGGATGCGTTCCGGCACCATGTGCGACGGCTGATCGGTGAACCAGAACCGGCGGAAAATGTCGCCGATTTGGCGATAGTTTTCGGACTGGTTGATCTGGACTTCCATCCGTTGAACCGGATCGCTCGGGTACAAATTGAAGCACCCCGTCGCGGACAGTCCACAGCCGACTACGGCGAGCATTACGATGCGACGAAGCATGACCAACCCCTCTGGCGTGCTGCGATGCGACTGAAATTCCCCCGGTATCCCCCCCGGGTGCCGTCTCGGCGAATTTCTCCGCCGACCAACGACGAATCTTCAGTCGTACCCAATTTATCGGCAGCACCGGCTCAGACCTTCAGACAAACCCAAATAATTCGACCCGAACAATCGATAAAATCGAACCGCGATCTCGGACTCGGGAGGTTGGTGAGCTTGGGCAAGGCTTAGCGCGGCTTCAGAGGCAATTCCCCATTGTTGGAAGGTGCCGCACCCGCGTTGTCCGCCCCGACCGGCACGGGATGAGGGTGTGGACGACTAGCCGGTTTGCGGGCTTTGCGTTTCGGTTCGACGACCTTTTTCGCCTCGCGGACTTTTTCTTCCATCACCTTGCCGGGTTGGAACGTGACGACGTTCTTGGCTTCGACATCGACCGCGTCGCCGGTGCGCGGGTTCCGGGCTTTGCGGGGCTTGCGCCGCTTCACCTCGAAGACGCCGAAGTTCCGGAGTTCGATGCGACCGTCGCTCACCAACGTGTCGACGATGGCGTCGAACGTGAGCTGGACGATTTCCTTCGTCTTGATCTGCGGGAGCTGCAACTTATCGGAAATGAGCTTGACGATTTCTTTTTTGGTCACGGTGCGATCCCCGAGTGGGTGGGGCCAAGCGAAGCGGGTTTCGATGCCAAGTCTAGATAGACCAACAACTAATGTCAAGGGGCCGAGTTGGGAAACGGTCAGCGGGCCAGCGTTTTTACGACGCCACTGACGACGAGGAACGCCGTCAAGACGCCCAGGATCCATTCGGGGTTTTGACGGAGCCGGTCGAAAATCGTGCGCCGCAGTTCGGCGAAGGCGTCTCGGGTTCGCGGGCGCTTCAGCGATTTTCGCACGGCGAGCATTTGCCCTTCCAGCGATGCTTTCGCCGTGGCCCAATCCAAGGCCACCTTTTGACGTTGGCCCGGTAAGAATTCTCGAAGAACAAGGACACACTGTGGCTGCCGGGCCAGTGCCAATACGGAATCCCCCGCGAAATTCAAAGCCTGGTATCGGGCGCCGCCCCGGCGGAGCAGCGGCCGAAGTTCTTGGAAGCCGACGAGTAAGCGGTACACCATTTCGGCAGACACTAGCGGTTCACTCGGCACCGCCAGAACCGGCTGGAGTGCCAACCAGGCCCGGTGCAGTCTCCGCAAATACACGAGGTGGCGATAACTCTTGCGACGGTCTTCCGAACGGGGAATCTCCGGGATGACGACCAACCCCGGTGGCAACGCTTCGATGACTTCGACCTGAGGGATCGGCAGCGGCAGCGGGACGATTTCCGCCTCGACGATCTCCTCCGCTTCGAGAATCGGGGCCGGGGCCGCAGCGACAGTAATCGCGGGTGCCCCGGGGCCAGCCGGGGCGAGATCGACCAGCGGAAATGCCGCCGGGGCCGGCTTCGATTTCGCAACCGCTTTGCGTGGCGGTTTCCGCAAGCTCATAGTAGAAGGAGCAATATCCGTGGTCGACGTGAGCGCGATCAGCGACTGCGCTAACCGGTTCATCCCCTCGGTGACGACTTCGGGGTGTTTGAGTTGGTGCGGCCGGAGCAACTCCATGCGGGCGAGCGCGTTCAACTCCACCTGCGTGGAATCGATGGGGCCGGTCGGCAACCCGAGCAAGGCGCGGTCGTCCGGTGGCCAAAGGCCGGGCGGGAGATGCAGCCATTGCAAGAGCAGTGCGGTATTCATCGGGGCGCAGGATGTCGATAGTTTATTTGGAGACACGCACCGTGACGCGGACCTTGACTTTTTGGACGAGTTCGCCGTCGACCAGATCGTCCGACGTATCTGTGGCTCCGTAAATATAGTTCACGGCGGGGGTCGCGGTCGGTTCCGTGATGGAGACGACCTCCACCACTTTCAACCCGGCCCCATCGGCCAGCAATTGCGCACGTTCTAAGGCACGCTTGGTGACCTTGGCCAATACGAGTTTGCTGTGGTCGTCCCACCCGGACTGCAACCCGTAAGCGATTCGCACGTTGTTCTGGCTCTCGTTGCCGAAGCCGTTGTACGATATCCCCGCCGAATCCCCGGTCACGCCGACCTTCGCGGCCTCTTTTTGAATGATTCCGACGTTCGCTTGCAGTTGGTCGGCGTCGATATCCTTGAGGACGATGATGATCGTCCGCACCGTTTTGAAGTCGGACTTCATCGGCTGATTCCCACCCGGCAGGGCGGCGACCCCGTTGAGGACGGTGTCGATCTTGGACATCTTGTAGCTCTGCGACGTGACTTTCAGGCCCGTCATTTTCAATTTGCCGATGTTCGTCAATAAATCTTTCGTGAGCACCTCGTTCTCGGTGAACGACGTTTCGGCGATGGCATCTTTGGTCACGACCGAGAACGACAACCGGGCGAGATCGGGCGCGACCCGCAATGTCTCGGTGGCTTCTGCTGAAATCGTATTGGGCGGCGCAACAGGAGCGGGAACTTGGCCGAACACAACTGGCGTGCCGAGTCCCGCGAGGAGGCTCACCAAAAGAATGCGCACGATCATCGGCAACTCCCGTTCGAAGTGAAATGACTGCAATTTGAGTTTAGCGAATTTCCAATGGCTCCGCCGGAAAGAATTCGCCCGTGCCTC
>JANXWE010000099.1 GCA_025351325.1 Fimbriiglobus sp.
CCCGCTTGGGCGAAGAGTTCTAACCCGTGTGCCAACAGCATCAGCGTGTCTCCCGGAATCGTGGAATCGGGTGGATGATACCGCATTCACCCGCCAAGGGAAGCCGTTTCGCGTTATTCAAAAACTTTTGAAGATTTCAGATTGCGAAAGTCAAGATCGTAAGCGATACTTTAATCTATTCTTCATATTTGAGGGGGATCATCATGTTTCGGCGAATTTCGCGTGCGGCGTTCACGCTCATCGAACTCCTCGTGGTGATCGCGATCATCGCGATCCTGATCGGGCTACTGCTGCCCGCCGTTCAGAAAGTCCGCGAATCGGCGGCCCGGATGCAGTGCGGCAACAACCTCAAGCAGTTGGCTCTCGGGGTTCACCACTACCACGATACCCGCCTGAAGTTTCCGATCGACGATGACTTCGGCGGCGGCGCTTCGAACACCACCGGGAAACCCGTGACGTGGTACACCGCCATCCTCCCGTACATCGAGCAGGGCAACAACAGCAACGCGATCCAAGCCCCGGTCAAGATTTTTCTCTGCCCGAGCCGGCGGACGGTTGCCGTTGGCCCGCGCGACGACTACGGTGCCGGCCACCACCCCGATTGGTGGTACGGAAACGGGAAGTTTTCGATCCTCGGTGGGCCGTATTTGAGCGGGGGCAGGCAGGTTCCCGAACCGACCATCAACGGGATTTCGGACGGCACAACCAACACGCTATTGATGGCCCACAAAGGCATGGCGCCGCAGTTTTACACCGGCGGTAGCCCGCCGGCATACGGTGCCCGCACCGACTTCAACTGGGCCTGTATGAATCCGGATGCGAGCATGCCCGGCGATCACTGGGAGCACAAGCGCGATCCGAACTATTTCGCACAGGATAGCAACAGTCTACCGATGGAATACTACATGGGTTCGCCCCACATCGGTGCGATGCCCTGTGCGATGGCGGACGGCTCGGTACGCAGCTTCATTTACGGCATGTCGGCCGACACCATCTGGCGGTTGTGGGCTTATAACGACGGTAGTGTCTTGCCGGCAGAAGCCCAGTGATCGATACCCGTTCCCACACGTTCCAGGTCGCCATGATGAACCGCAGACACCTGTGCCGATGGATCGTGATACCGGCAGTCGTGGGACTGTTCTTGCCCGCCTTGGGTTGCGTCGACCCGAACAGCCCCAAGCAGTCCGGTGTCAACCCGGCCCCGGCGGAGCCGCCACCGGCTCCGAACGGGATGATGAAAGTCGGTAAGAAAAAGTAAAGATTACTTCCCCGCCAATAGTTGTCGGAGCACATAGGGCAGGATGCCCCCGTGCTGGTAGTAGAGCACTTCTTGGGGCGTATCGATCCGGCAGAGTGCGGCGAACGTCATCGTGGTTCCGTCGGCTTTCGTGGCGATCACCGTCAACTCTTTGCTGACGGTGAAGTTGGTGGCCAAGCCTTGCAACAGCCCTTCGATGGCGAAGGTTTCTTCGCCGGTCAGCCCCAAAGTTACGGCAGTGTCGCCGGCTTTGAATTGCAGTGGCACCACACCCATCCCGACCAAATTGCTGCGGTGGATGCGTTCGTAGCTCTCCACGATCACCGCCTTCACCCCGAGCAAGTTCGTCCCCTTGGCCGCCCAGTCGCGGCTCGAACCCGAGCCGTATTCTTTGCCGCCGATCACCACGAGTGGCGTGCCATCCGCTTTGTATTTCATGGCCGCATCGAAGATGCTCATCTGCTCGTTCGTCGGCAGGTACCGGGTGAAACCCCCTTCGACGCCGGGGACGAGTTGGTTCTTCAAGCGGACGTTGGCGAAGGTCCCCCGCATCATCACGTCGTGATGGCCACGCCGCGCCCCGTACTGGTTGAAGTCGGCCGGTTGGACACCGTGCTCCATGAGGTAAACACCGGCTGGGGAGTCCTTTTTGATGTTCCCGGCCGGGCTGATGTGGTCGGTGGTGATGCTGTCGCCGAGCAGGGTCAACACGCGGGCACCGGAGATTTCCGACAGCGGCGGCGGCAGGATACCCATACCGGCGAAGTAGGGCGGGTTGGCGATGTATGTCGACTGCGCCTCCCAAGTGAAGAGTTTGCCCGATGGCACCGGCAAGCTCTTCCAGTTGGCGTCGCCGTCGAAAACACTGGCGTATATCCGCTCGTAACTCTCTTTTTTAATCGACTTCTCGAGGACGGTTTGCACCTCGGCTTGCGTCGGCCAAATCTCTTTGAGGAACACATCGTGTCCGGTCGTGTCTTGCCCGACCGGTTCCGTGTCCCAGTCAATGTCGATCTTCCCGGCGAGGGCATACGCCACGACCAACGGTGGGGACGCCAGATAGTTCGCCCGGACTTCTCCATGGACGCGGCCTTCGAAGTTTCGATTGCCGCTGAGCACCGCGGAGACGACCAGTCCACCCGCCGCAATCTCTTTCGAGATGGCATCCGGCAGTGGCCCACTGTTGCCGATGCACGTCGTGCAACCGTAACCGACCACGTGGAACCGGAGCTTTTCGAGTTCGGGGAGGAGTTCGGAATCGGCGAGGTAATCGGTCACCACTTTCGAGCCGGGCGCCAAGCTCGTCTTCACCCAAGACTTGCTGTGGAGACCCTTGGCGTTCGCCTTCTTGGCTAAAATCCCCGCCGCGATCATCACCGACGGGTTGCTCGTGTTCGTGCAACTGGTGATGGCCGCGATCACCACGGAACCATCGCTGAGGTGGCCGTCGCTCGTCACGGCATCGACGTGAACCGCCGTGTCGCCGGCCATCGGCAAACACGGTTTCGGCTTGGCGGCCGTCTTCAATTTCGGCAGCACTTCGTAAAAGGATTTCTTCACATCGGTGAGGGCGACGCGATCTTGCGGACGGGTCGGCCCCGCCAAACACGGCACCACGGTCGACAGGTCGAGTTCGAGCGTGTCGGTGTA
>JANXWE010000106.1 GCA_025351325.1 Fimbriiglobus sp.
TACACCACGCGCCATTTGCCGACGGGCGCATCTTTGATTTCAAAGTTGCCATCTTTGTCCGTCAAGGCGTAGTAGGGGTGATCGAACACCCGGACCTTCCCTTCCATCCACGGGTGGATGTTGCAGGCGACGCCGACTGGAGTCTTTTGGGCTTCGAGTGGCTTCTGAAGTTTCTTTTCCGTCCCGGCTGGCAATGTCTGATTGAACGACTCGTTGTCGCTCGAATAGTTCACATTGTGCGGGATCACGGCGCTGTTTTTGATCACAAGCGTATCGCCGGCGCGGGCCAGCGTGATGCGCGGTTCGAACTGGCACTTCGGCTGATCGATGACATGTTCCTTCGACTTCGGCTTGGCCAGATCCGGGTGGATTTGATCCAGCGGAAACGTCTTCGTGCGATCCTTGTCATCCGGTCGCAGCCAGACCATCACGTTGGCCACACCGAGATTCTTTGGGTTCACTTCGATTTTGCTCGACTCCAGCGGCCCAGCTTTGCAGCAGGTATCCTTATCCACTTTGACATCAATCACGGCTTTGGCAGGAGCTTTTTCACCATTCCACTTCACGGTGCCCTTGATGGTCACATATTTTTCGTCGGCCCCGGCCGCGAACGAACCGATGCCGAACAGGGCAGACAATAGCAACAAACTTCGCATGGGGAGAGACTCCGGAACGAGGAACGTGTGCGATGCGGTAGGATCCACCAGGCCATTATTCACCGCCACCCTACGAAATGGCAATGTCTGGTGGAGAATTATCTACTCTTTCAACAGCGCCAGTGCCGGGGCGTGCAGTTTACCGTTGGTGGCCAGCACATCGGGGCGGTGGATCGTCGGCGTGCCGTCCCAATCGGTAAACATCCCCCCGGCTTCGTCGATAATCGCTTTGGTCGCGGCCACATCCCACGCGTTCACGCCGTGCTCCACCATCAAATCAACGGCTCCTTGCGCTACCAATACAAAACCGAAGAAGTCGCCATAGCCACGTTGCCGGCCAGTCTGTTGATAAAGCTTCAAGAACGTCTCTTGACGGCCCGCGCGGGAGAACCAGCCAATGCTCGAGTAGCAGAGGATTGACTCCGCCAGCGTCGGCGTGTCCGAAACACGAATGCGGATGTCGTCGAGATAGGCTCCGTCGCCACGCAAGGCCCGGTACATCTGCCGGAAGACGGGAATGTAAACGACCCCGGCAATCTGCTCGCCCTGATACTCCAACCCGATCAGCGTGCCCCAAATTGGCACGTGTCGAATGAACGACTTGGTACCGTCGATGGGATCGATGATCCAGCGAAACCCCGTGGAACTCGGCTGGTCGCCGAATTCTTCACCGAGGAAACCGTCGCCGGGGAAGTGCTTGGAAATCAAAGTGCGGATGAGTTGCTCGGCACCGCGATCCGCCAGTGTCACCGGGCTGTCATCGGCTTTGCGGATCACTTCGAGCGCGGCCCGATCTTGGAACGACGCATCGTAAATCGTCTTGGCGAAATCGCCACCACGCCGTGCCGCTTCAACGGCCAAATTGTACCGGCTGCGCCATTCGGGTTTCACGGTGCTGGCCCCACTTTCGATCGTGCATACGCCGCGGCACCGACGATGCCGGAATCGTCGCCCAATGCCGCGACCACGTACTTCATATTGGCCGTGGCGCCCGGCAGCGTGTACCGCTGGGCGATGTCCCAGACTCGCTCGGTGAAGCTCTCGCCGAGTGCCCCGGTCACCCCGCCACCGATCACCACGACTTCCGGACTCATGAGGTTGATCACGCTGCCGATGGCGGCGCCGATGGCCCGGGCCGCATCGTCGATGATGCTCACGGCGATGGGGTCGTCGTTCAGGTAGAACTCGGCGAGCTGGGAACTTTTCACCTTCTCGGTGTCGACGTTCTTCCAATCTTTGCGGATCCGTTTCGGGGCGTCGTCGAGCATGGCCTTCGCCCGCTTCATCTGGTACTTGCGGCCGGCGATCGATTCGAGCGTGGCCCCTTTGCGCCAGTCGAGCACGATGTGCCCGATCTCACCGGCGTGCCCGTTGAAACCGCCGAACAATTCACCGTTGAGAATGAAACCACCACCGACCCCCGTGCCGACAAAGATACCGAAGACGTGCTTGGCCCCCTTGGCGGCACCGTGGGCGAACTCCCCGTAGGTACCCATGCGGACGTCGTTTTCCAGGTGTACTGGCCAAGGCCATGTTTTCGGCAGCAGTGCTTGGCAATCGAGGTCACGCCAATCGAGGTTGGGGGCGAACCGCACCACCGGCTTGCCTGGTTCAATTTGCCCCGGAATGGCGAAACCCATCCCGCGAATCTGGCTCGGTTCGATCTTCGCTTCGCTCATCACCGACTCAACGGCTTGCACCACGCGACCGAACACACCCGCCGGCCCCGATTCGGCCCCGGTCGATTGTTTGTTGCGGGCGAGCAGTTGCAGATTGTCGTCGAACAACCCCGTGAGGATTTTCGTCCCGCCGAGATCGACCCCCAGCCAATAACCGTTGCTCATCTGGTTTCCTCAACGCGGCAATCGGTCATTCTAGAGCGCCGCACTCGCATCGCGCGCCGCCTGCACGAAGGCCCGCATTTTGCCGGCGTCCTTGCGACCGGGTGAACTCTCGACGCCACTGGCCACATCGACACCATAAGGCCGCACGATGCGGATGGCCTCGGCGACGTTTTCGGGAGTCAACCCCCCCGCGAGGATCAACGGGACACCGAAGTCTTGCCCGGCCAGCAGATCCCACGGGGCCTTGTGACCGGTGCCACCCATTGCCCCCGGCACGAACGAGTCGATGAGGAGATAATCGGGTGAGTGAGTCAGTTCCAAGTGTTTGTGAATCTCCACGATATCTTCGGTCGAGCGCACCCGGAACGCGGCGATGTGCAATGACACCGTGGCACGCTCGACCGGCCAAGGTGCGGTGTACGACTGAAAAAACGACAAGTTGCATTCGGCGTTGATGGCGGCCATCTCCTCCCAAGTCTGTTCGACAAAAACCCCGGCGAAGCGATTGCCGAAGCCCGGCACGACCACGATCAAGCTCCGCGCTTGATCGAGTGATACTCGTCGCACCGACTGCGCTGAGAAGTTCAGCCCGATGAGGTCGACCCCCGCTTCGACGGCGGCGCGGGTGTCATCGGGCGTGGTCAACCCGCAGATTTTAACAAGGATGTTCCTGGAACCATTCGCCATGCTATTTCAGCGGCTCCTTCATGCTGCTGAGGAATTCCACCAAGTCGCGCAGCTCGCGTTTGGTAATCTTCTTGGTGAGGTCTTCGGGCATCGCCGACTTGTCAGGTTTCTCGGTGTCGATGTCGTCTTTCGGTACCACGATCACTTTGTTTTCCGGCGTGACCACGGTGTACGCCTTCGCATCTTTGCTGCGCAGCACCCCGGAAATCGTCCGGCCGTCGAGCAGCACCAAGATCACACTTTCGTACCCCTTGGCAATCTCTTTGCTCGGCAGCACGATTGATTCCAGCAGGTACTCGCGGGTTTTGTCCTTGGCCACCCCGTTGATGGCCGGGCCGACTTCGCCCCCCTGCCCATCGAGCTTGTGGCAGCGCTGGCAGTAGACCGCCGCACTGTTCAAGAAGATGTTGCGACCCTTCTCGGCGTCGCCACCGGTCAGCGTTTCCCGGTTGCGGCTGAGCGGATCTTTCGCCTCGCCGGCGCGGGCCGCGGTGTCGATGGCCTTGAGCTTCTCGCGCAGAGGGGCGTGGAGTTTGAGCTTCGCGTTCTCGGCGCGGGCCTTCGCGGCTTCGAGCACGTCGAGCTTCAAGTCGTCGCTCAACTTGCCGTCGAGGTAGACGTCGAGCCAGCCGGCCAGCGCCTTGTCGGCCTCGGGCGATTCGGGCAGGGCGCCGAGCGCTTCGAGGGCCATCTGCTTCTCGACCGCGGTCGTATCCGCCGCGGCGAGGAGGGCCGGCAATTCCTTCGCGGCCGCGCTCGGATCGGCCTTCGCCGCGATGATCCGGACGACGCCGCGGAGCTTGGGCTCCTTGGATTCCTTCGCCGCCGCGAGGGCGATGCCCAGTTCCGCGGCCTTGAGTTCATCGAGGGCGAAGAGCGAATCGACGCGGACCGACACCGGCTGCTTGGGATCGCTGACGATGCCGAGCATGAGGGGGCCGACATCGCGGATGCCGAGCTTCGTCGTGCAGGCGACGGCTTCCTTCCGCACGGCATCGCTCCCGACGAACACCTTGCCGAGCAGCGGGCGCAGGGCTTCCACGGCCGGCTCGGCCGAGCGGTCGGCGAGATCCTGACGCAGGCCGGTGATGGCGTCGCGCTTCGGCGGCTTGGCCCAATCGGCGAGGAGCTTCAGCGCCGTCGCGCGGAGCACATCGGCTTCGGTGGCGCGGGCCGCAAACTCGGCGAGGGCCTTCGCGTTCTCGGCTTTGCCGAGTTTGAAGCTGGCGCTCAGTGCGCGGAAGGCGACCGCTTCGGGCAGGCCCGGCTTGTCGGCGAGCTTCGCGAGTTCGACCATCGGCGCCATCTCGTTGTCGTCGTGGATGGCCCGCGCCGCTTCGATCAC
Organism: Fimbriiglobus sp.; assembly: GCA_025351325.1. GTDB lineage: Bacteria > Planctomycetota > Planctomycetia > Gemmatales > Gemmataceae > JALHQU01. The sequence goes on from JANXWE010000106.1 coordinate 4,533, forward strand.
GACCTTCGGATCGGTGTCGCTCAAGAACGCGCCGAGCTTGGCCCCGTGCAGTCGCCGCAGCGCGAGGACGACGCCCATCCGCACGGCGGGGGTGTCGTACTTGTCTTTCTGGAGCGTCCACACGTTGAA
>JANXWE010000108.1 GCA_025351325.1 Fimbriiglobus sp.
CTCCAACTGGAGAAAACTCATGCCAACGCTGACCATCGACGAAGTGCAATCGCGACTCCCGCAAATCATCGACGCGCTCGCCCCCGGCGAAGAACTCGTCATCACACGCGGCGACAAGCCCGTCGCGCGACTGACGGGGGAAGCTCCAATCCGCAAGCCGCGTCGAGCGGGGAATTGCCAGGGCATGCTCGTGATCGTGTCCGATGACGACGAACACCTGAAAGATTTCGCGGAGTATATGCCGTGAGGTTGTTACTCGATACGCATGTGTTCTTGTGGTTTGTACTGAACGATGCAAAGCTGACTTTGAAGGCAAAAACAATCATTGAAGACTCGTCGAACGACATCCTCATCAGCCCAGCGAGCTATTGGGAGATTGCGATCAAGGTCAGCCACAAGAAGCTCAATTTGTTTGCCACTTACGACGACTTCATGCGACGCGGAATTGCTGGCAACGACTTTGAAATTCTACCCATCGAGCCGAGACACACGGCAATCGTGGCGACGCTGCCATTCCATCACAAAGACCCATTCGACCGCTTGCTGATCGCGCAGGCGTTAGCCGAAGGGATACCGCTGGTGTGGTGAATGACCTTCACACCGCACGCGGTACCACAATCGGCGGGGTTTTCCCTCGGTAGATGCGGTCGATTCGCTCGCGGGTCAGGCCGAGAACTTTGTCGAAGCGGCTCAGTTTCAAGCCTTCGATGCTGATGTTGCGGTCGGCGAGGTTTTCGAGCATCGAAATGTCTTGGCGCACTTCGCGATCGACTTCGCGGCGAAATACGTGCTTGAACAGGTGCAATCCACCCGAGGGGCCGGGGTACTTCGACTTCGCGTAAACGAACGACGTGACGCAGGTATTTTCCGCATCGATCGGCCAGAAGAACATGTACAACCGCCAGCGGATCATCCCCTCGCGGGCACCGTCCGGCGACGTCCACCAGTGATCGTACACGCTGTACACGGGTGAAAAGTGCGTCGTCCAATGGTCGTGGAACAGGTCCCCTTTGCGGATGCCGAGAACCCACGCGAGCGGCTTGAACAGCGTCTTGGTCGGGCCGACATTCGTGACTTTCACCGTCTCGTCGGTCGGCTCGAACGCCACTTTCACTTCGTGCATCCGCGCCAGGTCGTACCCGAAGGTGTCGTGGACGGTGCCGCTGTGTTCGATCTCGTTGAAGTTGTCGACGGTCAGTTCCAGCGGCGCCGGCACGACGTGAAAAAAGTTGCCGAGGTGGTAGTAATTGTCCTTGTTGATCTCGGGAAACTCGGGCTGGCTCGCCTTGGATTTCACCCAGATGAAGCCGTGTTCTTCGCGCGTGTCGTAGGCGTCGGTGCAGGTGTGCAACTTCGGCGTACTCGGGCTTTCCCCGTTGCCGCAGGCGTCGAACGTCCAGCCGTGGTACTTGCACTCGATCCGGTCGCCGACGACACGGCCGTAGCTCAGTTTCAAGCGGCGGTGCGGGCAGACGTCGTTGACGGCCGCCACGGCCCCCTCGGTCGTGCGGTACAGGCAGATCAAGTTCCCGGCCAGTTGCAGCCCGGCGGTCTTGCCGGCTTTGAGCTTCTTGCTCGGATAGATCGGGTGCCAGTGATCGAGCATCCCCATAACGCGTTGAACCTCGGCGCCGGTATGATGGAACCATGTTAGTTTATCGACTTTCCGCGCGGCGAACGTTGCGGAATGGTCGCCTCCTGGAAGTGAGACAGTCCGTCAAACGATTCGAGGTGCCCGATGTTTACCGGATTGATCCAAGCCAAGTCCCGCGTTCAATCCATCGTCGATGACGGCCACGGCGGTCGACGACTGGTGGCCGTCGAACCCAACATGGCGCCGACGATGGTGCTCGGAGAGAGCATCGCGGTCAACGGCGTCTGCTTGACGGTCGTCGCCTTCACGGCGGAGACGTTCGATTTCCAAGTCGGCCCCGAGACGGTCCAAGCAACCACATTCGGTGCGCTCACAGACGGAGCCGCGCTGAATCTCGAACGGGCACTCCGCGTCGGTGACCCCATCGGCGGACATTTCGTCTCCGGCCACGTCGACTGCGTCGGATCGATTCTCGAACGCAGCACCTCGGGAGAATGGGAAACCGTCTGGTTCGCGCACCCGCCCGAGTTCAACGATCTGCTCGTGATGAAAGGCTCCGTGGCCATCGACGGCGTGAGCTTGACACTGGCGAAAGTCGAACCGAACAAGTTCGCGGTGATGCTCATTCCGCACACGCTAGCCCACACGACGCTCGGAAGCAAGAAGGTAGGAGACCTCGTGAATTTGGAGTTCGACCTACTCGCCAAGCACGTGCAGAAGCTATTCCGGAATTTGACCGTGACCGTGTAACTCGCTGTGGCGGAAGAGAAATTGGGCCGATCGGTGAGTTGGTCGCACACCTGCGGCAGAAGATCGGCGCGGATCGGCATCACTTTTTCTCGGCCGGTTTGGGCGACTCCGTTTTCGGTAGTTCCGCTTTGACCACTGTCCGCTTCTTGACTCCGTCCGGCTGTTCCAGAGCGGCGTAGAGTGCGATCAGTCGATCCACCGCTTCCGGAATTCGGATCTTCATGGCGAGCCGGGCGACGTCATTTCCCGGATTCTTTTCCCGTGCCTTCATCCCTTCGTATCCGGTTGATAAAAGCGGCTCGGCATCGGCGTACTTCTTCTGGCCCAAGAGCACCCCGCCCAGCATGGATCGAGTATTGAATGTCCTCCAATCATCGGGTTCCTTCTTCTCGCGGATGGTCAAGCTCGCGCGCAAGATCGGTTCGGCTCCGGTGTAGACTTTGAGTTGAAGCAAACTCATGCCGAATTGGGCAAGCGTGGCCGCCAGTTGCGGGCTATCCTTGGGCAACGATTTGTGCGCTTCGGTCGAGAGTGATTTTCGGGCACAGAGCGTCACGATTCCAAGAAAAATTGAGAATATTCCCGTTGGATCGCCAGTGAAACCGAGAGTGGTGCTTTCTTCGCGGGAGGTCGTTACTTTCCACAGAGGGGTGGGGGGTGGTGTCGGTAAGCACTCAATCCCCTTCAACCAGATCCGCTCCGCGGATCATCCGGAACTGCGGGCTGCCCACGACCCGCTGTACCGCAGTGGTGACCGTGCCGCCCGGCTTGTTCAATTCGATCACCATCTCGTCGAGCAGGGCCGTGTCCGACAGGCTCACTTGGCGACCGAGCGCGTAGCCCAACAGTTTGCGGCAGAACAACCGCACGATCACCTCGTTTTTCTTCGTGAGCAAGTAGGTTCGCAGGCCGTCGATGCCGTCGAACTCGGTGCCGTCTTTGAGCTTCGCGCGGGTATCGACCGCCAAGCCGCCGAGATCTTTCTCACGGCGCCGGCCGATGGCGTCGTACTTCTCGAGTGCGAATCCGAAGGGATCGACACGCACATGGCAAACCGCGCACTGCGGGGCCTTGGAGTGCATTTCCACTTGCTGGCGTACGGTGAGCTTGGCCGCGCCCTCTTCTTCGGCGATCTTCGGGACGTCCGGTGGCGGCTTCGGGAGCTTCTCGCCGAGCAGCGTTTCGGAGACCCAACTCCCCCGGAGCGTGGGGCTGGTGCGCGACGCCCCGGACTCTTTCGTCTGCACGCTCGCCAGCCCGAGGAGACCACCGCGGCCGTACTGGCGAATCTTCTCCACGCGGCGGAACTGCGGGCCGGTCACACCGGGGATGCCGTAGTGCTTGGCGAGCGTTTCGTTCAAATAAGTGGCGTCGGCATCGAGCACGTGTGCCACGGGCCGGTCGTGTTGGAACAGGTCTTGGAAGAAGAGGATCGACTCCTCGTAGATCGCGGCGCGGAGGTTGGCATCAAAAGTCGGGAAGAGTTTTTCGTTCTTTTCTTTGAGTTCATCGAAGCCGCGCACGTGGATCCACTGGGTGCCGAATTCGACGGCGAGAGCACGGGTGCGGTCGTCCTTCAACATCCGTTGCACTTGCCCCTGGAGGGTTTTGGGATCGCGGAGTTTGCCAGCGGCCGCGAGCGTCCGCAGTTCGTCATCCGGTGCCGAAGCCCAAAGAAAATAGCTCAGCCGTGTGGCCAGTTCCCAATCGTTGACGGCACTCGCATGCAGCCCCGGTGCCGGTTTCTCGATGCGAAACAAGTATGCCGGCGCGATCAACACCCGAGCGAGTACCCCCCGGAACGCTTCGTCGTGGGCCGCCCCTTTCTTGCGAATCGTCTGGTACAATTCGCGCAGTTTGGCACGTTCCTTGTCGGTCAGCGGACGGCGGTAAGCCCGTGCGGCGAACTCCAGGAGTGCATCGAGTTGTTTCGGGATGGCCGCGTGCAAATCCTTCTCGAACTCGTCGGCGCGCTTCTGAAATGTGGGCCGCATCCCCTCGTAGTAGGCCAACAATTCCTTGGGTTGATCCTGGGTCACGAAGTCGATGAACTGCGGGAGATAGTCGTTTTCGGCCGTCGGTTGCCGGCTGATGAACCGGTGCTCCGCCCAGAGTTTGTCGAGTTTGAGTTTTTGTGCGGCACTGAGGAACAGCCGTTCGAGTGGGTCGTCTTCGCGGTGGAACATCTTCAAGCTGACGACTTCATCGACGGGAACCACATCCGGGAAGCAGAGGAAGAGCGGGAAGCAGCGTCGGAACTCGGCGTGCCCGCGCAGGAGCTTCAGATAACCCGCTCCGCTGGCCACCACCACGCTTTTACCATCCCAAATACGGTTCGGGCCGACTTGGAATTGCACGACCGGATGTTCGCTCGCGGTTTCGAGTTTGCCATCGACCACGAACTCGCGGTCTCGGAACAGAGCCGCTGGCAACCGGATTTCCACGACCGTATTCGACGCTACGGCAAGACCGCCATCCTCGGTGAAGCGATCCTTCGGCAGGCCGAATCCCGTCCCCTTCGCTCGCGGTTTAGCAAACCGCGCGAGGTCGAGATTCCTCAACAACGGCCCATCACCCGAGACGATATTGTCGAACAAGATCCGATCGGGCGACTTCTCGGCCACGGGTCGCACCCCGGTGAACAGCGCCTGCACTTGTTCGCCGAGTTTGGTGGCTTCGGCTTGTCGATTGGGGTTGGCCACCGCTTCCCGCCAACGTCCTAAAACCGAATCGGCTGGGATGACGGCCAGAGCCTTCCCTTGAGTGCCGGATGGCCCCCGGACGAAGCTCCA
>JANXWE010000118.1 GCA_025351325.1 Fimbriiglobus sp.
CTCGACGGCTTGGCTCTGGAACTGAAGGGTCGCACGGTGACCGCGCCTGCGGGTTGGTCGGCACTGCAAGCCGATCTGCGTAAAGATGCCAAGCTCGTCGGGTTGGTGAACCAGCTCGCAGTAAACTTCCGCGATCCGGCCGCACTGGAACGAGCGTATTCCGCGATTCAAAAAGGGAAGACTGAAAGTCGCATCGACGCCCTACGAGAGCTTGTTCAACTGCAGCACCCTGAATTGGCCAACCTCGTTGCGAAGTTGCTCCGCGACGAAGCCGATGACAAGTTGCGACTCGAAGCCGCCCGGCAACTCGCCAACGTCACCGATCCGAAAGTCAGTGCGGCCGTCGTGAAAGACTGGGCCAAGTTCCCGAAAGAACTTCACGGGGAACTCGTGAATAGTCTCGCCGGAAGGAAGGAAGGGGCCAAAGCCCTACTGATGGCCATGGACGCCAAGAAGGTGGAACGCACCGCCCTTACGGACAACACCGTGCTGAAAATGCAGAGCTTCAAAGACAAAGAGATCGACGCCCTGATCGAGAAGGCTTGGGGTCGCACGCGGCCGACGCCGGCCGACTTGAATGCACTCATCGATAAAACGCGTGCCGGGTTGTACACGGCACCGGCGAGTTTCGCCAACGGCAAAAAAGTGTTCGAGAACCAGTGTGCCAAGTGCCATAAATTCGAGGGCAAGGGCCAAGATGTCGGCCCGGCTCTCGATGGGGCCTCGCGCGATATCGAGTATCTCTTGGCCAACATCATCGACCCCAACCGCGTCATCGGCGCACCGTATTTCCTGCGTACCGCCAACACGCTTGACGGTCTGGTGATCCAAGGAGTGCTCGCCGAGGAGGACGACAACTTCCTCACACTCAAGATCGAAAACGGCGTGCTGAAGAAGATCGCCAAGAAGGATTTGGACGGCCCGGTGAAGATCACCGAGAAGTCGATGATGCCCGAAGGGCTGACCACCGGGATGACGCCGCAAGACTTCCGCGACCTACTGCGCTACGCCATGAACAGCCCGTACCTCACCGATGTGTCGGTCACGGACAAGCCGGTGTCAGCGGGCGTCCCCGGTCGCATCCCACTCAAGTCCGGCGGCACCGTGGACGCGAAATTCACCGCCTCGGCCGCGTTCAAAACGAAGCTGCTCATCGGCAGCAGTGCGGCCTTCACCGTCGAACTCGATGGCAAGCCCATCGGCAGTGGCAAGGGCACCGGGAAAGCGATCCAACCCGACACCGAAGGATACGACGTGGTAATCTCCGCTGGGGAACACACGTTGAAGATTGTGGTGGTGGGAACCGCCGAGGCTGTGCTCTATTCCCGATTTTTGGATCCCGAACGGAAACTGACTTACCCCGAAGCCAAGTGAGTGTGATAGTATCCTCTCGCACAAGTCCTTAACCCGCCTTACGGAACTCTCCCACATGAACAGTCGCAACGTCGCTATCCTGTCGCTCGCCGGGGTCGCTCTGGCCTTCGGCATCACGCTCGCCCAACGTGAGTACAAGAGTGGGATTGTCTTCCCGGAACCGAAGGTCATCACGCCGGGTGAAAAGCCGGGCGATGCCCCGAGCGATGCGACCGTCTTGTTCGACGGCAAGGATCTGTCGAAGTTCGTGAACGGCGACAAATGGGAAATCAAAGACGGTTACGCCGTCTGCCAGAAGACCGACATCACCACCAAGGAGAGCTTCGGCGACGTGCAGATCCACCTGGAGTTCGCCACGCCCGAAAAGGTGGCCGGCTCGGGCCAGGGCCGCGGCAACAGCGGCGTCTACATCATGGGCCACTACGAGGTGCAGATCCTGGATTCGTACGACAACAAGACCTACTTCGACGGCCAGTGCGCGTCGCTGTACAAGCAGCAGCCGCCCATGGTGAACGCCTGTCGCAAGCCGGGCGAATGGCAGACGTACGACATTCTGTTCGAAGCCCCGAAGTTCGCCGAGGACGGCAAAGTACTGAGGCCGGCCATTTGCACGGTGCTGCACAACGGCGTCTGCGTGCAGAACCACACCGAACTCATCGGGGGGACTTATTACGACCAACCGGCGAAGTACGAGAAGCATGCCGCGAAGCTGCCGTTCCGGCTCCAGAACCACAGCAACCCGGTCAAATTCCGCAACATCTGGGTTCGCGACATTGCGACGCTCGTCGGCACGGCACCCGAGAAGAAATAGGGCTGACGTGCCACGAATAGTTGAACCGGCGGGTCTCCCCCAGACCCGCCCGCCGTCTTGGAAATGGATCATTGCCGGCCTGTTGCTGCTGGCCACCACAATCAATTACCTCGACCGCCAGACACTTTCGACCCTGTCGAAACGAATCATCGCCGACTTCCAACTCGATAAAGAACAGTACGGCGATCTCGAAATGGCGTTCGGGTTGGCCTTCGCCGCGGGTTCACTCGTCTTCGGCTTGCTCGCGGATGCCATCAGCGTCCGCTGGCTTTACCCGGCCGTGTTGCTGGCGTGGTCACTGGTCGGCATGCTGACCGGCTTCACTCAATTGTTCGACGAATTACTCTTCTGTCGCTCCGCCCTCGGCTTTTTTGAGGCGGGCCATTGGCCTTGTGCCGTACTCACGATGCAGCGCTTGCTGGTGGAAAAGGATCGTACGCTCGGGAACAGTGTGCTGCAAAGTGGTGCGGCCATCGGGGCGATCTTCACACCACTGGCGGTAAACTTCTTGGTGGGCGATTCCACCGAACCGGGTGTGTGGCGCAGCCCGTTCATCATTGTCGGATTGGTGGGAACGCTCTGGATCATCGCTTGGTTCTGTCTGATCCGCAGCCGCGATCTGGCGACGATCCCACCCGATGCGGTCGCCGTCGAATCGTTCCGGGACGCCGTGCTCAGCCGACGATTCTTCACGCTGTTGATTGTCGTCGTCGCGCTCAACACCACCTGGCAACTGCTGCGGGCCTGGATGCTCCTCTTCCTGGTGGAAGGTCGGCACTACAGCGAAACCGACGCCCGCTACTTCAACTCGGCGTTCTTCGTCGCGGCCGATATTGGCTGCCTGCTCGCGGGGGCCTCGGTCGGTTGGCTCACGCGCCGAGGATGGGTCGGGCACCGTGCCCGCGTGCTGGTGTTCGGCTGCTGCGCCATAATGACGACGCTGACCACCGCCGCGGCGTTCCTGCCAAAAGGCCCTGCGTTACTGGGCGTTTTACTGATCGTCGCAGCCGGCTCCCTCGGCATGTTCCCGTGTTATTACTCGTTCACGCAAGATCTCGGTCGGCAGCACGTCGGCAAAATCAGCGGCTTGCTGGCGTCACTCGGCTGGTTGATTTCGGCCCCGACTCACAAATGGTTCGGCCGAGAGATCGATGCCACCCACTCGTACGATCTGGGCATCGCTTGGCTCGGTTGGATGCCGCTGATCGGATTTTTAACTCTGCTGATCTTGTGGCGCAGCGGGTCGAGAAAACAACCGCTGGCTTAATGCTCGCTCTTTCCGTTGATTCAAGAATCCAGAATGCGTTGGATGGCGATCAGCGGTCGGCTGTACTCGTCCCAGGTTAGCCCATCGACTGTCGCCGTTTGTAAGCCGGTCACCCCATCGACCAGCGGCCCTTCCCTCACCATCGCTTCGAGGATGGCCAATTCGCGGTCGGGGTCAAACAGGTCGGCTGGCGGTTTCACGCCCCGGAGGACGAAGATCCCGGCGGCAAGTGCATACGCTCCCCAGTTGCTGACCCCCGCAACGATGAGGTGATCCGTTGGTACTCGGCAGTGAATGAGGTCGCCATTGGGGATGTTCTTCACAATGGTTTCGTGCGGAATGCGGCCCATGCCGATTTCGTTGCCGCCATCACCGATGCCGATGGTGATCGCGCCACGTTGCTCGATAGGCAGCAAATACCAACCGTCTACACAGTTGGCGTATTCAGTGATGTCTCGTCCTCGCATCGAGTAATAACGATAATCGCCGGCTCGGCCGACTTGCTCCAGTGCGATAGCGTGGGTTGCGTCGTCACAGTACGCGGGAAGGGTCTGCAAATGAATCTCTTGCCAACCAGCACCTGGATCGGTCAGGAACTTATCGAGGTCAAGTTTTGCCGTTCGTGCTCCAGCGGCGATTGCGGCTCCGCAACTTCTTGGGGTGGAAACACCAACTTGTCGGAGGATCGATCCGAGCGAACGGAGAAGGAACACAACACCGAGTGGGCCGTCTGTCTCGAAAGCAGGCGGAGTTCCATTGGAAATGTAAAAGCCAGTTTCCATTTCGAGAATTGGTTCAGGATGCTCCGCGATGCTCCGGCAAGCCCGCTCGAAATCCCCCGCCGTCGCGGTGAACAAATTGTCGTCCGGATCGCGGGCCAAACCCCGGTTGCCGGGGTCGGTTTGCACGGCCGCGAGGATCGCCGCGAGTTTCTCGGAGTTGGTCATTTCTTGATCCCCGGATTCAGCAGGTAGGCGAAGCGGCCCTTCCACTCCTGCGGCACCTCGGCCTTCAGCGTGATCGGCGCGTGTTGAATCGGGTGGAGGAACGTCAGCGATCGGGCGTGCAAGCCGATGCCGTTGCCGAAGAGCTGGGTGCCACCGTACTTCGCGTCGGCGAAAATCGGCGCCCCACGCGACGACAGTTGCACGCGAAGTTGGTGCTTGCGACCGGAGAGCGGCCGGAGTTCCAGCAGCATCAGTCCACCGTGCCGGGCTTTGACCTCGTACCCGGTGCGGGCTTGTTTGGCACCCTCAGTGTCCGCGGGAACCACACGCACGAGCCGGGCGGCTTCGTCGTGGAAGAGCCAATCCTCGAGGGTGCCCCAATCGCCCCAGACGAAGCCCTTCGGCTTCGGCGGTGCTTCCCGGGCCACGGCCCAGTAAACTTTCTCCACCGCCGACTCGCGGAACTGCTCGCTCAGCCGGCTCGCGGCCTTGCTGGTCTTGGCGAAGAGGAGCGACCCGCTCGTCGGTTTGTCGAGCCGGTGGACGATGCCGAGAAAGACGTTGCCGGGCTTGCCGTACTTCTCTTTGAGGTACGCTTTGGCCAGCCGATCCACGGTCTCTTCGGTGCCGTTGAAGTGCGTCGTCGGCCACCCGGCCGGTTTGTTCAACCCGAGGCAGTGGTTGTCCTCGTACAGGATGTCGAGCAACTCGGCGAAGCTGGCCATGGGGACTCCGAACCGACCGGGGCGGCGGGTGTCGTCTATAATAATCGAATGCGATGAGATTGACCCCGCGCGAATGCAGGAGACGGTGTAGTATGCCGCAGACCTCACCCCCTAACCCCCTCTCCGAAGCGGAGAGGGGGGACCGGAATCGGGCTTCACTCCCTCTCGCCGCTTCGGAGAGGGGGCCGGGGGGTGAGGTCTCTTCGGTGAAGGTCGCCGTCCTGGGCGGTTCCGGGTACACCGCCGTCGAGCTGATGAAGCTGCTGTTACGGCACCCGTACGCCGAGATCGTCGCGGTGACATCGCGGCAGGAACCGGGCAAGCCGGTTTCGGCGGATCACCCGATTCTGTTCGGCCGGCTCGATCTGCCGATGGAGAATTTCGACCCGGCCGCGCTGAAGGCCAAGGGCGTGACCTGCGTCTTCGGCTGCCTGCCGCACGGGGCGAGCGCCGAGGCCATCGCACCGCTGATGGAACTCGGGATGCGCGTCGTCGATCTCAGTGCCGATTACCGGTTGAAGAATCCCGCCGAGTACGAGCAGTGGTACGGCCAAGTACACCACGATCTGAAAAACCTCGAGCACGCCGTCTACGGCCTGCCCGAATTCTTCCGCGATCGCATCCGCACGGCGAAGCTCGTGGCCAACCCCGGGTGCTATCCGCAGACGGCCATTCTGGGGTTGGCCCCGCTCATCCGCGAAGACCTCATCGACCGGCAATCAATCATCATCGACAGTAAGAGCGGGATCAGCGGGGCCGGTCGGACGCCCAAGCTGGCGACGCTCTACCCCGAGTGCAACGAGAATTTCTCCGCGTACAACGTCGGCGTCCACCGGCACACCCCGGAGATCGAACAGGCCCTCGCCCACGTCGCGGGGGAGCGCTTCGAGGTGTTGTTCACCCCGCACCTGACACCGATGGATCGGGGAATCTTCAGCACGATCTACACGACGCCGAAACGGATCGTGACCGAAGCCGAAATGTTGGAACTGTTCCGAAGGACGTACGCCGGTGAACCCTTCGTACGAGTGCGGAGCACCCTTCCGACGACGAAGGATACCGCCCACACGAACTTCGTCGATCTGGCGGTGCGCGTCGCGCGTGGGCGGATCGTGGTGCTCGCCGCCGAGGATAATTTGGTACGCGGCGCCAGCGGGGTGGCGGTTCAAAACTTCAACATCATGCACGGCTTCGACGAACGTTTGGGGTTGGGCTGATGGACGATGCCGATGAACGCGAGGCGTTCTTGAACGCGATTTTCGACGCCCCGGCCGACGATCTGCCGCGGCTGGTCTTCGCCGACTGGCTCGATGAGAACGGTGAAACCGACTGGGCCGCGTTGATCCGAATCCAGTGCCAACGCTCGCAAGTGGGTTTACGGGAACAAGAATTAATCGCACGGTTCGCTCCGGGCACGAGCTTCGAACGTGGGTTCCGGGTGCAATCGAGGATGGCAATTTCCGCCGAGATCTTGGCCGATCCTGTCAAACTTCGGTTGAACGCTATCCGCAATCACCCCGAGTGGTACGGGGCCACGGAGCTGAAAATCGCCGGCGGACTGATCCGCAGCGGCAAGCCGATCCAGACGCTCCTCACCAGCCCCGTGACGGCCCGGATCACCCGGCTCGACCTCAGTGGGTCGCTCTTGGGCTTCAGCGACGTGTCGTCCGAAGACGGCAGCGAAGTGACCGCGTTGGCCCCGCTCAGCGAGTACGAATACCGACCCGTGGTGACGGTGCAGGCGGTAGAAGCGCTCGTGAGTTCGCGCGAAGCGCGGCGGCTGACGCACCTCGACCTGCGCAACAACGACCTCGACAACGACGCGGCGCGGGCCATCGTGAATTCCAAGAACCTCATCCGCTTGCGGTCGCTCCACATCTTCGACAACAACCAACTGCGCGGGCGGACGTGGCAGCAGTTGCTCGAGCGATTCGGCCCCGAGGTGGTGCAGTAAATGACCGAGCACCGAGCTTTTCTGAATGCGATTTTGGAGCGGCCGGACGACGACCTGCCGCGGTTGGTCTACGCCGATTACTTGGACGAAACGAACGATCCCGATCGGGCCGAGTTCATCCGCGTGCAGATCGAACTGTCAACCTTGGACGCGGATGACCCGCGTTCCGAATGGCTCGAACAGCGCGAGCAAGAGCTGCAAAAAGACCGCGTCGAATGGCGCCTGCCCATCCGCGGCATTCAACGATTCCATCGCGGGTTTGTGGAGACGATGGCGACCACGGCGGAGTGGCTCATCGGTGCGGAGCAGCCGGTTCTTCAGCTCGCCCCGATCCGGGAACTGCGGGTGATCAATGCGGATAACTTCATCCCCGATTTTGCGAACGTGCCGGGTCTGGATCGCATCGAGTCGCTCGACTTGCGGAACAACAGCTTCGGCACCCGGGACCGGCTGGCCCGCTTCCTCGAACTCGCCCCGCTCCGGAAGATGACCCGGTTACTGCTGCTGAACAATCAACTTTGGAGCGACGAAGTCGAAGTGCTCGTGGCCAGTCAGCGGGCGGCGCAATTGCGTTCGCTCGATCTATCGGGCAATGCCATCGGCAATGCTGGGGTTGCCGTATTAGCACGAGCTGAGAAGTTGACTGGATTGCAGACGCTGGTGCTGAGAAGCGACGAACTCGAATGGCGCGACCGAATTTTATTCGAAGGGGTCGAAGCGCTGGCGGCGTCGCGGACGTTGAATGAGCTACGCACGCTCGATCTGAGCAGCCACCTGATCGGCGAAGATGGCATCGCCGCACTGGCGAATGCAACGGGCCTGCCGAAATTGGAACGTGTCGGTGCGTCGTTCAATCGACTCGGTACCGGCGACGACCCTGATTTCAGTGCGTTTCTGAACGCCCCGATTCGTGAACCCATGCGGGTTTGGAATCTTGCGGGCAGCACCGTCACTGGCCGGGCGGCGGAAGGATTCGCGGTGTGGGATCAACTGGAAACGCTGACCGAACTGAATTTGGAGCAGTGCGAATGGGCGGCCGGTGCCCGCGAGATGCTCGCGGAATGCCCGTGGGCCGACAAGATTCGCCTCGGCGACCCCGCGTCCGGAGAACAAGTATGATCCGTTTCGAACTCGGCATTTTGCTCATCACATTCGCAGTCAGCGCATGCTCGGCGGAGCCGGTGAAGTTGGGACTGAAGAGTGAAACCGTTGAGCTTCCCGACGCTGTCGCCCGAGAACTCCGACAGGAACTGTCGACCGACGCCTTCGCGATTCGGGACGGCGACACGGCGCTGATGACCTTTTGGTTCCGAACGGAGATTCCAGCGAAAGCGACGGCCGAACAAATTCGCAACGGGCTGACTTATCACGAGATCCCCGAAGGCACGCTCATCGGGGTTGTGAAGTTTGAAAAGCCATTCGTCGACTTCCGCAAGCAGGAGATCCCGCCGGGCACGTACACGTTGCGGATCGCGGTGCAACCCGACACGGGCGACCACAAGGACACTGCACCCCACACGGACTTTTTACTGCACTGCCCCGCGAATGAAGACAAAACAATCGAACCGTTGGAGCTAAAAGAATTGGTGAAACGGAGTATCAAGAGCACCGGCGGAGACCATCCCGGTGTGATGTTGCTCTTCCCACATTTTGGCAAAGAAAAGGATGTGAAGTTAGTCGCCCAGCCGGACGGGGTGACGTGCTTGCAACTGAAACGAACGCTGAAAATAGACGGTGCCACAGTGTCGCTCGGGTTTGCCATCGCCATCGCGGGCGTCAGTAAAAAACGTTAGGACTCATCGCCCAGCTAACCGCTGGTACAGTTCGAAGTACGCTGCGATGGTCTGTTCCAATCGGTACTTTTCAAACACTCGTTGGCGGGCATTCGCACCGAGTGTTTCGATCAATCCTGGTTCTCGAAATAGTTTCACGATGGCATTGCCGCATGCATTCCAATCGCCGCGTGGCACGAGGAGACCGTCGATCCCAGCACGGACAATTTCAGGATTTCCGCCGACGTTGGTGACCACCACGGGCAGCCCGGTGGCCATCGCTTCGAGCAACGTGAGTGACGCGGCTTCGGATACGCTCGTGAGGGCGAACGCATCGGCGGCACGCAGGATTTCGGCAACATCCTTGCGGATACCCATGAAATGGACGCGCTGTTCAATTCCCAATTCGCGTGTCAATCGTTCGAGGTCAGGGCGAAGCGGGCCGTCGCCGACCATCAACAAGTCCACATCGGGCAAAACCGCTGCGGCGGACGCGAAGCCGTGCAATAGCATCGCTTGATCTTTCACAGGGTGATGCCGGGCGACGTGGATCAAGTACCGTTTCGCCGGATCGAGACCGAGTTGTACACGCAGAGCCGCTCGATCCGGCGCCGGCCCGTAGCTCTCGAACGCAATCCCATTTTCGATCACGTAGATGCGGTTGCCCCGAAAACCGTCGACCCGCGACAAGGCCTTGGCACTGAAGCCGATGCACGCATTCACGTCGTCGGCACAGCGGTCGAGGATCAAGCGATTGAAGGCCCGGCGTTTGGGTGCGACCACATCGGGGTAGTGGCGCCCGTGCTCGGTGAGGATGACCTTCGGCGTCGGCCGGGTGAACCATTTGGCGAAGGCACTGTAGAAGAACGGCGTGTACTGATGGGCGTGCAACAGCTCGATTTTGCGGGTCGTGGATTCGCGGGCCAAGCGCCGGCTGACGGAAAAATCCCAGCCCGGTTTGCGATTCAAACAGACGACGGGCACCCCCTGCTTCAGCAGGTCTTCCCCAATGGAGCCGATCGAATCGAGGCAGAAAATCGTCGGCTCAATTACCCGCCCCAAGTGGCGGATCGTCTCGCGGACGAGCACTTCCGCCCCGGCCACTTGCATCACATGAACCACGAAGCCAACGCGGATCGGTCGCGGCTCACTCATGACAGCGTGCCGACTTCGACGGTGGCAGGCGTCTGTTGATTCAAGTAGTCGAACAGCTGCATATTGTCGCGGGTGAACTCCTCGGGATCATCGAGCACCGTTTGCATGTACGGTCCTTCGTAAACACGCAACTGCGGGAGAAAATCGGGATCTTTCCAATTGTGCGGGAACAGCCTGAACACGAACGACGGCATTTGGAATCGCGGCGGTGGAGCGTTGTACAAACGCCCGCGCATGTTCCGCCACATTTCGCGCATGACGGCCGGGCGCCGCACCGGGCCGAAATGGTGCAGATCGCAAACGACCTCGGCGGGGTTCAAAACGAACTCTTCACCGTTGTGACGCACGCTCGAGCCATCGCCACCGTGCAAGACAATTTCCGGCACGTTCCGGTGGATGTTCATCTTGTACGCGGGCCAGCGGAACTTCTCGGGGAACGCGTTGTACACCTTGTAGTTCCCGTAGAAATTCAGCAGTTTCATCGGCAGCGTTTGCTTGGCGGTGGTTTGCATCGCCTGTCGGATGGTGTTGAACGACCATTCCGGAATGAACTCGTCCGCATCGAGTAGCACGCACCAATCCCCGGTACAGCGCAGGCGGGCCGCATCTTTGAAGCCGTTCACCCAGCCCATGCCTTTGTTCGCGTCCCAGTTCGATCGGAAGACGCGGATCTTCGGGTCGAGATTGCGAATCGCTTCGTAGGTGCCGTCGGTCGATTGCCCCTCGTGGACGATGATCTCGTCGGCAAAAGGCAGATGGTGTTTCAACATCGCCACGATGTGATAGTCGTTGCGCAGGCCATTTTTCACGAACGTATACAGACTCACCTTCATGGTGTCCCTCGGGGTAGTTCCACAGTCTCAATCGGCACTTGGGCAGTTGGCTGAACACGCGGTCGACCGACGAACACAGCAGGCGCGATGCGAGCACCTCGTTTTTTCGCCACCGGCACCGGCTTCAGCAAATGCGGTTGCAGTGCCAATTCCTGGCGGGCGACGAATTCCAAGCCCTTGGATCGATAGACCGACCAGAGCTGCGCCGCGATCAGGAAGAGGGCATAGGGAAGTTCGAAGTGATCGAGCGACAGGAAGATTCCCCCGACGCAATAGATCGTCAACGATGTCAGAATCGCCCCGGCAATCGCACGGCTTTTCAACACGGAATCGGTTCTGGGCCAGTGCCTCGTCCGCCTCCTAAAGACGAACGTCAAGACGACCACCGCCATCAGCAGCATGAGGAACCAGAAGAGTCCGATCCAGCCCATGTCGGCGGCGATCTGAAAGTACTGGCTATGGATCACGCGGCCTTCCATGTCGGCCCCGTAGGCCTTCGTGAAGTCGCTCGAGCAGCGGAGGCCGAAGCCCAGGAATGGTTTTTCGTTCGCCATGCGGATGGCGATCATCCAGGTGGTTTTGCGCGAGTTCGCACTGTCGTCGGCGTCGTGTTTCGAGATCGATAAGAATCGGTTTTGAACTTCCGGCCCGGCGCTCGCCACGACGAACAACATGCCCAAGATACCGATCCCGATCACCGCGCGTTTGCGTTGACTGAAGCAAAATAGCAGCGGCGTCGATACCAGCACCGAAAGCATCGCCCCGCGGCTGTCCGAGAGCAGCACGGCATGTGTCAGCACGGCCGCGCAAACCAAATAGGCCCAGCGGAAGCGGCTGACCGTGGCTTCCCAGAGGAAGTAGCACAGGGGGATGCCCATCGCCAGTTGTAACCCGGCACCGTTGTTGTCGGCACCACCCCAGCCGATCCGGTTCAGGATTCGGTAATTGTCTTTGAAGTAGTAAGTGTTGACTTCCACGGCGACGTAGGCGTCCGCGAGGGCCAACGCCGCGAGCAGAATCCAAAGCTGACTGACCCGCTGAATACTCAAGCAC
This sequence comes from Fimbriiglobus sp., assembly GCA_025351325.1. GTDB lineage: Bacteria > Planctomycetota > Planctomycetia > Gemmatales > Gemmataceae > JALHQU01. The sequence continues at coordinate 11,892 of JANXWE010000118.1, forward strand.
GCCACGAAAAAGACGACGAACATTTTGAGGTATTCGACGAAATGGGGATGCGACAAGTCGGGTTTGACGGCGAACCAGTAACTCAGCGTGACCCAGCCGGCGAAGGCCAGCACGGCAAAGTGTATCGGATTCCAAGTCGGTCGGTTCGCACCGACACTCGGCCCGGCCGCCGGCATCTTCAATAAGCCCAAGCGATAAATCGCCGTCGCCACAATCGCACTGATCGCGACGATAAACGACCAACCATATGACAAGTTAGGAAGATCCGCCTTCCAGACGAATTGCGGACGGACGACCGCGTAAATGTAGTAGATCACGATGCCGAAGAACGGCCCGCCGAGAAAGCTGCCGATCAACCCGATCACAGTCGAAACGATCATCAGGATTAAGTGCTTGTCCATCGAATCTCTCTCGGGTACCCCATCTGCGAATCCGGCTCATTGGCCGCGTGGCTGCAGCGGCGCAGCCTGCACTTTGGCTCGCCTCGGTTGTGCGGGTAGCGACAATTCCCGGCGTGAACCACCCACCAATCGGCGGGTCACTTCTGCACCGATCCAGCCACCGACAAAGCCGAACAGGACATCGGTGGGACTGGCGATCCGGCTGGGAATGATCGCTTGGCCGAATTCCAAAATGGCCGCCACCACACCGGAGAGTAGCACGGGAACGAGTAAACCCGGCCGGATCGCAGACGATTTTCTCGACCAGACCGCCAGCGCCCCGACCGGGAGGAACAGTGTGAATTTCGTCAGGACTTCGTTGAGTGCCCAAAGGTAGTTTTTGCTCGCCTGGCCGGCCATCGGCATCCAGTCGAGATCGTGGAGTCGGTCGCCCAGCAATTCCGGAGCGAAATCGAACGGATGCCAATGAATCAGAGCGAGTGCCACGAACCACAATTGGCCGAGGATCAGCGCGACTTCCAATCGGTACTTCCGGACACCCCGATCCGCCAACGCGAGTGCCATGGCCCAACCGAGCAGGATTCCGAACGTCAGCACGAGGACATCGGTGGTACTCGGATGACGCGAGACGGTGAGCTGCCCGAGTTCCAGGAATCCGCTGAAAAGAACTGCGGCACCGAACATGCGCGGCAACCCGTTCAGGCTCCGCCACTTTCCCGGTAATCCTGTGAGGAGCGCGCCCAACGGCCAACAGAGAGCCACGAGTTCGAGCCAATCCTGTATTTTTTTGCCTCTGTCGAGAACGGGCCGACCCGGTTCCCAATCGAATTCCCCGAGAGGAATGAGAGTCACTTCATAGGAGTCTTTGGCTTTGTGATAAAGCGTGGATGGACTGATCGTGAGATCGAGCGGCAGCAGTTGCACGAGCAGCACAAAGAACCCGTAGCCGAGTAGCAGAACTGCGGTGTTTCCTTGCTGCCCGGCTTGCCCGAAGGCACCGCGAATTTTGTCGGTGCCCCACTGGCCCCACAAGATCCAGCCGAAAATTCCGATGACGGCACCGATACCTTGGGCCAAGACATCGGACCCGGCACAGGTGCGACCGGGGAAGTACAGTTGTCCGAATTCGACCACGGCGGCGAAGGCCACGCACAGTGGCAAGATCGCCAGCCCGATCAACGCGGTCATCGCCCGCGAAGTGCGATCCACCCGAAGCGCGCCGAGGAGACAAAACCCCAGCGGGATCCCGAGCATGCAATTCGACACCCAGTCCGAACGCGATTCCAATGCGAGGCGGTTCTCCATCGCCCATTGAAAGGAATCGACGACCTCGGGCCACGGTCTGGCCCGGTAGCGGAACGGCACATAGCTGCCGTACAGAGTGAAGGCGACCATCCCCAAAGCGAACAAAGCGTAAGCCCGCGAACCGAACAGATGGCGGGGCATCAGGTGGCCCCTCCCGTCGGTGGAGTCAACGGTGGCGGGGCGATATGGGCTTTCCAGGTCGCGTGCATCGCCGTTCGTTCCGCCTCTTCGCGTTTCATCTTCTCCGCCGCTTTCGTAAAGGACGCTTTCGTGATTTCCTCCATCGAGGCGAACTCGACCGGCATCAGAATCCAATCGATCAGCCGGAATTCGAGCCAGATGAGGCCCAGGGCGAATGGCATCATCAGCCAGCCGGCCAAATCGTGGACGACGAAATCGCCGACTTGTTTCCAACCGGCGTGGTACACCAATCCCGTGACAACGATCCGGCCGATGTTGCAGAGCACGGCAATCGGGATTGAACTCCCCACGATGGCAAGTCGATCCCACCGTGGCCGCGACGGTGGGCAGAGGAACGCAATCGCCACGGTCAGGGCGACGAAAGCCAGCAGCATACTCAAACCCGAACAGGCCTCCGCTACACCGAGTTGCGTGTTGCCAATGTGGATCACGGTGCCGGTGTTGTAAGTCGGGAAGCCCATCACTTGGAGGACGGCCGTCCCCCCCTGAGCGGCGATCAAACGGAGCCGCCAGCTCAATTGTGCTTCAGCGACATAGGGCAACGGCAATGCCAGCAGGAGAAACACCAACCCCGGCCAGGCCCACTTCAGACCCTGCCAACGGCCGAAGAACATCACGACGATTCCGGTGAGGCCGAGCACGATGGCAAAGCCTCGGATCAATTCTTTGCCGTAGTTGTAATCGGCGATGTCCGGGAGAGCGAGCACCGTGGCGACCAAAAAAAAGGGTAGGCCCCAGTAGTCCGGATACGCGATGGTCTCCGGGATCAACTTGCGACGTCGCCAGAGCAAATAGGCTGCGAACGGCGGCACCAGGAAGCCGTGGGAGTAGTCGGCTTTCGTCCATTGCTTCAGCAAATCGAAAACACCGTTGTAGAATACGACGAGCATGAGTGTCGTAATCCCCAGCACGGTGGCCTGCCAGGCTCGGTCGGACTTCAACTCGGTTCGGGTCAGCATCCGCACGTGGCACGATCCTCAATGACGATTGACCCCATCACTGCACAAGAATCGGCACGGTTCGTCAACCCACGATTGACGAAACCCGAACGGGCTAGCCATCGATTCATGCGGGTGTATAATTCTGGCACCCGCCAACCAACCAAACATACTTCACACTGTCACCTCGAAACTGTTGACCGCGTAAAAAAATTCCAGAAACACCAAGTCGAGCTTCGGGAGACACCGCCGTGATGCGATCCGTTTGGGCCACTCTGTTTTTCGCGGCAGTTGGAGTTCCGACCACATCTGCCGCCGACTTCGCCAAAGATATCGTCCCCATTTTGGAACGCCATTGCGTCCGCTGTCACCAACCGGGCATTGCCAAGGGTGATATCTCCCTGGCCACCGCAGCCGACCTGCTCACCGGCGAATATGTCGTGCCCGGTCAACCCGACGAAAGCGGCATCCTCGAATTGGTATCAGCCAAACCCGGCAAACGCCCACGCATGCCGAAAGAGGGTAAAACCCTCTCGGCCACCGAAGTCGACCTCCTCAAGTTGTGGATTACCGAGGGTGCCACGTGGCCGAAGGACGTCATCGTCCAAGAAAAGGCCAAAGCGGACAAGTCGTGGTGGTCGCTGAAACCGCTATCGTCCCCTGCTCCACCGAATCCCGCCGGACTCCCACCGGCTTGGGCGGCCAATTCGATCGATCGATTCATCTACGCGAAGCTAGCTGACAAAGGGCTGAAACCGTCTGCACCGGCCGACCCGCGAACCCTCGTCCGACGTATCACTTATGATTTGACCGGTCTGCCACCCACGCCCGAAAGCGTCGAGGCGTTCGCAAAAGATCCTTCCGACGCCGCGTATTCGAAACTGGTCGAAGTTTTGTTAAAGTCCCCTGCTTACGGGGAACGCTGGGGTCGCCATTGGCTCGATGTCGTCCGTTTCGGCGAGAGCAATGGCTTCGAACGCAACGTTCTTTACCACTCGGCATGGCCCTTCCGCGACTACGTCATCCGCAGTTTGAACGACGACAAACCGTTTGATCGGCTCGTCCGGGAACATTTGGCCGGGGATCAACTCGCCCCCGGTGATGCCGCGGTGGAAGTCGGCACGGCGTTCCTCGTGGTCGGGGCTTACGACGATGTCGGCAACCAAGATGCCGCCCAAGCCGCCGCGATCCGGGCGAACACGTTGGACGACATGGTGCGTGCCACCGGCGAAGCGTTCCTCGGGGTCACCGTCGGCTGCGCCCGCTGCCACAATCACAAGTTCGACCCGATCACGCAGCAAGACTACCACCGCCTGGCCGCGACATTCGCCGGGGTCAATCACGGGGAACGGCAGATCGTCCCCGCGAAAGTGCGGAGTGAACTTGGCGTGAAAATGGCGGCCATCGACGCCCGTCGCAACGCGATTCTGGCTCACCAAAATCTCTGGAAAACGACTCAGACTTCTGAACTCGAACACCGCGTGCCGATGTGGAAAGCCGAACTCGCCCAAGTGGAACTCGACTTCGCCGCGCTGCCGAAGTTCCCGAGTTGGTGGGTCGGACAATTCCAACCCGCCGCCGGCCCGTTCCACGTCTTCACGGGCGGCGACGCCATGAAGAAGGGCGAGTTGGTCGCCTTCGCCAGCCCGGCGTTTTTATCGGACGCCGGCAAAGGATACGACTTGCCAGCCAAGGCGACGGAAGCGGAACGGCGGTTGGCACTCGCCGAATGGATCGTCGCCCCGGACAACCCACTAACACCGCGTGTGCTGGCGAATCGCCTCTGGGGCTGGCACTTCGGCACGGGAATCGTCGATACCCCGAGCGACTTTGGCTACATGGGCGGCCTGCCGACGCACTCGGAACTGCTCGACTGGTTGGCGGGCCAACTTCAAAAAGAGAAGTGGCAGCTCAAACCGATGCACCGCCTGATCGTGACCTCGCAGGCGTATCGGCAGTCCTCCGCGTTTCGCAACGATGCGGCAGCGACCGATGGAAACTCGCGTCTGCTCTGGCGCTATCCACCCCGACGACTATCGGCCGAGGAAGTCCGCGATTCGATGCTTTCAATTTCTGGTCGACTCGACCCGAAAATGGGCGGGCCAGGTTTCCAACTGTACCAATACAGCCAAGACAACGTCTCCACGTACACCCCGCTCGATGCTCCGGGAGCGGAAACCTACCGCCGTTCGGTCTATCACCAAAATGCTCGTGCGGCCCGCGTCGATTTGCTGACCGACTTCGACTGCCCCGATCCTGCGTCCGCCGCCCCACGACGCTCCAGTACGACGACGCCGAGCCAAGCTCTTACGCTGTTCAACCACAAGTTCACACTCGATATGGCCGAGGCACTCGCCACCCGGTTGAAGGCCGATGGTGGCCCGAAGATCGATGCCCAGCTCGAACGACTGTACCGCTTGATTTACGGCCGAACCCCGACCGTGGACGAACTGCTGGCAGGTGAGAAATTCATCCGAAGTCAGAGTTTGCGAGCGTTCTGCCGGGCGGTGTTGAACTCGAATGAATTCCTTTACGTCGATTGAGAGAACGACCGTGAACCCGCTCCATCGCCGCGATTTCTTCGCCCAAGTTCCCACCGGGTTGGCCGGGATCGGATTGCTGTCGCTGTTGGCCGGGGAAGGTTTCGGGGCCGAGAAAGCGGACTGGAAGCCGGGCGTCGGGGCGACCCACCACCCGGCCAAGGCCAAGCGGGTGCTGCAAATCTTCTGCCCCGGTGCCGCGTCGCACATCGACCTCTGGGATCACAAGCCCGCACTGGAGAAGAATGACGGCAAGCCGATGCCGGGCGAGGAGAACCTCGTCAGTTTCCAAGGCAAAAACGGCAACCTGATGCGAAGCCCGTGGGCCTTTGCCCCGTCTGGCAAATCCGGCAAAATGCTCTCGTCGTTGATCCCAAAAGTGGCCGCGTTCGCCGATGACATTGCCTTCCTCCACGGCATGACTTCCAAGACGAACACGCATGGCCCCGGCTGCGTCTTCATGAACACCGGCCACGCCATCGAAGGCTTCCCCGCCGCCGGTTCCTGGCTCAGTTACGCCCTCGGCAGCGCCAACGACAACTTGCCGGCGTACATCGCCCTGCCCGACATCCGCGGGGAAGCGCCCAACGGCAAAGCGAACTGGTCGAACGGTTTCCTGCCCGCCAAGTTTCAAGGCGTCATCCTCGCGGCCGATCAACCGGTGCGGAACCTCAAACCCCCTGCCGGC